>CAUTTN010000001.1:0-50444 GCA_963541225.1 uncultured Treponema sp.
TATAACGGTTTTGGTTGCCGTTGAACCGATATCAATTCCTATGTAGTGCATACTCCTCTCTCATAAAAACACGATGTTTTGTGCAAAGCACAAAACTCGAAGATAAACAGTGAGGTGCTATTTGTGCCGAACTGTTTATCAAGATACTTAATCTTTTTCCAAAATGCTATCCAAATTTTTTATAAGAACATTTACCGTATCCCTGCTATTATAAGCAATAAAGTTTGTTTTAATGGAATTTTCAAAAAAGATTTTTTTTAGTTCTTCCATATAAATGCCGGGGATACGGGGATAATTTATATTTTTGATTTTCGTAAAATCTTTTATTGAAGATATTTCACCGCCCCAATCTTCAGAGCTGCATGAAAAGTTAATACCGCAACTGGGACTTCCATCAATACCGACTACAGCCAAAAGTCTGCAGCCGTTATTGATGTACTCCCTTACCTCATCCAATTTTTGGTTTATCATGGAGCGGCATGCTTTTCTGTAATTAATATTATCGAACTGTTCACGCACATGACCCCATCGTCTTAGTCCGTATACTTCGGTTTCGGGACAGGCCGCTTGAATTATACCTATCTTATTCTTTGTAAGCCAAGTTAATAAGGGTTCCATACTTTCCCTTTCGTTTTCTGCACGGACCTGACTGAGAGGATTTAAAAGGCAGTGGCTCAATAATATTATATTTTTCATACTATTACTTTTTCTGGAAATTCTTTTTTGCTTCTTCGCGTTCCCTTGTTGCGTTTTCTTGAGCATCCTTTAAAGCTTGATCAAGAGTTTTTTTACCTGCAACAACTTCTTCCAAGGCTTTTTGCATATTTGAATGGATGGCATAGCCGTTTAAGCCCTTGGGATCCTGATAAGCATAGGGGAACATATTTGATGCAATTCTCTTGCTGGGATCTTCATTGTCCAAAAAGGCTTGGAATTCTTTTGAATTTAGGGCTGCATTTGTTAACGGAAGATAACCGCTTTTCTTTCCCCATGCAATCTGTGTATCCGTTTCAAACCAGAATTTCATAAACTCAAAAGCAGCTCGCTTTGTTTCTTCAGAAACCGTGTTAAACATTGTTATATCTGTTCCTGAGTAGAGAGCAGCAGCCTTCTTTCCTTTGGGGAGCTCGGCAACCTTCCAGTTTATACCTGTAGCAGCACAAGCTTCTTTCATTTTAGGAAGATTGGAAGATGAAGCAAATCCGATAAAGGCTTCGCCCCTCGACATCGGGCCTGTGATATATCCTTCTTCAAATTCAATCTTAGCTGTTTTATCGTTTATCATCGATAGAATAAATTCGTAAGCTTCTTTTACTTCCGGAGTGTCGATTAAAACGACATCTTTTTCTTCATCGTAAATATGCCCGCCGGCCTGTTCTACCCAAAAACTAAAATCGACACCGACACTCTTATTGAACACAAGTCCGACCTTTCCATCTCCCGTCAATTTTTTTGCGGCGGCTTTTAATTCGTCCCAAGTTTTAGGAACGGCTATACCCTTTTTCTTTAAAGCATCTTCGTTATAATACATTAAATAAGCACCTTTGTTAAAAGGCAGTGAATGATGTATGCCGTTCCACATACCGTTATCCCTTAAACCTGCGGGAATATCGTTCCAGATTTTTTTGTCAAATCCGTATTTCGGATCATCAATCCTCGGATTTAAATTTTCGACAAGATCGTTTAGAACATAGGCTGTAAGTCTGTTACAATAGATCATCGAAAGAGCAGGAAGAGAATTAGCCTGTGCTGCTCCGTTTAATTTTTCAAAAAGCTCTCTGTAGTGGCCTTGAAATACGGGCTTGACTTCAATGTTTTGATGAGTTTCATTAAACTTTTTTACCAAGGCTTCAAGAATCTCTCCGTTTTCTCCGTTCATTGCATGCCAAAATTCAAGAGTTTGTTTTTCTTTTGGAACATACACATCAGCACTTGTAGAAACCGATCCAGATTTCTTTTCTGTTTTTGCCTCATCGCCTGAGCAAGAAAGCAGTGAATACATTATTGATAAAATCAATAAGCCGACAACCATAAATTTAAAATACCTTTTCATTTCAGTATCTCCTTATCCTTTTATACCATTTTTGCTAAAACTCTCTATCAAGTGTTTTTGCAAAACCAAGTATACAATAATAACAGGCACAATCACCATCGATGAATATGCCATCAAATAATTATAATTAGGCCCTGCTTCAGTCATAAATGTAGTCAAGCCTACCGGAAGAGTCCGTTTTTCAGGTTGATTTATCATTAAAAGGGGCCATAAAAATTCATTCCAACTATTTATTATCCGTAAAAGGGCTATACTGATTAGCGCCGGCTTTGAGTACGGCACGGCAATCTTCCATAAATATTTAAAATCGCTGCAGCCGTCTATCTTTGCAGAATAATAAAGCTCTTTAGGTATATCCAAAAAATATTGTCTGAGCATAAAAATAGAAAAAGCCGATGCAATCCAAGGAATATATAAGGCATGAAGAGTATTTATCAACTTTAACTTTGTAAGAGTAACAAAATTGGATGTCAGTAATACCTCACTCGGAATCATCATCGTAGATACTATAAGAACAAAGAGAAGGCCGCGTCCCTTAAATTTAATATGAGTAAATGCAAAGGCTGCTAGAATCGTGGTAATCAAAGTTCCTATAGTTACCATAAAAGAAACAAAGAGGCTGTTAAAAAAATAAGCCCTGAATGGAACTTTTTCAAAAACAAATTTATAATTTTCCCAATGATATTTTGACAAAATAAATTGAGGAGGTAATTTATAAATAGCCGCAGAATCATTTAAGGAAGTAACAAGCATCCAAATAAACGGGATTAATGAAAGAAGAGCACCCAAGATGATAACCGCAACAGCCGCAATATATAAAGCTTTTTTCATGATCTAAGGCCTCCCAAACCGAGACGTTTATTAATAAGTTTACTTACAAAAAAACCTAAGACAGTTAAACCTAAAATTAAAAGAAACAGAATAAAGGAGGCCGCTGCAGATACTCCGTAAGAAAATTGGTTTACAAGTTTATCGTAAATATAATATACAATGGTCAAACACGAATCGACAGGCCCTGCAGAGCGATGAAACAAAGCATAAACTTCGGAAAAGGTTTTAAAGGAACCTATGAGGGAAGTAATAAAAACAAAGAATATCATCGGAAAAAGAAGGGGCAAGGTAATTGCAAAAAATATTTTTATACCTGAAGCTCCATCCAATTTTGCGGCAGCATAATACTCTTCAGGGATATTACGCAAACCCGTTAAAATAATTAAAATATTGTATCCTAATGTTTTCCAAATACATAAGATTATAAGTGCTGTCATAGAATAATCGGGATCAGTCAGCCAACTCACTGCATCAATACCTATCAAGCTTAAAAGATAGTTTAAAAGGCCGAAGCGGGAATGAAAAATCCATCTAAAGACAACTGCTACCGCAACTGTGCTTGTAATAAACGGAAGAAAATAAATATTGCGAATCAATGAATTTATCTTTGTATTTTTAACCAAAAATACCGAAACTAAAATAGAAAGGCTCAAAGAAAACGGAACTATAATTGAAACAAATTTTAAAGTATTTAAACCGGCTAGAATGAACTGCGGGTCATTAAAAAGCGAGGTATAATTTTCAAATCCGTATTCATAGGCTATATGCTTAAAATAATTATAGCGGGTATAAAAGCTCATTAAAAAAACTTTAATAGCAGGATATAAGCTGAAGGTTGAAAGAATGAGTAAGGCCGGAAGTAAATACAAATAAGCCGATACGGAATTATATTTTTTCATTATTCAATCCTGCAATCCAATAAAACTCTATCTCCGTTTTCATCAAACATAAGAATTTTGTTTTTTAAAAATTCCAAGCCTATTTTTTCGCCGGTATGTAAATTCAATTCGGGTGAAACATATAACTTCAATTCCTTATTGGCACATAGACAAGTCAAGATTACATCCTTTCCCATATTTTCCATTAAAGATATCGATGCATAAAAATCGGGCTTTTCATTATTTATGCGGATATCTTCAGGCCTTATTGCAATAAAAATATTTTTTATATTCCCAACATTATTGTCTATAGGAATATTACAGCTGAGGTCCTTTATCTTTAAAATTTTATCTTCTATGCAGGCTTCAAAAACATTTATCTCTATCATTCCGATAAATTTAGCGGCAAATAGATTTACAGGTTCTCTGTATATCTCATTAGGTGTTCCAAACTGCTGTACCTTTCCTTTTTTAAGCAATAGAATTTTATCCGAAATAGCGGAAGCTTCTTCTTGATCGTGAGTAACAAAGATTGTAGTTACTCCAAGCCCTTTTTGTATCCGTTTAATTTCTTCTCTCGTTTGAACTCGTAATTTTTTATCGAGATTGGATAAGGGTTCATCCATCAAGAGCACATCAGGATTTTTTATCAAGGCCCGGCCTATTGCAACCCTCTGCTGCTCGCCGCCTGAAAGAGCACCCGGTTTTTTTGTTAATAAATTTTGAATCTCCAAAAAAGCTGCAATCGTATTGACTCTCTCTTTAATTTCGGCCTTGGGTATCTTTTTTATCTTTAAGGGAAAGGCTATATTATCAAAGGCCGTCATGTGAGGATAAAGAGCATAGTTTTGAAAAACCATACCGATGTTACGCTTATCAACAGTAATTTTACCGATATCTTTATCATCAAAGAAAATACTTCCTTCCGTCTGTTCAAGAAGACCGGCTATCATTTTTAATATGGTAGTTTTTCCGCAGCCCGAAGGGCCCAAAAAAGAAACAAGCTCTCCGTCTTCTATTGTGAGGTTTACATCTTTTACGGCAAAATCATTGCTTTCCTCAAAGCTTTTTGTTAAATTTTTCAGTGTTATTTTCATACTCTTTAGTTATTTTAAGATATTCTAAGTTCAAAACCTTAAATACCAGTATATGGAAGGAAAATAAAAAGTCAATAGATATATTATAAATTTTATGAATTTATTAAAATTTATATTGACAAGAAAAAAATTACATAGTATAAACTAATCTAAGATATTTAAAATCTATTTATGGAGGAAATTTATGATTTCAGGTTTAATGGCCGGCATCATATTCGGTTTTTTATGGAAACGCGGAAAGTTTTGTGCAACGGGTATTATTAGAGATATATATCTGGAAAAGCAAAAACCAAATATCGTATTAATATTGGCAATTATATTTATACAGGCGTTTTTATATCATTTGATGACCGGTTTAGGAATTATTCCTATGGCAAAATTCAAGGATTTTCCCCTTGTTTCGGTAGCTTTGGGAAGTTTTATGTTCGGTTTTGGGGCAGTTATGTGTAACGGCTGTATTACCGCCTCTCTTGTAAAATTAGGAGATGGAAGATTAACAGGTCTTGTATCCTTGATAGTCTTTGTGCTTTCAGCCTATGCTGCAAAGCAGGGATTTCTATTGCCTGTAACAAAGTCCTTAGGTGCTGTTACCCTTGTTCCCACACCTGCAATAAATACACAGCCGATGGTATTGGTAGGTATTTCAGGTATTGTTTCAGCCATTTTGATATTTATGCTGATAAAAAAAGCTAAAGCATACAATCCTAAGTATACTCTTCCTGCCAAGCACACAGGCTTTCTTCACTTCCTTTGTGAAAAGGTATGGCAAAAAGAAATCGTTGTCATACTAATGGGTATTACAATGGCTGCCGGTTTTTATTTTAGTAACATGAACGGACGAAACGGCGGCTTCGGCATTACAACCCCTCTTCTATCATGGCTCAATGCAATAATAGGAGGCGGAAAACTCGGCTGGGCAAGTATGCTGGTACTGGGGATAGTTTTGGGTTCTACAATTGCGTCACTGTTAACCAAAGAATTCTCATTCCTAGGCACAAATCTTGAGAGTATCATAAAAACTGCAATAGGCAGTATTTTGATGGGTATCGGTGCCGTGTGGGGGCAAGGCTGTCTTATCGGAAACGGTTTGGTAGGAACAGCTCAATTTTCTTTAAAATCTTGGTGGGCATTGCTATTTATAGTAATCGGCATTTGGAGCAGTGCATATATATTCCTTGCACGCAGCTTAAACAAAGATTAATTTTTAAGGATGGAAATTTATGGAAACAATAAAAATAGATACAATCGGGTTGGATTGTCCTGCTCCTCTTATGGAGTTAAAAAAAGCTTTAAAAAAGGCAGAACCGGGTCAAGTAATTGACTTGGAATTTACCTGCCCTGAGGCAGTTGTAACATTACCTAATTATTGTCAAAGAAATAAGCATGAAGTTATTTCTTTTGAACAGATTGCAAACAAAACATGGAAGATTGTTTTGAAAAAATAAGAGATATTATTATGAATAAAAAATTAATGATATTATCAACAGTTTTATTGGTAATTTTCGGATTATCATTTATTTC
The DNA here is from genome assembly GCA_963541225.1 of uncultured Treponema sp. Classification (GTDB taxonomy): domain Bacteria; phylum Spirochaetota; class Spirochaetia; order Treponematales; family Treponemataceae; genus Treponema_B. Next base: position 6,381 of record CAUTTN010000001.1, read on the forward strand.
TTGTAATGGTAAAAATAAATCAAACATAAAAGAAACTAAGAAAAGCTCTGCAGATAAGTTAATGGTATTACCAATAGGATCGGATCCTTCAATTATAAATCCGCTTTATGCTAATGATCGAGTTTCTTTAACTATTTCTCATGTTTTATATGATCCACTATATACAATAAAAAACGGTAAAATTTTATATAATGGACTTGCAGAAAAATTAGAGAACTCGTCAGATTTTTTAGCATATACTTTGAAACTAAGGCATGATGTTACTTGGCATGACGGAAAACCATTCAGCGCTGACGATTTGATATATACTTTATCGGTAATCATGGATGAAAAACAAAATGCAAAGGGCAGGTTTGCTTTGATATTCGGAGATAAAGTAATTGAATATAGGAAACTTGATGATTACACTGTTGAATTTAAACTTCCGCAAGTTAATATGTCTTTTGTACAAAATTTATCAAGTATTAAACCTATACCTAAACACATTTATATGGGGCAAGCGAATATAGCTGAAAGTAAAAATAATGCTAACCCTATAGGTAATGGCTGTTTCAAGTTTAAAGAACAAAGGATCGGAGAAACATACCAAGTAGAGAGAAACAATAATTATTATGGAGATAAAGCATTGCTTGATGGTATAGTTTATAGAGTAATTCCGAATTCCAACGCTGTGATGGTAGCACTTGAAAATGGAGAAATCAATGCTGCTTATATAAAAGCGAATCAGATAGAAAAATATAAAAGCAACGAAAATTTACAGATAGTAACTTTTTCTGAAGGAATGGTAAATAATATATTTTTCCGTATAAGTAATCCCAAAATTAGTGATGTCCGACTTAGGCAAGCTATCTCATATGCAATTGATAAAGACAAATTATTAAAAGGCGCTTATGGTGGACCTGAATATGCTACAATAGCATTTTCTCCATTTGCACAGGAAACACAGTATTATACAGATGAAGTTGAAAAATATCAATATAATATTGATAAAGCAAAAGAATTATTAAAAGAAGCAAAAATAGGTTCGATATCGCTTAGATTGATGTACACATCAGGAAATCCTGCACAAGAGAAAGAAGCTTTATTAATTCAAGAAATGCTTAAAAAAATCAACATTACAATAGAGTTATTACCTTTAGAAAGAGGTTCTTTTATTGAAAAACTGCTTAATGTGAAAAATCAAGATTTTGAACTAGCACTAAACGGATATGTGTTTGGAGATAACCCCGATACTTATGGTGCCTTATTCACCAAGAATAGTCCTGAAAACTTTAGTGGTTACTTAAATCCTGAAATTGATAAATTGTTTGCTGCGGCTGTAACAGAAACAAATAGTTCCAAAAGAGAAAACATGTATAAAGAAATTCAACAAATCCTTGTTAAAGATGCAGTTCAAATTTCAACAGCTTATATGAAATCAATAGTAGTTGTTAATAAACAATTTAAGAATTTAAAAGAAGCTAATCCTGCACCAATTCATATGTTTGATTATTTCAATAAAATATCAAAAGATGAGTAATTTTAATACGGCAAAATAAACTCCGTATTCAAGAATTTTTGAATATATATTTTAAATAAAGGTAGTATCATAATTTTAAAATATTGATGCTACCTTTTTAATTTATGGGGAAAATTATGTTTAATATGATATTAAAAAGAACCGTTCATGCTATACCAATGATTTTTGTAATATCTATTGTATCTTTTATGTTAATAAGAATCGCTCCTGGAGATCCTGTTACTGCTCATATAACTCCGGAGTCTTCATTAAAAGATATAGAGAGAATTCGTGAAAATATGGGACTTAATGATAGTTATTTTGTGCAATACATCAGGTGGAGTAAAGCAATACTTCATGGAAATTTCGGATATTCTTTCTCTAATCATAGACCTGTTTTAGAACAAATACTTGAAAGATTGCCTGCTACTTTACTCCTAATGGGGACGGCTATGGTTTTGTCTATATTTTTAGGTACTTTTATTGGGTTAATTTCTGCTATGAATAAAGACGGAATGGTAGATAAAATTTTTGTATTACTATCGTACATAGGTATTTCAATTCCAAGTTTTTGGTTTGCAATGATGCTACTTCAAATCTTTTCATTAAAATTAAATCTACTCCCGAGCATTGGGATGAGAGCCATTGGAGTAAACACTTTTTCTGACTTAACTAAACATTTAATTATGCCTGTTTTAACTTTAAGTATATCCGATACTTCCGTTATTAGTAGATACATAAGGAGTAAAACTATAGAACAACTTAATGAAGACTATGTTATGACAGCGGTATCACAAGGAGCAAATAAAATGGATGTATTTTTCAAAAATATACTTAAAAATGCTATCCTTCCGTTAATTACTATAATTGGGATGAGTTTACCGAATTTAATTTCAGGGGCATTTGTCACAGAAAGCATCTTTGGCTGGCCAGGATTAGGTCAACTAGGTATGAAATCAATTTTTTCATATGATTATCCAATGATAATGGCCACTACTATGTTTGCATCAATTCTTTTAATTTTGGGTAATTTGATAAGTGATATTTTATATGGAGTTATAGATCCTAGAATTAAGGATATGAAGTAATATGAAAAAGCTAATAAAAAAATTTAAATCTAAATCAATAGGCTTTAAAATATCCGTTTTAATTTTACTAATATTCATTTTATCAGCAATTCTTGCTGATTTATATAGTCAAAATGGAATAGACACTGATATAGAAAATACTTTACAAAGTCCAAACTCGGCTCATTTTTTTGGAACCGATGATTTGGGTAGAGATTATTTTGCACGGGCACTACATGGTGCCAGAGCATCTCTCATCGTTGGATTTTTATCGGTGATAATATCTACATCTATAGGTTCGTTAATCGGAATAATAAGCGGTTATTTTGGCGGCAAAATTGATATGTTAATCATGCGGATAATTGATATTCTAATGAGTATTCCATCATTTTTTTTGATTTTAATACTAAATGCTTATTTAAAACCGGGAATTCAAAATATTATCTTTATTATAGGATTATTTAATTGGATGAGCATTGCTAGATTAGTAAGGGCTGAAACACTTTCAATTAAAACAAAAGAATATGTAATTTATGCAAAAATGATAGGGATTGATGATAAAAAAATCATATTTAAACATATTTTAAAAAATATTTTTGATATCATAAGAGTTGCAGCCTCAATAAATGTTGCTAGAGCAATTTTAACGGAATCAACACTCAGCTTTTTAGGGTTAGGAGTTCGACCTCCCAATTCTTCTTGGGGCTCCATGTTAAAAGATGCTCAACAATACCTTGGAGAAGCTCCACATTTAGCGCTGATTCCTGGAATTTTAATTCTGCTTACCGTATTATCATTTAATTTGATTGGTGATCATATTAGAGGAGAAAGATAATCAAATGAATTCAATATTAGAAATTAAAAACTTAAAGGTTAGTTTCTTATCGGATAAAGCTATAACATATGCTGTCAATGATATAAGTTTTAATGTTAATGCAGGAGAAACCTTAGGGATAGTCGGAGAATCAGGAAGCGGAAAATCTGTTACAGCAAAAACTATCTTAAAATTATTAAACAAAAATACAAAAATCTCAGGCTCTATTATTTTTGATAAGAATGAACTCTTAAATAAAAACGATAAATATATGCAAAAAATTAGGGGTTCAGATATTTCAATGATTTTTCAAGATCCAATGACATCTTTAAATCCATTATTTAACATAGAAACGCAAATGAGACGTCTTATTAAAAGACATAAGCCCGGAATTTCTAATTTAGAAGTTCAAGAGTTAATTATAGAATACCTTGAATTGGTAGGTATACCTGATACAAAAAAAAGACTAAAAAGTTATCCCCATGAATTTTCGGGAGGGATGAGACAACGAGTTATGGTTGCGATGGCTTTATGTTTAAAGCCCAAACTTATAATAGCTGATGAGCCAACTACAGCATTAGATGTAACAATTCAAGCACAAGTACTAAATCTTATCAATGATATTAGAACCGATAAAGATAGAAGTGTAATATTAATTACACATGACATGGGTGTTGTTGCAAATACATGTGATAGAGTCATAGTCATGTATTCAGGAATGATAATGGAAGAAGCAGATGTACAAGAATTGTTCAGCAATCCGAAGCATCCATATACAATAGGTTTACTAAACTCTCTTCCAAAGAACAATTATAATTATAAAGAGCGATTAACGCCAATATTAGGAAATCCTCCGGATATGACAAAAGCTGTAATAGGATGTCCTTTTTATGATAGATGTAAGTATCGGCATAAAATCTGTGAAGAATACATACCTTCATTGGAAAAATTATCGTATAATCATATGATAAGATGTCATTTATTTGGAGAAAATCGGTAATGGAAAAACTTATTGAAGTAAATGGGTTAAAAAAATATTTTCCCATACAAAAGAAATCATTATTTTCGAAAAAATTATTTTTAAAAGCTGTTGATAATGTTAGTTTTAACATATACAAAGGAGAAACATTAGGAATAGTTGGAGAATCTGGAAGCGGAAAATCCACCTTGGGTAAATGTATTACTAATATTTACCCAATAACTGAAGGGGAAATCATATATAAGGGAAAAAGAATAACAGGCCAGCGCAATAAAGATTTGTATTGGTTTAAGCGAGAAATTCAAGCTATTTTTCAAGATCCTTATTCATCTTTAAATCCTAAATTAAATATTTTTGATATTATTGCAGAACCCTTAAGTATGCATGCTAAATATTCAAAAAAAGAAATATCGGATAGAGTTTTTAAAGTCTTGGATATGGTCAGTATAAGCAGACAAAGTATATCAAAAAAACCGCATGAATTTAGCGGAGGCCAGCGGCAAAGAATAAGTATAGCGCGTGCAATATCGACAAATCCTGAATTTATATTATGCGATGAACCTATATCTGCATTGGATGTATCAATACAGGCTCAAATAGTAAATTTATTAGACGATATACAAAAAGAATTAGGTCTTACGTATCTTTTTATAGCTCATAACTTGTCAATGGTAAGATATATATCCCACAGGACTATGGTCATGTATTTAGGAAATATAGTTGAAATTGCAAATACTGATGAAATTTATAAAAACCCATTGCATCCATATACAAAAGGACTATTTGATTCTGAACTTATACCCATTCCGAAAATCGATAAAACAAAAAAATTAAATACAATCTCAATGGATATACCAAGCCCTATCAATTTACCTGAGGGATGTCCATTTAATACAAGATGCAATTCTTGTATGGAAATATGTAAAAAGAAAAAACCGGATTTTTTCGATGATGGGAACGGCCATAAAGTAGCCTGTTTTTTAATAAATAAGAAAAATTATAATTATAATTAAAAAATTATAAATATATTGACAAAAATTATAATATATAATATAGTTGTGAGTCAAATTTTATAATTACAATTTTAAGGAGAAAATATGAAACTTAATAAGTTTATATTTTTAAAAGCAGTTTTAATTTTAGCGGTATTGATATCGGCATGCAGTCCCTCAAAAGACAATAAAGCAAAGAAGGCCGAAACTACACTGTCTAATGAGGATAAGGCATTAGTCTACGGTTTACCGGGAGATATTGTAAACAACATTAACGTTTTTACAACAAATGATAGAACAGGATTGATGACTTTAAAATTAGTATACTCTCCCTTGTACACTTATACAAATCATGGTATTAACTATTTTTTGGCTGAAAATGTTAAGGCAAATGAAGCCGGTGATGAGGTATCTGTAAGTTTACGGAAAAATGTAGCTTGGTCTGACGGAAAGCCATTTACGGCTGATGATGTTATATTTACATTTGACAAGAAAACAAACTTACAAGATGACCGCTTTGTAGATTCTTTATTGGTTTTCGGAGATAAGGCAGTAAAAACCGAAAAAATAGACGATTACTCAATAGTTTTTAAACTTCCTCAACCCGTTGCCAATCCATATGAAACATTTGCAGGAATCTTTATTGCTCCAAAGCATATTTATAAGGACGTTGATGATCTTGAAAACACGGAGCTAAATAAAACTCCTGTCGGAACAGGTCCTTATAAGTTGGCAGAATACACAGCGGGACAACACCTTTTGTTTACAGCAAATGAAACATATATGTTCGGAAAGCCTAAAATTGGAAAAATTATTTATAAGATTATGGGTAATCAAGATACGGCGATGTTGGCTTTGAAAAAAGGAGATATCGATTTACTGGGTGTAAGTCCTGACCTTATCGAAGAAATTGAACAAAATAAAAATTTAAAAATTACAACATTCCCTCAGTCCAATGTTATTTATCTAAAACTAAATCAATGGAGTGAAAAATTTGGGGACGAGAATTTAAGAGAAGCTATTTTTTACGCATTGGATAGAGATGAAATTATGAAGTCTCATTTTAAAAATAAGGCTTATTATAATTTCACGGATTCTTTTTTGCCTGCCGACAGCAAATGGTTAAATAATAATTTAAAAAGCTATCAAAGAGATATTGAAAAAGCAAAAAAAATAGCAAGCAGTGTAAATAAAGATAAGCTAAACTTAAAATTGGGCTATAATGTAAAAAATGGAATGCAGGCAAAGATGGCCTTAGTTATCCAACAGCAGCTGCAAAAAGCCGGTATCAATTTGGAACTTATACCTCTTGATCCTCCTGCAATGTATAAAGCTTCTTTTTTTGAAAAGACAAAACTTTTTGATATGTTTTTAGGAGCCTATACAATGGGTATTGATCCTGATACCTATGCCGTATTCTTCAATGATAATCCTGAAGCCTATTTCCACTTGGAGAATAAAGAATTAGGCGATTTACTGCGACAAGCAAAAGTAGAAACAAATAAGGATAAAAGAATTGAGCTTTATAATAAGGTTCAGCAATTAATTCAAGATACAAAAACTTTTTATCCTTTCGGCGGAAGCATGGGAATAATTGCCCATAATCAAGCCCTATCCGGATTTGAAGAAGCAAAATTAGTGAATGTTTTTACGTTTGATGATGCATCAAAACTCTTTTATAAATAGAACCTCCTTTGAGGCTGTCTAACACCGGACAGCCTCGCTTTTTATTTTAAACATCTAAAATACAGATTATGAAAACTTATATTTTAAAAAGAATTATCAAAGCCGTTCCTATTTTAATGCTGTTGACGATTGTATGTTTCTTTTTAATTCAAATTGCTCCTTATGATGCTATCGATTATATTGCCACACCTCAGATGAATAAAGAAACAATAGAAAGATTAAGAAGAATCAACGGTTTGGATAAACCCGTTATCGTACAGTATGTAATTTGGGTAAAAAATTTGATAAAGGGAGACCTAGGTTATTCAATTATTACACATGAAAGCATAAAGGCTTCATTAATAGCAAGAATTCCAAATACGGCAATATTAATGATTCCTGCATATCTTATATCCAATTGTATCGCTGTTATGATAGGCTTATTTGTATCTTCCCGTAGTCACAGCCTTTTACGAAAGATAGTTGACTGGTTAATATCTTTGAGTCTTTCAATCCCTTTTTTTTGGTTTTGCTTACTATTACTGTATGTTTTTGGCTATCTTCTGGATATTTTTCCTATCTCGGGAATGCACAGTATCGGTGAAACAGGTGTACTTGATTTTTTAAAACATTATTTTTTACCTTTTATATGCCTAATTTTTTCTTTTTTACCTGATTTAATCATTTATGTTGAAACTTCGGCAGATATAGAATTTAAAAAAGATTATATCACCGTGCAAAAGGCAATGGGGGCAACAAATTTGAATATTTTATTCCGGCATGTATCGGTAAATGTCTTAATGCCGATACTTACAAAAATGGGAATGGCATTACCAATGATTCTTACAGGATCGTTAATAGTTGAAACAATGTTTTCATGGCCGGGAATGGGGTCTTATTATGTAAAAGCTATTCAAGCAATGGATTATCCTGTAGTAATGACGGTTCTCTTTTTTTCCGGAACTTTGGTCATATTAGGTAATTTATTATCCGATATTTCTTATTTTATTTTGGATCCGAGGATAAGCAGTTAAAATGAAAAAATCTTTTTTATTTAATTTTCTGTTAACCAATAAAAAAATAATTTTACCTATTCTTTATTTATCATCAATAATCATACTGGCTTCTTGTGCCGGTTTTTTTTCGATCGATCCGAATGAAATCAATCTTGAAAAAACTCTTAACCCTCCGTCTAAAGAACATATATTCGGAACCGATGAAATGGGTAGAGATTATTTTATGCGCTGTGTTTATGGAGCCCGTATTTCCTTATCTGTAGGTTTTTTTGCAATGCTTACAAGTCTTTTTATAGGCACAACGCTAGGTTTGGCTGCCGGATATTACGGGAATATAATTGATGAAATTCTTATGAGATTTATAGATTTTATATCGGCTATTCCGGCCTTGATTTTAATTACGGTTGTCGGAATGTTTATCAAAAAAGGAATTATTTCTATAGTGCTTATAATAGGGATGTTTTCTTGGATGGGTATTGCAAGAATTATTAGAGCAGAAGTATTAAGTCTAAGACAAAGAGATTATGTTAAATATGCAAAGCATATAGGAGAAAAAAATATTACTATTTTAATAAAACATATTTTACCTCAAGTTATGCCTTTGATCATTTCTACGGCAACAATCGGAATAGCGGGAAGCATTATGGCAGAAAGCGCTTTAAGTTATTTAGGATTAGGAATAGTTCCTCCGACATCAAGCTGGGGCTCATTAATAAATAATGCAAGGGATAGTTTTCAAAAAGCACCTTACATGGCTATTATTCCCGGATTTTTGATTTTTTTTACCGTTTATTCTTTTAAAGAGATTGGAGCCGTAATAAAAAAATATTTTTCGTTGGATAAAAGAGATGAAGCAGCAAAATAATGAAATATTAAAAGCGGTCAATCTAAACACTGCAATTAAAATAAATAAGAAAAAGTATCTTGCTTTGAGGAATATTTCGTTTTCACTTTATAAAAATGAAATTTTAGCCGTTGTAGGAGAATCCGGAAGCGGAAAAACAATTCTAATGAAAACACTAATCGGACTGCTCCCCGAAAACGGATATTTGGAATCAGGAAAAATAATCCTCAATAATAATGATATTACGGAATTAAATCAAAAAAATACAAATAATATACGGGGAAAAGAAATTTCCATGATTTTTCAAGATCAGGAAACATCTCTTAATCCGTTACGAACTGTAAGCTTTCACCTTACGGAAATTTTACGAAGATATTCAAGGCTAAATAAAATTGAAGTTAAAGAAAAAGCAATTAATCTCTTATCTGCTGTAGGAATAGACAATACTTCCATATGGCTTAATAAATATCCTCATGAGCTTTCAGGCGGAATGAGACAAAGGGTATTGATAGCAATGGCATTGGCATGTAACTCTCAAATTATTATTGCAGATGAATCTACTACAGCCTTGGACGTTACAGTTCAAGCTCAAATCCTTGGGCTATTAAAAACTTTAAAACAAAGTAACAAGTCGATGTTTTTTATAACTCATGATTTAAGTATCGCTGCCTCTATTTGTGATCGGATATTAGTTATGTACGGTTCAAGAATTATGGAGGAGATGTTTGTTGAGGATCTTTTTTCTAACGCAAAACATCCTTATACTCAAGCTTTATTAAAGACTATTCCAACCATAGGAGCAGAACCTTTAGAAAAGTTTCTAACAATACCGGGTACAGCACCTTCTATCGAAACTATAGAAGACGGCTGTCCTTTTTATAGCCGTTGCTCTTCAGCAAAAGAAATATGTAAGAAAGAATTCCCAGAGCTAAAAAAAGTCTCTGCGGGACATTATTATTACTGTTATGAATAGGATAAGGTTATTATGAATTCAGATTTGTTTCAAATTCAAAATTTAACAAAAGAATATTCCAATTCTTTTTTATATAAAAAAGGTAAAATCATAGTTGCCGTCGATAATATCAGCTTCAGTATAAAAGAAAATGAAATTTTCGGTTTGGTGGGAGAGTCCGGCTGCGGAAAATCGACCCTCGGAAGAAATATTCTTATGATGGATAAACCTACAAGCGGTTCAATTTTTTATAAAGGAGAACAGTTAAACAATAAAACTAAAAAACAGCTATTACCTTTTAAGAGAAAAATGCAAATCATTTATCAAGATTCGTATGTTTCTTTTAATCCAAAAAGAACAATTAAACAAATTATTGAAGAACCATTAATTGTTTGTACAAAACTATCGGACTCGGAAAGAAAAGATATAATATATAATCTGATTCGCAAAGTGGGCTTAAATGAGAATTATTTAAAAAAACTCCCACATGAATTATCGGGCGGTCAAAAGCAAAGAGTAGGAATTGCAAGAGCCATAAGTATAAATCCTGAATTCATTGTTTGCGATGAACCTGTTTCAGCTTTAGATGTTTCAATTCAAGGACAGGTCTTAAATATGTTAAAAGATTTAAAGAAAGAATATTATTTAACTTATTTATTTATCGGACATGACCTTCCGGTTATTTATAATATGGCTGATAGGGTCGCAGTTATGTTTAAGGGTAGAATTGTAGAGATAGGAGATACAAAAACCGTCTTTGATAATATGGCTCATCCTTATACAAAAGATCTTTTTGCTGCAATATCTTACATCAAAGCAAAAAATAATGCTACAGAAATAGTAAAAACAAATGAAACTCCGGAGACTCAAAACTGCTGTTATTATTATAGCCGATGCCGTTTTCGCAAAGATATTTGTAAAAGTTCTAAACCTGAACTAAAAGAATTGACTGAAGGGCACTCAGCGGCATGTCATAATATCGGATTAAAACAATAAACTTCCCTCCCTCTCAATGTTTGTTTTTTAGGTAAAGCTTTTCGGCAAATATCAAGCCCATTCTTACACTTTCCGTAAAATGGACATCCGAAAATATTTTTTTCTTTAACTATAATTTGATCATCAATTTCACTTTTTTTGTTAAAATCAATTTTTGGAACACTGCTCAATAAGTATTGGGTATATGGATGTTTCGGATTATCGTATATTTCCTCAACATTTCCCAGTTCACATATCATACCTTCATACATAACACAAACTCTGTCTGCAATATACCGAACCACACCGAGATTGTGAGATATAAATAGATAAGTTATTTTCCTATTTTTTTTAAGATCTATAAGTAGATTTAAGATTTGTGCCTGTATGGATACATCCAAGCTGGAAGTGGGCTCATCAAGAATAATAAATTCCGGCTCAACAACCAAGCTCCTAGCTATACCGATTCTTTGTCTTTGTCCTCCCGACATATTCGCAGGATATTTATATAAGTAATCATCATTTAATCCTACCAATTCAAGTATCTTAGAAATATGCTTTACTGCATCCGCTTTTGAGTTAATTGTCTTATATAAATTTATAGGTTCCAATAAAATATTTTTAATTTTAAGTTTAGGATTTAACGATGAATATGGATCTTGAAAAACCATTTGAATTTTTTGCCGTATCTTGTACTTTTCCTTTTTATTTAATTTGAAAAGATCATCTCCCTTAAAAAAAATTGTTCCACAAGACGGTTCCACAGTTCCCAAAATTATTCTGCCCAATGTAGTTTTACCTGAACCTGATTCTCCAACAACAGCTAAAGATTCATTTTCATATATACTCAAGTCTATATTTTTTAATGCATCTACCTTATATGCCTTTCCAAATATATTTTTATTAATATAGGTCTTTGATAAATTTTTTATTGTAAATATTTCATTGTTCAATTTACATTATCTCCATTAATATATTTTACACATCTTACAGAAGAACTGCCATCAACCGAACATAATGGTATTTGTTCTAACATACAAATATCTGATTTTTTATTACATCGGGAATAAAAATCACATCCTCTTATTTTCTCTGTTAATTTAGGAGCGGTACCGTCTATAGTATATAATCTTTCAACTTTTTTACCCACTCTTGGAATAGCTTTTAAAAGAGCTTTTGTATATGGATGTTTAGGAAAAGTGAAAATATCTTGAGTTTTTCCACTTTCGACTATCTGTCCTGCATACATAATATATATGTAATCACAGACTTCTGAAGCCAAAGCCAAGTCATGTGAAATTAATAATATCGAAGTATCATTTTTATCCCTTAATTTTTTCATTAAATTCAATATTTGTTTTTGAACTGTAACATCTAAGGCCGTTGTAGGTTCATCTGCAATTAAAAGTTTAGGCTTTAATATAGCAGCAATAGCTATCATTATTCTTTGATTTATTCCTCCGGATAACTGATGAGGATAGGCGTGATATTTATCCTCTCCGTCAGTCAAACCTATTTCATCAAATACGTTTAAAATTTTTTCTTTTCTCTCTTGCCGAGATAAATCGGTATGGATCTTTAGGACTTCTTCTACCTGCTTTCCCGCTTTTATTAAAGGATTTAAAGCTCTAAATGGTTCTTGAAATATAATACTTAAGTCTTCGGCACGGATTTTATTTAGAGCTTTTTTTTTCAATTTAGTTAAATCAGTATTACCAAGAAAAATTTGTCCTTCTTCTTTAATATAAGGAGGAAGAAGTCTTGCTATTGAAAGAGCAGTCATACTTTTCCCCGACCCTGATTCACCGGCTAAACCCACAATTTGTTTTTTATGTATAGACAAATTTAGATCATTTATCAGAATAAGCTCTCTTTTTTTTTCTAGTATTTTTACAGAAAGATTTTTAACATCCAGTATTTTTTCCATAATTTATTTACCGATTTTAATATCAAAATATTTTCTAATGCTGTCACCTAAAAAATTAAAGCTCATTGCTATAATCAATAACACAAATCCCGGTCCTAAAGATATCCAAGGAGCATCAAACAAATAAGTCTTCCCTTTTTGTATCATAATTCCTAAACTTGTACTTGGAGGCTGGGCGCCAAAACCTAAAAAACTCAAGCCGGCTTCAGAAAGAATAGCACTAGGAACACTCATAGTATATAAAACTATTAATGTCGGAAGTATATTGGGTAAAATATGCCTTATCATTATGTTAAAGGTTCCAGCACCCATTGATTTTGCAGCTTCAATATATAAATTTTCTTTTAATGATATTGTTTCAGTCCTTACAACCCTTGCTATAGAAGCCCATCCGACAATTACTAAAGCCAAAAATAAATTAAATAAACTCGCTCCTAAGTTATATACTATTGCCATGGCCAAAATCATAAAAGGAAAAGATAAAATAATATCAACTATCCTCATTATTATATTATCAGTTCTTTTACCGGCCAATCCTGAATACATTCCGATAAGAGCGCCTAATATTAAATTGATAGAGGTAGGACCGAATCCCATCATCAAAGAAGTCCTTGTTCCAAATATAATACGCGAAAATATATCACGGCTTAATTCATCTGTACCTAAAATGTGAGACATACTGGGAGCAGATAAACTATTAGATAAATCTCCTTCATAAGGATCATAAGGAGCAAACACCGGAGCAAATACAGCAGGTATTATAACTGCTAGAAGCAAAATAAAAGAAACAAATCCTATAGGCTCTTGTTTGATAAATTCTCTAATAATTTTTTTTTCTTCCATAAAATAAACCTTATTCATACCTGATTCGTGGATCAATAAAAGCACAAACAATATCGGCAATCAGATTTCCTATAATTATCAAACTTGTAGATAAAATAATAGTACCCTGTAAGAGCGGCATGTCTCTATTTGTTAAAGCCGATATGGATAATGTTCCAATACCGGGAATAGCAAAAATACTTTCAGTAATTATGGCACCTCCTAAAAGGCTTGTTACCTGTAAAAGCATTACCGTGATAACAGGCAAGATGCAATTTTTTAATTCATGGAATATTATAATCTTAAATCCTGATTGTCCTTTACTGACGGCAGTTTTTATATAGTCATTAGATAAAACATTTATCATTCCGGCTCTTATCAATCTTGTAATTTGTCCGATTAGGTACATACTCAAAACAAAAGCAGGAAGAATCATATGTTTAAAACTATAAAAACCGGAAATAGGTAGAAGATTTAGTTTGTAAGATATAAAATATTGTAAGGCCATACCGATAAAAAAAGAAGGTATCGAAATGTTTACAATAGAAAAAAGTGAAATTATTTTATCAACAAAAGAATCTTGCTTTAATGCAGAAATTATACCGCAGGGGATGCCTATAAACCATGCTATAAAAATTGAGAATAATGTGAGCTTAGCAGTGTTTGGAAATACATCAAAAATTAGTTTTGAAACACTTTGATTCATTATTATAGATTTACCCATATCACCTCTAAGTAAACCTTTTATATATTTAAAAAATTTAATATGAGCAGGATCATTTAAATGCAGTTCCTTTGTAAGCCTTTCAACTACTTCAGGATTTATTTTTTCATCAAGTAAGACTGCAATAGGATTTCCGGGTATTAAATTCATTAATACAAATGTCAATAAAATAATACCTAAAAGTATCGGAACTGTAAGCAAAATTCTTTTAGTAATATATTTTAACATAGCGCCTTCTATTGAAATTTAAGACCAAGGTACAAAATGCACCTTGGTCTTTTTAAAATTATTTTATTAAATAAATATGCGTATTTTACTTGTTATAATGAGGATCAATTTTTACCTTCTGAGTAGCACCAGATAGCCAACCTTGCCATGAAAGCTCAAAATCTTTCAATCTTGGGCTGATTACCCACTGTCCCTTTGTAGCACCCAAAGGAAAATACAAAGCCTGTGTTTGGGTTACCTCAATCTCCAAGTTTTGAAACTTATGAATTCTTTCTTGCTGATCAACCAGTAAATCGGCTTGTTTAATCTCCTCGCTCAACTTAACCCTTTCAGCAGGGTAATTATTTTTCTTATTTTCAGGGATTACATAATCGCTAAAAAAATCACCTAAGTCAGGAGCCCCTGCAGTAACAGGGCCGACACTTAAGGCATATTCACCAGAATCGGAAGTCTTAATATCCCAATAAGCACCCATATCTACATTCTTGATTGTTACCTGAATTCCGATATTTTTTAACATTGACTGAATTGCTTCATTTATGGAGTGAGTATATCCACTGGCTCCGTTTTGTAGAAGAACAAGTTCCAATCCGTTTTTATATCCGGCTTCTTCTAACAAGTGTTTAGCTTCTTCAGGATTAAATTCAATTTTCGGCAGATTAGTTGTATATCCAGGTATCATTGGAGGCACACATCCGTTTATGATAGTTGCAGTACCATTAAAGAAATTCTTATTTATTAAATCGCGGTCAATACCTCTTTGTATAGCCTTACGGACTCTTACATCTTTCATAGGTTCACAGTTTTCGTTAAAGGCTAGATAGGTCATTCCAGGTCTATCATTTATTATTACATAATCTTTCCATTCTTCAGAATTTACATAAGCATCATAAGCAGTTTTTGTATTGATATTTATAACATCCAACTCGCCTTTTTCAAACATCATACGGGATGTTGAGCTGTCAACATTTATTAAATACCTTACTCCGTCTATATATGCTTTTTCACCAAAATAGTTCTCATTTCTTATTAAGTTAATCTCTTGATCTTGCTTCCAATCCTTAAATTTCATATATCCGGTTCCGACAGTATACTTAGGATCAAAACCGAATAAACCTTTTCCTTCCTCTACAGCTTTTCTATTGAATATAGAAGCAGGAGCATTTGTTAGGTTTGCAAGAAACGGAGCATATTTTTCTTTTAATGTTATTACAACAGTGTAATCATCAATAACTTTTACTCCACTTACATTTTTAGATTTTCCATCTAATTTATCTTCAGCTCCCTGAATCTGTGTAAATATCCACGAATTTATAGCAGCTTCTTTAGGATCCATACATTTTTCGATAGTAAATAATACATCATCCGCTTTAAATTCTTCTCCATTATGAAATTTTACACCTTTCCTCAGTTTGAAGGTATAGTTCTTTCCATCTTCACTAATACTCCAACTTTCAGCCAAGCCGGGTACAATCTCTACAACTCCCTTGCCGGCAGGAACAGCTTCCACCAACCTTGAATAAATTTGCAAGGGAATAAAGTAGTCAGCATTTGTTTTTTGTATATCCAAAGTTTTAGGATTTTGAAACAATGTCGCTACTAAAACATTACCATTCGGACTCCTATATGTGTCCTTTAGCCCCTTCTTAGAAGTTTGAGCTTCTTGTTTAGTACAAGAACTCAATGCCAATACAAAAAAAATTGATGCAAAAATAGGCAAGAACAATCGTTTTATCTTCATTTTATATCTCCTATTCATTTTATCTAACATAAAAGTATGAAATAGTCAATAGATATATTAGGAATTTTATGAATTTATTAAAATTTATATTGACTATAAAAACTTTTCAATACATCTTGGAAAAGAACCTAAAATAAACATGCTGCCGAATTCTTGGAAAAAGCTTACGGGAAATAATTTGGAGGAAAATGTAGAAACCGCTGTTCTTATCGGTTTTAAAGCTAAGGACTGGGAAGCAGCTCTACAAAATCGGTAGAAACTTTTTCGCTGAATTTTTTGTCGTGTTCTACCAAGATAACCGTAGGGCTGTACTTTAAAATCATTCTTTCGATTTGAAGACGCGAAATAACGTCGATATAGTTTAAAGGCTCGTCCCAGATATAGAGATGGGCCGACTCGCAGATGGAGCGTGTAAGCAGCACCTTCTTTTTTTGACCGCTTGAATAGGTTTCCATGTTCTTGTCAAAATTGTCCTGCGGAAAATTCAGCTTTCTTAAAGTTGTCAAAAAAACGGTTTTATCTATATTGCTTTCTTCGATAAAATCAAAAAGCTGTCCTTTTAGAAAATCGAAATTTTGAGGGATATAAGAAATTTTTAAGTCTTGTGCTTTTTTTAGGGTTCCGGAAAAATCTATTTTTTCTCCCATCAGCAATTTTAAAATACTCGACTTACCCGCACCGTTTTTTCCGTTAAGGCTTAAAACGTCTCCGGCTTCAATGGAAAAATCAACCGGTGAAAATATATTCTTTTCGCCATAAGAAACCGAAAGTGCGGAAGCTTCTATAAGATGCTTTGCGTGATGAGTGAGCGGTCTCATAGGAATGTCTTCAATTGTTTCGATATTTTTTAAAAGTTTTTCCTTTTCGGCGACAGCCTTGTCTGCATTGCGCTCAATGCTCTTTGCCCTCTTCATCGTTTTTGAAGCCTTATGTGATACATAGCCCCTATCATAGATCCATTGCCCATGTTTACTTTTTTCTTTTAAGTCAGACCAGCCTGCTTTTTGACGGGCAGCAGCCTTAAGGCGCTTTATTTCTTTGCGGAGCTGAATGTTTTTTTCAATCTCAAAATTGTCCTGCTTGATTTTATTTTCTTCCCATGTGTCATAGTTTCCGTTTTGAACATAGATATTATTTTTTTCGATTGTTAAAACACGGTCAACCGTCCGGTTTAAAAAATCCCTGTCATGCGAAACAAGAATAAAGCCTTTTTTATTTTTTAAGTAATCGGCGACGGTAGCTCGGCCGTAAACATCTAAGTGGTTTGTAGGCTCATCAATCAGTATAAAAGAGTTTTCATGCAAAAACATAGCAGCAAGTAGAACCTTAATCTGTTCGCCTGAACTTAAAGTCTTGAAGGGTCTATCAGCAATTTCGACAGAAGCTTCCAATAGGGAAAGCTCGCAATCGAGCTGCCAGTCTTCGATATGAGGCAGACGGGAAAGCACTGCCTCGCGGGCAGTATTCTTTTCTTCAAGGACATATGGGAAATATTCAAAACTCACAGGAGAAATAATTTTACCTGAGTATTCGAGTTTGTTTTGGAGTAAATTTAAAAAGGTTGTCTTCCCGTAGCCGTTTCTTCCTATAAGTCCCAGCTTCCAATCCGTATCCAACTGTAAATTAAGATTTTCAAAAACAGGTTCCGCCGAACCGTAATATGCAAAAGTTACATTTTTAACATCTATCAACATAAACACTCCTATAAATTCGGCAACCGGATAAATCTTGAGATTTCGAGGATTGCCGAATTTTCTGTACTTTGTAATGAAGTAAAAAAGTACAAATAACACACGAGTTTGCAAAACAAACTCGTCAGTGTTTTTAAGCGGCAGCATTTGTGCCGCTTAAAATAAACATTCCTTAAAATTAATATTAGTTTTGCGACAATATGATTTTAAATCTATACGAATGTTTAGTTAGTCATTTTAGATGCTAAAAACTCCTTTTGATAAAAGATTTGTAACTATCAAATTAACTTTAACACAAAATATGTAGAAATGTCAAGTACTCCATAATACAATTTTTTTTAATATGTTTACAGAAAAAAGATTTGCATTTAAATCCGGAAAATATTTTTAATCGCTAACCGGAAATTGATGTTTAGAATTTCGGTTTTTTATATAAGCTTTTTGTATTTGCATAAACTATTGAAATGCCTATAAAAACAATGTATAATCTTTTCTTTATGGAGAAATTGATTTGAATATATTTGAACTTGATAGGTATTTTGCAGAACTTTTGCAAATTGAAGATTTTTCTGCTGCCGATATTTCTCAAAATGGTTTGCAAGTGGAAAATAGCGGAAAGCCGATAAAAAAAGTTGCTTTTGCAGTAGACGCATGTATGCAGACAATTGCTTCTGCAGCAGAGCGTAATGCCGATGTGCTTTTTGTACATCATGGGCTTTTTTGGAATAAATCTTTAACCGTTTGCGGTTCTCATTATAAAAGAATTAAGGCTTTGCTCGATGCGGATATAGCTCTTTATGCCGTACATCTTCCTCTTGACGCTCATCCTATTTACGGCAATAATGCAGGTCTTGCAAACCGGCTTGGATTGGAAAACTTAACAAAATTCGGAATGTGGCATGGTGTAAAGATAGGTTTGTACGGAAATATGCCTTTACAAAATCAGTTTTTTTCGATTGACAAAGTCGTAAATTTACTTTTTCCTGACGGAGAAAAACCTGCCTGCATATTACCTTTCGGAAAGAGTGAGATAAAGACTGCGGGAATAATTTCAGGCGGTGCCGCCTCCGAAATATCCGAAGCCATTGCTTTAAATTTGGATTTATATATAACGGGTGAAATTGAGCATGTTACATACCATATAGCTTTGGAAAATAAAATAAATGTTATTGCAGGCGGTCATTATCAAACGGAAACGGTAGGCGTAAATCTTACGGCAAAAAAACTTGAACAAGATACAAATATAGAAACATTTTTTATCGATGTTCCTACGGGATTTTAACGGACTATAAAATGCAAAAGAATATTTTAATTTTAGGAGCAGGTTTAATGCAAGGACCTGCAATAAGAGCTGCAAAGGAACTAGGTTGTACTGTTGTTGCCGTTGACGGAAATCCTAATGCGGTTTGTGCCGGTGAAGCAGACGATTTTTTTAATATAGATTTAAAAGATACTTCTTCTATAACAAACCTCGCAAAAGATTTAAAAAAGGAAAGAGGGCTTGATGCTGTTTTTACGGCGGCTACAGATTTTTCTGTTGCTGTATCGTGTGCTGCAAATGCTTGCGGTTTAACAGGACATACTATGGAAGCTGCAATGTGTGCAAGCGATAAAACCAAAATGAGAGAGTGTTTTTTTAAATGTCAAGTTCCGTCACCCAAATTCGCAGGTATAAAAAAAGATGATATTAAAAACGGTTTAAATATTTTAACAGAAAAAAATATATGCTTTCCTGTTGTAGTAAAACCTGCCGATAATATGGGTGCCAGAGGTTGTAAGTTGGTTTACTCCGAAGATATGCTGATTCCTGCATTGGAAGAGGCTTGTTCTTATTCAAAAACCGGTACTGTAATAGCCGAAGAATTTATTGATGGAGATGAGTTTTCTTTGGAAGCTCTAATCGTAAATGGAGATATTTTTGTTACGGCTGTAGCCGATCGCCATATTTTCTTTCCGCCTCATTTTGTAGAAATGGGACATACAATTCCTTCAAATTTTTCTAAGGAAGATACGCAAGAGCTGATAAGTGTTTTTATAAATGGTATAAAATCTTTGGGGCTTACAAACGGAGCCGCAAAGGGAGATATTTTTTTAAAAAAAGCCGATGTAAGCGGTAAAAGACATGCGTTTGTAGGCGAGATAGCTGCTCGTCTTTCAGGCGGTTATATGTCCGGTTGGACTGTTCCTTATTCGTCCGGTTTTGATGTAACAAAGGCTGCAATAAAAATTGCTCTCGGTCTTTATCCTGAAGAACTTGGTAAGTCTTCCCGTTTTTTAATTGTTCCGACAAAAGAAAATATCGGAGCAATCGGAAAAGATTCGGGTTTTAGTGCGGAGAGAGCTTGGATTTCAATTCCGGGCAAGATAAAAAAAATATACGGACTTGAAGAAGCTGCAAATATTTTAAATGTAAAAAATATTTTACCGAGGTGCTTTGAAGGCGATAATGTCGTCTTCCCAAAAAATAATGTGGAAAAGTGCGGCAATGTTTTAAGTGCTGCCGCTTCATACAAAGAAGCCGTAAGTGCAAGTCAAAAAGCCGTACAATCAATAGTTATACGTTTGGAACCGGATAATCTTTGTACCTGTACGTTTTTAAATAAAATAAATCCTGATATAAAAACTCAAAATAATTATGAACCCAATTTCTTTTTGTTTCCCGATGATTTTTGTAAAGAAGGTTTTAAAGAAGTCTTGGAGAATTCTTCTTTGTTACAAGAAGACGGATTGGTCTTCCTTTCTTGCTTTAAAAATTATTTGGATAGTGTTTTTGATGTTCACGGATTTTCCATAAGGGCTGCATTACAAACGACTTTTAGAATAGAACCTGCATTAAAGCAAAAACTGATTGAAGTAAGTTATTTTTCGGAAAAAGCTGTTTTTTATTGGTTTGCATTTATACGTGCAAGTGTACAGGGCCTTCTGTATGCCTTTGATAGTAAAATTTAATATTCCCATAAATTAAACAATTGGGAAAACAACAATTTCTGAAAATTGTTCAATTTTGTAGTTTAGAGAAAATGGGAAATGTATACAATATGCGATGTTTTGGCAAGCAGAGTTAATGCCGAAACCGGGTGTTTAACAAGGCAGATGTTATTTCTGCTGTTGAAATTAAACATCTGTATTTTTTATGAAGAGGTTATGTAGAAAATAAAATGAAACTTTATAATTTTTTTAGTAAAATTTTTTTTATACTTTTTATTTGTTTAAATATAAATACTATAACTGCTCAAAAAATTCCGGTACCGGAAAATTATTTGCGGATATTTGATATTCAGGGAGAAAGTCATATTTCTCCATTTAAAGATAAGACTGTAAAAAACGTTTACGGTGTAGTGACTGCAATTGTTTTTTCTAAAGGAAAAGAAACCGGATTTTATATGCAAGATCCTTTCGGCGATAATAATATAAAAACATCCGACGGTATTTATGTAAATTGTAAATCTGATTTTCCTTATGGTTTAAAAAAAGGAATTCAAGTAATTGTAAACGGCAGGGTAGAGGAGTTTGCTTTTAGAAAAAAAAATTCAAAAGGTAAATTGTTCGATTCTTCCGATTTGACTACAACTCAGATATCCATAACAAAAAAAGATGATATAAAAATAATCGATAAAGAAATTTCTTTACCTGAACCTATCGAGATAAAATATGATGATATAATAAAATCTGTTTTTACGGAAAATTTGGATAATCTTAATCCGGAAACTGAAGTTATAGATTTTTTTGAAAGTCTTGAGGGAATGAGGGTAAAAGTTTTTAATCCTAAGATTATCGCTCCTTCTTACCGTGGAACCAATTACATTACTCCCGGCAATACACCACAAAATTATTTTACATATAGAGGAGGACTTATTTATAATTCTTATAATAATACTCCTCTTATCTTAATGTACGGCGGTAAATGTTTTCCTGAACTTGATACAGAGCTTAAATATCTTACTATCGGCAATTATTTTGCTGATAATATAGTAGGTATAATGGGGTATTCGTTTTCGAATTATCAAATTGAAATATGCGAAAACATTCCGCAAATATTAAAAAAAGATTTTATACCCGAAAAATCTAAAATAGAATTTAATAAAAACACTTTAAATATCGCAAGCTATAATCTTGAAAACTTTTCTTTTGGAAATAGAAAAGATAAAGACCGTGCAAAGATATTTGCATATCATTTTACCGAAATTTTAAAATCGCCTGATATTATATGCTTAATTGAAGTACAAGATGATGACGGAACAAATGGAGATACCGAAGTTTCTTGCGTAAAAACATTGGAACTTTTAATAAACGGAATTAAAAATATTGACAGTACAAAGAATTACGGATTTGTAAACATCGATCCTCAAAAAAATAAAGACGGCGGTGTTCCGAATGGAAATATTAGATGTTGTATTCTTTACAGAAAAGATAGAATTGAATTGGTAGAAAGTGGTAAAAATTTTTATAATGATAAACCTCTTATCAAAAAAAATCCTTTACGCATAGGCGAATCTTCAAAATATTTTGACAGAACAAGAAAATCCCTTGCTGCAGAATTTAAATTTAAAGACGGAATCAACGGAGGAAAATCTTTTATCGTTTTGAATAATCATTTTTCTTCTAAAAGAGGCGATGAACCTGTCTGGGGAAAAAATCAGCCTGCAAAACGGCTTTCCGAAGAAAAGAGATATTTTCAGGCTGATGAAGTCGTAAAATTTATTGCCGGAATAAAAGCTAAAAAAAATGATGCGGTAGTTATTTCTGCAGGAGATTATAATGATTTTTGGTTTTCAAAAACAGCGGATAAATTTAAAAATATAGGTATGAAAAATGTTATAGAACATCTTCCCGAAAATGAAAGATATACTTATGTTTATTCCGGTAATTCTCAAACTCTGGATAATATTTTTGTTTTAAATGCAGAAATTGAATTTGCCGATTCCGTAAATATAAATTCGGAATTTCCGGATAACCGAGTTTCCGATCACGATCCTGTTTTTGCCCGTATAAGGTTTTAAATGAAGATATAAAAAAGTAATTCAACAACTTCGACACATTGTCGGAGTTGTTGAAACCTTCATATAAATTAAGATAAAATTATTTACCTTTTTTTTCAAGTCTATTTATTTCTTTAAGAGATATTTCTACATTTCCGTTTACTGTGTATATGTCAGGAGCGAGGTTTTTGCCTTGATATTTTTTTCATATATTAGACCTGTTCAGAAACTTCAGTTTCAGAACAGGTTGCCTTAAAATGCGATGTTCTAAATCGTGCTATTTGCACGATTTAGAACTCGTCGACCTGTTCGATAACGGAGTTATCGAACAGGTCTATTATACTGTTACTTATGTTTTTGTATTGTTTCGTTTATTGAATTTTTCAATGCTTTATCGTTTTTATCTGTGTCCCGTTTATCCTGTGTTTGCCCTTTAAATATTTTATTGTCGGATTCCGTATAAGGATCTTTTTTTCTTTTTGCCTCTGCGGAAGCTGCACTTCCGAATACCATAATTAAACCCGTTATATCCACACCTGCCTGAAAGAAAAATTTATGCCGGTTGTTTACAAGCTTATAACCTGTTTTTAAATTTAAAATATTAAATACTAAATTGATATTATTATCCAAAATACGGTATCGGAAAAAGAATTGAAAACCTGCAGAAAATTCATAGTGTTTTATATCCTTTGCTCCTAAAACGTTTACTTCTGTAAACGGACCTAAAATAAGATATGGGTTCTTTTTTAAAAAATCGTAATTTAAATTTAAGTTTGCAAATGTAAAAATAAAATCATCTTTTAAAGTTTTTATATCTGTATGTTTTTTTTCTATAGGAGTTCCGTGATATCTGAATGGAGAAACAAAAAGTCCTATTCCGGTTTTATAATGCTGTATAAAAATATTGCATACGGAAGCATCAATGGTAAGATCAGTAATGTTGGGTGTTTCAAGACCTATCGAAAAATCTCCTATATTCCAATTAAGATTAAAACCGTTTTCTGCATATATAAAACGGTTATTTACAATCAATAATACAATAAAAAATATTTTTATAAATCCCAAAAAAACTTTTTTTTTCATATTTGATTCCTCCTTAATTTATGCAAGAGATTAATAAGCCAATGTTATTAGGCAGACTACCGATTTTTCAATATTGTTCATTGCCGTAATTAGGACACCTTTAAAATTCAAACAATATTTTAAAGGTGCTTCATCAGTAAAATTACATTAAGTTCTAATTTTCTTCTTGTTCGGCTATAAAGGCTTTTGCTGCTGCAATTACTTCATCGGCGGTTTTTCCCGAAATCGGATCATAATGATCAAACGACATTTCAAAAGAACCTGTACCGCTTGTCATAGACCTAAGATCTATGGCATAACGCAGAAGTTCTTTGTGCGGAACTTGGGCTTTTATTTCTTCTATACCGTTTGCCAAAGGTGATTGCCCTAAAATCCTGCCCCGTCTGGAAGATAAATCGCTCATTATATCGCCTAAGTATGCCGTATCCACAAATACGGTGAGGTTCATAACCGGTTCTAAAAGAATGGGTCCGGCATTTTTCATTGCTTCTTTAAAAGCATTTCTTGCCGCAATTTTAAATGACATTTCCGAAGAGTCTACAGGGTGTTCTTTACCGTCGAGAACAGTTACGGAAACATCAACTACAGGATAACTTGCGGAAACGCCTTTTTCCATAGCTTCCAATACGCCTTTTTCTACACCGGGAATATAGCCTTTGGAAATTGCACCACCAAAAACGGCATTGGTAAATTTATATTTGTCGCCTCTTGCAAGGGGTTCTATTGCAAGAACGACCTTACCGAATTGACCGTGTCCTCCCGACTGCTTTTTATGGGTGTATTCCGCTTGAGCTTTCCGCTGAATGGTTTCGCGGTATGCAATCCTTGGAATTGAAGTTTGCAATTCTATCTTCGACTGTTTTTGAATTTTGTCGAGAATAATATTTGTGTGTAAATCGCCCATTCCTGAAAGAACATTTTGTTTTGTTTCCGAATTGAACCGGAAAGAAAGGGTCATATCTTCTTCACATGCTTTAAAAAGCTGCTCGCTCATTTTATCGTCATTTTTTTTATCTGTTGCAGAAACAGCTAACGAATAAATCGGATCGGGTGTTCTTAGTTTAACAAACTGAATTGCATCGGCAGAAGCAGC
Source organism: uncultured Treponema sp. (assembly GCA_963541225.1). Lineage (GTDB taxonomy): Bacteria > Spirochaetota > Spirochaetia > Treponematales > Treponemataceae > Treponema_B. The sequence continues at coordinate 31,471 of CAUTTN010000001.1, forward strand.
CAAAGTATCATTCGTTTTGGTATTTGTAAGTTTTACTAATACGCCAATATCTCCTGCCGAAAGTTCTTTGACCTCGGTAAGTTTTTTTCCGAGAACTCTGTATATTTTTCCTACACGTTCTTTTTTCTGTTCACGAATATTAAATACTTCAGAGTCTGCGTTTAAAGTTCCGGTAATAATTTTTACATAAGAAAGTCTTCCCGAAAACTGATCATTTGAGGTTTTTATTACTATGGCAGAAAGAGGAGATGCAGGATCAATTTTTACGGATATTTCTTTTTCTTCTTTATCGATACCCCGTTCAAGACTTCCTTCCGGTGAAGGAATTATTTCGGTTATAAAACGTAAAAGGGAAGTAAGTCCCGAATTGTTTAAGGCACATCCGCAAAAAATGGGAACTATTCTATTATCGCTTATAGCAAGTTTTAGACCTTGAGAAATTTCTTCGGGACTTAATTCTCCTTCATCAATGAATTTTACCAAAAGGTCTTCATCGCCTTCTGCCGCCGCTCCTGCAAGGACTTCCAACGCATCCTTATAAGCCGGTTTATATTGTTCGGGAATTTCAATTTCTATTTCTTTCCCGTTTTCGATTTTATAGGCTTTTCCGTATAAGACATCTATAACACCTTCAAAAGCTCCGCCTTTTCCCATAGGAATAGTAACGGGAAAAACATCTACTTTAAATTGCTTTTTTATATCCGAAAGGCAGTTTTCAAAATCCGCTCTTTCTTCGTCCATTTTATTTGCAAAAACAATACGGGGTTTGTTTCTTCTATCAAGATCACGCCAATATTTTATAGTTTCGATTTGCACACCCGAACGTGAATCAAGTACTATAAGGGCTGTTTCGGCAGAACGGAATGCCGCAATTACTTCGCCTATAAAGTCTGATGATCCCGGAGTGTCCCATATATTTATGAGTTTTCCGCCGTGTTCCAAATTGACCAATGCAGAATAGATAGATATTTTTCTGTCTATTTCTTCCTGTGTATAATCGGTAATTGTTTTACCGGAAGCGACAGGTTCGGCTTTGGTTATAGCTCCTGCAACAAAGAGCAAATGTTCCGCAAGACTGGTTTTACCCGATTGTCCGTGTCCTGCAACGGCTATTGTCCTGATATTGTCAGTTGAAAATCCCATAAAAAACTCCTTTTAGAATATGGTGTATTTTTCCGTTTTGTTATGGAGATACACAAAAAAACGGACATCTATATACTTTAAGCATACACCATATTCATAAAAATATCAATAAGAAAATAATTTATTCCAATCCAATCAGTTTATTTGTTCTTACTTTTCTTTTTAAAAGTACGGAATTCGAAAAACAGATAAATTAAGGCACAGGTATTAAGCACCGTTAATACGGTAGGTATTTTGCTTGGACGTTTTTTCTTTCCTATTTTTTTTTGTGATGGTTCCGAATCGGAAGATTTCGGTTCGGCAGTTTCTTCATCTCCCGTGTTTTCCCAATAAGCTATATGACCTGCTCCGTCCGAGGCTTCGGCACTCATTACTTCCAAAGAAGGATCGAATTTATAAAAGCCTTTATCGTCTACAACTCCTTCTTCTATCTGCGTAAAACCGCCGTCCGAATACAAAATTATTTTTGTTCCCGGACTAAAACCGCCTCCATCATATTCGACTTGAAAAAGCCCCGGTTCTACAAGCTCCAAAAACATTGCATGAGAAAATACGGCTGCTGCCGCAAAAAATAAAAATAACACAATAGTAAAATATTTTTTCATAATTTGACTTCCTTTATTTAAGATTAAACCATTCAGGTTTTGCTTTAACCATCAATTTGACGGCAAATCCGGTAATAACGGCTTCTACAGCCATTATTACCGAGTGCGATATAAAAAGAGCTATAAATGTTTCTTTTGCAAAAATTCCTCCCGCATATAAAAGACACGATAAAACAAGCACTACAAAAACTACGGAAAGTGCTCCTATTACCATTCCCTTTAAAAGGACATTATTGCTTTTCCATTTGTAAAAAATGAAAGATGAAAGCATGGATGACACGGAGAGCATTAAGGTGTTTGCTCCCAGCGTCGTTATTCCGCCGTGTTGGAATAATAAAGCCTGCAAAAGCAAAGCCGGAAAAAACGCAAGAGGCGATTTTTTACCTAAAATGATTCCTATAAGTCCGCACATTAAAGGGTGAACGGAACTGGGCGGAATGGGTACCATAATTAACGAAATGGCAAAAAAAGTTCCTGCCATTAAACTGATTTTAGGAATGTCTTCTTCTTTTGTGCCTTTCATAGCATAAGCTATTCCCGTAACGGCTGCAGCATAACCTGCGGCACAAACAACCGTCGACAAACCTCCATCCGATATATGCATATTTTCCTCCAAATTACTGCAAATTAAGCAAAATGCTTTTACTTGCAGATAAGTTAATATATACTTATTATAACCTTTGCCGATGTAAATTACAAGGAGTAGGGTATAGCTAATTTTGCGGTTGTCTGCACACCAAAGAAAGAATCTCTAGATGCGATGAAATTGAGCATGTATTAACGGAAATACCTGGTGCAGAAATTAAAACTATGGGAACGTTCCAAACTGTTAGTTTCTTAAATGAAACCGACAAATTGCACTGACCGGAAAATTTAGTAAATAAAAATTTTTTACAATTTGTTTACACAATATGAGCATTCTAAAAGTATATTTATTCTTGAGAATAGACTGTTTATGACAAATGGTCCCAAAATAAACGGATATGTGGTACAAGGTATTAGAACTATTCCGGATGCTTTACTTATTTCGTATGATAAAAAATTAAAAACACCGCTACAAATAAGTCTTGTTGAATATGAATGTTTTGGAGAAGAGAAAATCAGAGCAGGAGAAAAATCACAGTATTTAAATTTTCAAATTATTTCCCGAATCTGTTTTGCTTACATAATGAAGGAGAAGCAATACATTATAATTTTGATTTAGAAAAGAATGAATATTTTAAAAATTATCTCAAGCAGATTTACCGGTCGATAACGACTTTCTGCAATCTTGATACTCGTATATCTCTGTACTGCATGTTATAAAATTTATTTTTAGAAAACATATCATAGCTCGGACATATAATTTTATAATTGAGATCATATAAAACAGGAGAATCACATTTAAACGGATGAAATCTAAACCACTAAAAATAATACCCCATGCTTTATTTCCTTTTTATTTGTGCGGAGGGTTTAATACCTGACGTTTTACGTCTACGCTTTGCGTCGGGGTTATTGATTTTAATTTTAATAGGAATTGCAGGTATAAACATTTATATGCGGAATTACTCTAAGCCTTATATCTGTAAAAATATTTTAGATCTTTTTCAACTCCTTTTAGGAAGTCTGAAACTTCATTGTTATTTTTTTATATAAGATGTTTTTTTAATATCCTTATTGCCATACCGGGATTTTCCGTAGCAAGAAGTCCCATCGCTGAAAGAATATAATCTTTATCTAAAAGAAATTTGGGATTTTTAGGTTTTAGACTAAAAGGATCATCTTCGCGGAAAGCACAGGCTTGCATTATTTCTTTGTAATAAGAATTATATACCAAAATTCCGCCGGTACCGATTACGCAGGCAAGACGGGTAAGGTCTTTTCCTTCCTGCTGAAAACTTGCACCGCAGCCTGTATAAACGGGCGTTAAAACTCCGGTATGACGCTTCATCGAAATGTCGGCACAAACTTTGGCAACGGCACAATCGAACTGAAGATCTTTTTCTTCTGTGGAAATAAAATCCGTATGTTCGTTTCTTTTTCTGACTTCTTCTTCAATATTGTATTTGTATTCTTTTGAAAGATAGTGTTTAAGTCCGTGAGGGCCTGAAACTTCGGCAACAGTTGGAAGAGAGTACCGCATACCCAAATCGCCTTCTACAGTTCTTTTTAAAAAAGCTTCAGGAAGCCCATATAAAAAAATAGAACCTTGGGTTGGGTCTCCGTCAGCAGCCGTGTGTACGTCGGTGGTGGCTCCTCCTATATCCAACACGGCAAGATCGCCTAATCCTTTTTCTTCGTCCGTTCCTTCGGACAATGTTTGTGCCGCTTTTAAGACGGCAGCAGGGGTGGGCATTAGAATATTGTCAATGTTTTGCTCTATGTGCGTCATTCCTTTGGCTTTGACGATATTATTCATAAAAATATTTCTGATAGTCTCTCTTGCACTTTCTACATTTAATTTGTTTATTTTGGGCATTACATTTTCTGCAATATGATATTCTACCTTATCTTTAAAAATAGAAATAACTTCGTCAGAAGCACTTTTATTTCCGGCGACAACTACCGGAACCTTAACTCCCTGTTCGGCAAGCATTCCTGCATTGTGTGTTATGCAGCGGCTGTCGCCTCCGTCCGTGCCTCCTGCAAGCAAAATTATGTCGGCATTGGAATTTACGATTTCTTGAGCTTCTGTTTTGTTTAGATTATGGCTGTATGTGTTGATTATTTTTGCACCTGCACCTAGGGCTGCCCGTTTGGCGGCTTCACTTGTAAGTTCGGGTACAAGACCGATGGCAATTATTTTTAACCCTCCTGCAGCCGATGAACAGGCAAGGCTTTTAACGACTTCATAGTCGTTACCTATTTTCTTTTGTAAAATTTGCAGTGCATTATTATAACCTGTCATAACATCGGTTTCGACAGTGGTATATGATTTTGCAGTTCCTGCAATTTCTTCTTTTTCAATATCGACCAAAGTAATTTTTGTATTCGTACTTCCAAAATCTACAAATAAGTAACATTTCATTTTAAGCTCCATGAATACGACAGTTATCCGATATAGGTACTGATCGTTATTAAGGGTTACCCGATATACTTTTTATGTGTAAAATTTATGAAGACATATTCCGATCAAAAATAATTTAACTGAATATGTCCGAATGTCTTAATTATAAACGGATAATTTTATGCACTTTCAGGAAAATCGGCATGTAAATCGTTTATTGTAGTTTCGACCGAAGTTCCGGGCGGATAAACATGATCGAAGCCCATTGCCTCAAACCGTTTTTTTACTTCGGTAAAATCTTGTTTTCCCACAACGATGTTTCCGCCGACATAAAGTTTTATACCCTTTAAGCCTGCTTCATCGCATTTTTCTCTTAAACCTTTGCAGTCCAATTCTCCTTGTCCGTAAAGGGAAGAAACAAGAATCGCATCTGCATTTGTTTCCAAAGCGGCATTTATAAAATCTTCCTGAGGACTTAAAACGCCGATATTTACAACTTCAAAACCGGCTTCGGTAAGAGAGTAATCCAAAATTTTATTACCGACTGCATGACAGTCCGAGCCTATAACTCCTAAAACGAGTTTTATCTTTCTTGACATAACCTATGCTCCTAATTGATTATGATAAATAAGTTTATTATGAAAATAAAAACGTGTCAAGCCCGTTACTGTAAGAACAGAAACATAGCCGTGTTCTGTATAATAAACGACCTTTAATAAGGTTGGCTCATTTTCCGGCTGCTTTGCGTTTAAGAAAATAAACGGTTTCTTTTGAGAGTCTGTCGCCTATATTAATATCCATTCTGGAAAACATTCCTTGAGGCACTTCCAAAGCATACCGCATAGGTTCGGAACTTACGGTAGTTTCAATACTGTAAGGGATCATATTAAAAATTTCCCGTATTACGCCTGCATTGTCTATAAAGGCAATAGACAAAGGGTAGGGTGTATTTTTCATCCAAAACCTTAAAAGAGTATTCGATTTATACAAAAAAATCATTCCGGTTCCTTCGGGTATTGTTTTTCTTTCCATAAAACCGCGAGACTGTTCTTCTGCAGTTATTGCAAGTTCAACCGTAATTTTTTTACGTATTTTGGGATTTCCGTCTTTTTCAATAAAAATATCGGCAGACTGCATTTTTGTTTGGGCGTAGCAGGTAATACAAATAGTCAATATAAAAACGGAGATTAAATTTCTTTTAAAAGTCATTTATAAAATCTTCCCGCATAATATTGTTAAAGTTTTTGTCGGTTTTGCTTTTTTCTAAAAGCTCATTAAAGACTTTTAAATCAATGTATTTGACCGTGAGAGGTCTTTCTAACGTAAGAGAAACATTTTCATTTTTCCAAATTGAACGTTTAGGGTCAAGTAAAGCAGGTTCCCCATATTTTTCGGTTAAGGCAGAATAAACGGAATAGTAATCGATTTTATCGGTATCCATTTGTATAATTATAACATAAAGTTTTTCTTCGTAAAATTGAAACCATGCCCTTTTTATATGCAAAGCTCCCGATGTTTCGATTACTATTCTGTTTTGGGTAGGCAGCAAAGAAATATCTCTTTCACCTTTAAAACCGAAAGTAGAATCTTCTTTTAAAGCTGCTTTTACTTCTTCAAAGCCCATTCCTAAGGAAATTTCTCTATAACCTGACGGAATTTCTTTGTATTTTTTTTCTTCCGTTTTTTCTTGAGAAAAACAAAAACTGCAATAAAAAAATAAAACAAAAGCTATTAATTTTTTCATAAAAGTTTACCAGTAAGGAGTATTTTTTGCTTTAGCATCGTTTCTTGATTTTTCGATTTCCTGCATACGTTTAAAGTGTGCAGCCTGTTTTGAAAGTTCAAGCTCATCCGTAACCGTAATTTTACTACCATCGCACCTGATAATCGACTGATGTAAGAATTTGTTAATAGCATCATTGACTTGATCTTTGGGTATACCGCACATATTTGCAAGTTCTATCGGTCCGAAATTGAACATATGCGGGGTATTTTTAACGGGTTTTGTTCTCTTTTTTTCAAGTTGAATTGCAAGCATATCATACATCTTTTCGACCGGGTCTTTTATAAGGGTATTTGACAGTTGTTTATACATAGTCCAAATCCTGTCTGCAAAGGTTGTCGTAAGACGTGCGATCAATTGAGGCTGTGTGGATATCATCTGGTTAAAGTTTTGGCGGTTTACTGCCAAAAGTTGACAGCCGTCTTCGCTGACTATAGCACTTGCAGAACGGGGTTTATTTTCAAGCAAAGCCATTTCTCCGAACATATCTCCTTCTTTTAAGACTGCCAAAAGAACTTCGCTGTTATCGACGATTTTGGTGATTTTTACATGTCCTTTTTGGATTATATAAAGTTCCGTACCCGCCTGACATTCGCAAAAAATCATAGCTTCTTTATGGTACGTGCGGATCATCTCATCGGTTTTGGGTTCAAGAACTTCCATAGGTATTTTTATTCCCATAGCTTTTATTGCCATAAAACGTTTTTGTGCTACTGCCGCAAATTCTCCCTTCGGAGCGGCTTTTAAATAATGATAATAGGCATAAAGGGCAAGGTCAATTTTGGACATTTTCATATAATATTCGCCTATCGTAAAAAGATGGGAAATATTTGTGGTAATATCTTTTTTTAAAGTAATCCTTGTAAGACTTTCATCTAAAAATCTCATCTTTTTGGAAAACGAAAAAATGATTTTCATTGCAACCGAAGCATTTTTTTCGATAAGCTGCGGAAATTGACTGTAAGGTACTGAAATCAAAACTACATCAGTTACGGCTATTGCTGTATCGATTTGATTATGCTTCGACATACAAGAAATAACGCCCAAGAAATCTCCCGGACCGAATATATTTCCGCCTTCTTCAGCAACAACAGAATCTTCTTTAACAACTTGAACTTTTCCGCTTTGTATAATATAAAAATGATCCGTATCCGATTTTCCTTCAATCAGGATATAAGAACCTTTACGAAAATTTAAAAATGACAGTTGCAGCAATTTATAACCCCTCTATCTCTTTATAGAGAATTCCGAAACTGAGTGGAACTATCTATAAGTATATTTTGAAAAACAGGAATTGTCAACCTTAAAATTTTATTTGTTCTGATAGTTTAATACTTTTCGAGAATGTATCCCTATCTGCTTTGCAACCGGGGTGTCTATTCGTCAAATCCGGCAAAAAAAATTTCTGGTTCAAGTAAAAAACCTTGTTTTTCAAAAACAATCTTTTGTATCTTCTCTATTAATTTTCGGACATTTTCCGCTTTAGCTTCACAATTATTTATAATAAAATTTCCGTGCCACGGTGCAATTTGAGCATCTCCGTCCGAAATTCCTTTTAATCCGGCTTCTTCAATCAGTTTTCCGCTGGGTTTTCCGAATTTCCTATTATTTTTAAATACACTTCCGGCAGATGGCTTTAAAAAATGCCCTTTTCTTGTTCTGTCGTCAATTCTTTGTTGTGTTTTATTCTTAATTTCTTCTTTTTTTCCGTAACAAAGTTTGAATGTCAGCGAAACAATAAGTTTACGCCCTGAAATTATTTTTATTCCTTCGGCATATTTTTGAAATGGAGAAACTTTGTAATCCCATTCTTCTTGTTTTGATTTGTATTCATCAAATATATAACATAAATTATCGAAATACAGGACTTTTGCCGAACAAAAAATATCAGAGATCGATTTTTCGTAGCATCTGGCATTCATAAAAGCTGCTCCGCCTAAAGTTCCCGGAAGACCTCCAAAATCTTCCAGTCCGGAAATTCCGTTTTCTGCTGCCCATTTTGTAATATAATCGGTTAAAACTCCTGCTCCTGCACGTATAAAAACGTCGTTTTCGGTTTTTTTTATAATTTCAATCTTATCGAATTTTTCAAGTTTTATTACTGCTCCTTTTATACCCGAATCCGATACCAACAGATTACTTCCTCCGCCTATGATTGAAACGGGTATATTGTTCTTTTTAAAAAGTTCCAATCCGGTTTTTAGTTCTTCTTCGGTACTTGGAGTAAAAAAAAATTCCGCATTTCCGCCTATTTTAAAACATGTTAAATTTTTTAAAGGATAATCGAATTTTAAAAGTCCTTTGCGAAATAAAGAACTTTCTTTTAATGTGTTTGTAAAACTATTCATGTCGCGTGAAGTATATACTATTATGTTTTATTCGGCAAGTATCGGGTTTAAAAACGGAAATTTCTAAACGCTTAATTTTATCTGTTTTATCCGCATATTCGTACTATGTTAGGGATATTTTTTATTCGTGCGGAGAGTTCAATGCCTGATGTTTTTTGTCTACGCTTCTTGCGGTAAGGTTGTTGGTTTAGTTTTTTCCTTTTATATAAAGAATTTTTTTGAATATTTGTACAAGATGATTAGTCTGAAATTCCGTAGCTCCTGCGGAGGATAAAAGCTCCATAAAGAACGTTTCATTTTCGCTTTTACCGCCCGTTTTAAACATCCCGATATGCGAAAGGTAATCGCATATTTGACAAGCATTTTCTCTTATCAAATTCATGGAAGCCGGTTTTTCTTCCGGTAGCGGAGCAGGAGAAATTATTTTTGTTTGTTTTAAATTGGCGTTAAATAAAGAATAAGTTAAAATAAGTACCGCATGAGAAAGATTATAGGAGCCGAAGTTTTCCGATGCAGGAATGTTGATTGATAAGGAGCATAAATTTAATTCTTCATCCGTTAATCCTGTCCTCTCGTTTCCAAAAAGAAGTCCCAAACGGCTATTTTTAAACCGTTTAGAGTACGAACATAATTGGTCGGGGGTAATACCGGTATGCTTTCTTTTTTGTCCGTTTCTTCTTGTAGTTCCCGCTAAAATATTACAATCGCTTGAGGCAGCTTTTAGCCCCTGTATATCGGGCGGAAAAAAGATTGCATTTTTCCATATACTGTCTGCATGGAGTGCCAATTTTAGAACTTCATTTTCGCAATAATCTTCTTTATTCCCTGCGATACGCAAATCCGTAAAATCGGTATTCGCCATAACTCTGCAAACAGCACCTATATTGGCACTTGTTTCGGGTCTGCATAAAATAATTGTTGTCTGCATAGGATTTTTATAAACAATCCGCTCAGGGGCTTCAATCCCCTGACGCTCTGCTCTGCGTTTAACGAAATTAAAAAAGTCGAATCCGCTATTATACCTTTTGAAAAAAACATACTCTTCGGTTCTGCGTCCAAAGTGTTTATTTTTTATTACCCTGGGCAGCAACTGCATTTATTTTTGCGTTTATCTTCTCTTGATCGCCTAAGTATTTTTTACTTATGATTTTAAAGTCCGAATCAAATTCGTAAACCAGCGGCACTCCTGTGGGAATGTTGACGGATATTATTTCTTCATCGCTTAGACCTTCAAAATATTTAACTAAGGCGCGGAGAGAATTTCCGTGTGCGGTTATTAAAATACGTTTACCGTCCAGCATTTGTTTTTTTATGTTTTCTTCAAAGTATGGTACTACACGGGCAATGGTGTCTTTTAGGCTTTCCGTAAAAGGAAGTTCTTCTTTTGGAATTCCGCGGTATTGTTCTTGAAGATAAGGACAGCGTTTATCTTCTTTTTCCAAAATTGGCGGAGCAATATCGAATGAGCGTCTCCAAATTTTAACTTGTTCTTCTCCGTATTTTTCTGCCGTTTCCGATTTATTTAAGCCCTGCAAAGCTCCGTAATGTCTTTCGTTTAACTTCCATGTTTTTATTACGGGAAGCCATTCTCTGTTCATTTCTTTTAAAATATAGTTTAAAGTATGAATTGCCCGCATTAAATAAGAAGTATAGCAAATATCAAAATCGAAGCCTTCTTTTAAAAGATTTTTGCCTCCTTCTTTTGCCTCATCAACACCTTTTTCGCTTAAATCGACATCAGTCCATCCGGTAAAAAGATTTAATTTGTTCCATTCGCTTTCACCGTGTCTTACTAAAACTAATTTCATTTTCGCTCTCCTTGAGGGAAACGGTAAACATAGCTACCTATAAAAACTTTAAGTTTTTACGGATTCCCGATAATTTAATATTTAAGAAAATCCCGATAAGTAAAAAGCCTATCGGAATTTTGTATAAATTGAATTTATCCGGCTGTGCCGTTTTCGGTTTTTTCCATTTTAATTTCTTTTCCTGCCGCTAATAGTTTTTTCCCTTCGATTTGCGGAAAATAATTTTCGATTTTAATTTCGGCAGCAAAAAAAGTATCCGCATCAATTGATGCCGGTTTTTCTGCATAGAATGCACAGGCTGCTTCCGGACCGTATTCTTTTAAATCCCCTTCAAGTAAGACGGGAGTTCCGGGTTTTGCCCAAGGAGCTTCCAAAATTTCAACTTGTTCTTTTCCGTCTTTGTCAAACCGGCTTGCAGCTAAAAGCATTCCGCGTGATTCAATACCGCGCATTTTTCTCGGCTTTAAATTATCGGCAATAATAACGGTTTTGCCTAAAAGTTCTTCTTCTTTTAAAAACGGAACAAGACCCGAAAGAATTGTTCTTTCTGTTCCTGAGCCGTCGTCCAGTTTTTCTACATAAAGTTTATCTGCATCGGGATGTTTTTCAATGCTTATAATTTTTGCAGTTTTTAAGGCTATTTTTTTTGAAAAAAGTTCTGCTTGAGAAAGTTTTTCTTCAATCTTATTATTGTTTGAAGATTTTTTATTTCCGCCGCCTGTTACCTGTTTATCTTTTCTTTCTTTTTGAGTTCCTGAATATTTTTCTCTATAAGCAGAAATTGTTTTATCGTCCAAGGTTTTAAAAATTATTACCGGTTTGTCGATAGTTTTTAATCCTTTTCTTTCGCCTAAATTTTTCCAAGATAAAAATTCGCCTTCAGGTTTTTGGAAAATAGGATTACTTTCGTCAAAAATATTTCCCGACCAAATTTTTATTCCAAAGAATTCCGCTGCCTGATTTGCATATTGCGGCATAAAGGGGTGAATTAAAATCAAAATATCTTTTATAAGATAGCATAGTTCCGAAATAAGATTTTTTGCAAATTCGGGATCGCTTTCCCGTGTTCTCCAAGGTTCACCGTCTTGAAATGCTTTATTTGCAATTGATGAGAGTATAAAAACTTCGTGGAAAGAATCTCTTAAATCTGCCCAATCAGAAAGTTCCGTAATTTTATCGAATGTGTTTTTTGCCGCATTACGTAAATTTTCCGTCATTGTTTTTATATCTTCTCTATCGGAATTTAAGCCTGCGGCTTCCGGTATTATTCCGCCGTAATATCTTGAAACAAATGTTGTTGTTCTGTTTACTAAATTACATAAGTTTCCGATAAGTTCACTATTTACTCTTTCTTGAAAATCTTTCCATGTAAATTGTGTATCGTTTTTTTCGGGCCGGTTATAAAAAATATAAAAACGCCACATATCGGCAGGTATTCCCGATTCTTTTGCGTCATTTCCAAAAACACCTATTCCTTTTGATTTGGAAAATTTTCCGCCTTCATAATTAAGATATTCCGAACCCGACATGTGAAAAAGCTTTGTCCAATTTCTGCCTGAGCCTATAAGAGAGCACGGAAATATTACGGTATGAAAAGGTATATTATCTTTACCTATAAATTGAAAAAGTTCTATATCGTTTTGGTCAAGCCACCATTTTTTCCAATCATTACCTGTTATATCTGCCCAACATTTTGTAATCGAAATATAACCGATTGGAGCATCAAACCAGACATAAAAAACTTTATCTTCAAAGCCTTTTTTGGGTACGGGAATACCCCATTTTAAATCGCGTGTAATGGCTCTTTCTTGTAAGCCGTCTCTTAACCAGCCGCGCGTCATTTGCAAAGCGTTATTTGACCATTTTCCTTCTTCGGCGGTTTTCGACATCCATTTTTCATATTCGGGAACAATTTTAGGTAAATTAATATAAAGATGTGTAGTAGAGCGGATTTCCGGTTTCGTGCCGCACAAAGAACATTGCGGAGATTTTAAATCTGTCGGGTCCAAAAGTTTTCCGCAATGTTCGCATTGATCGCCTCTTGCCGCATCATAATTGCATGAAGGGCATGAACCTAAGACGTATCTGTCTGCCAAAAATCTTTTGCAGGAAGGACAGTAAAGCTGTTCTATTGTATTTTCGGTTATGTAATTATTTTTCTCCAAATCTTTAAAAATTTCTTGGGTAATTTCCGTTTGCTGAGGACTTGAAGTTCTACCGAAATAATCAAAAGCAATATTGAACCAATTATAAATATCGGCATGTATTTTATGATAAAAATCGCATAGCTCTCTGGGCGTTTTCTTTTCTTCCGCTGCCTTTGTTTCGGTTGCCGTTCCGTATTCATCAGTACCGCAAACATAAAGAGTTTCATAGCCCTTTAAGCGGCAGAACCGTGCAAATACATCAGCCGATAAGACTTGGATTAAGTTTCCTAAATGCGGAAAGTTATTTACGTACGGCAAAGCCGAAGTTACAAGTTTTCGTTTCATATTTTTATATTATGCCCTATTATAAAAAAAAAATCAAGGTTTATTTTAAGCGGATACAAATAGTACCGTTTAAAAACACGGCGACTTTGTTTCACAAACCCGTAAAATTGTATACCGTTTTTCGCTTCGTTACAAAACGGCAGCAATTCATCAATAATTTTAACTTTTGATAAAGTCGGTGGTCGATAAATCTTTTTACATCTTTGACCAAAAATAAAAAACAGGATATAATACTTACTTATGCAAAATTCAAAACCTCTTATAATTCAGGGAGACCGATCTATACTTTTAGATGTTCATGATCCTAAAGCAAATGAAGCACGATTTGCTTTAATTCCATTTGCAGAACTAGAAAAATCTCCCGAACACATACATACCTACCGAATAACTGCAATGTCGTTATGGAATGCTGCCGGTGCAGGTATAAAACCCGAACATATTATACAAACGCTTACAGAGTTTTCTCGGTTTGAAGTTCCGTCTTCCGTACTTTCATGGATGAACGAAACCATTACCCGATATGGAAAAATAAAACTGTGTCCGGTTCAAATTTCTTCTTCTGAAACTGAAGATAATTTCTCTCAAGATTTTCTATGCCTTAAAACGGAAAATAAAATAATATATGAAGAAGTAAAAAATCTTAAACCGCTTTCAAAATATATATCTGAAGATATTCAAAACGAAAATTCTTTTTTGCTGAATATTCTAAATCGCGGAACTGTAAAACAACTTTTACTCAAACAAGGCTGGCCGGTACAAGATGAAGTACCTTTGCGGGACGGAGATGCTTTTGAAATAAGTCTAAAGAATTCTACATCAACCGGTAAAACTTTTGAAATAAGGAATTATCAAAAAGATGCAGCCGATGCGTTTGTCGGAAATAAATCGGCAGGAACAGGTTTCGGTACGATAGTACTTCCATGTGGTTCCGGCAAAACTGTTGTCGGCATGATAGTTATGTCAATGCTTAAAACCAATACTATAATTTTAACACCTAACGTTGCGGCGGTCTACCAATGGAAAAGAGAACTTCTTGACAAAACCGATATACAGGAAAACGACATAGGTCTTTACACGGGTGAAGCAAAAGAAATAAAACCTATTACTATTGCAACTTATCAGGTTCTTACATGGAGACCCTCTACGGAGGCTCCTTTTCCTCATTTTAAAATATTTAAAGAAAGAAGTTGGGGCTTAATAATTTACGATGAAGTCCATCTTCTTCCGGCTCCTGTATTTAGAATTACAGCGGAATTGCAAATTATAAGACGGCTTGGTCTTACGGCGACCCTTGTTCGTGAGGACGGCTGTGAAGGAGATGTATTCAGCCTTGTAGGTCCGAAACGCTTTGATGTACCGTGGAAAGATCTTGAGCAAAAAGGGTGGATTGCAAAAGCTCATTGTACCGAAATACGCGTGAATATGGATACAAAAAAAGAAATTGAATATGCAGTAGCTTCATCACGTCAAAAGTACAGACTTGCAAGTGAAAATGCCGAAAAAATCAAAATTGTCAAAAAACTTCTCGAAAAACATAAGGAGCAGCAAATTCTTATAATCGGACAATATATATCGCAGCTCCAGATAATAGCACAAGAAGTGAATGCTCCTATTATTACGGGGAAGAATACAAATATAGAAAGGGAATCCCTTTATGATTCTTTCCGTAAAGGCGAAATAAATGTTCTTGTTGTTTCTAAAGTTGCAAATTTTGCAATAGATATTCCCGATGCCTCGGTTGCAATACAAATTTCGGGAGCATTCGGAAGCCGTCAGGAAGAAGCTCAACGGCTTGGAAGAATTCTGCGTCCCAAAGAATGCGATTCGAATTTTTATACCATTATTACCCGTCAAAGTGTAGAGGAAGAATTTGCCGAGAAGCGTCAAAAATTCCTTGCAGAACAAGGTTATGATTACAATATATTAACCGAATCGGAAATTGTATTTTAAAAGTCAGGATATTTCTTTTAAGTTTTGAATTATTCGTGCGGAGGGTTTAATACCTGACGTTTTATGTCTACGCTTTGTGTCGGGGGTGTTGATTTCGTAATTTCTGAAATAGCATCTACAATTTTGCCGAATCTTATTTTATCGTGTTTTTCGAGTTTGTTTATTGCAAAAAAACTCAAGAATCAATAATTCTTGAGTTTTTGATTTTCTACTAAATTTAATATAGGTTTTAATAACCTTTTGAATCTTTTGCTCTTCTCGTTTTTTTCATAAGCTTTCTTCGGAGAGCTTTATTTTTTCTATTCAAAATGGTAGAGGGTTTTTCATAGAATTCTCTTTTTTTCCATTCTCGTATAATACCTTCTTTTTCTACTTGACGTTTAAAGCGTTTTAATGCTTTTTCAAGATGTTCAGAATCATCAATACTAACGTATGCCATTTATCAAATCACCCCCTTCAGGCTTTAATTTAAAAGCACATAATACCAAATTCTAAAAAAAATGTCAATACACATTAAAACGATTATCGATAACATACCAAATTTGAAGACTTGACAAAAAAAAATAAATTTGATAGAGTACAAATCTATTCATAATAATGATTAATCGTTTATTTATCGTTGCTTATTTTAATCTTTAAGGCTTTTTGATACGAATTTTACTTTAATTTAAATCTTTTTTCAACGAGTTAAGATGCAAAATACAATAGTAATAAATGTGTAACGATGGGAGAAAAATCCAATGACCATAAGAAAAAGAAAAACCTTGCCCGAAACTATGGACGACACACTTTTCGCCTCTATAGTTTCGGAAGAAAAAGAAACGGAAGAATCTTGTGAAAATGAAGAAAATACCGAAAAAAAAGTTGTCGTCCGTTCCAGAACAAGAAAAAAAAGCAGTGAGGTGCAGGAGGAAACACCTGTAAAAAAGACCAGAAAAACATCTATACAATTAAAAAAACAATCTTCTAAAGAAAATATAACGGAAAATACCGAGATACAGCCTGTTTCGGAAAATAGCTCTCAAATAATAATAAACGATTTAACAAAAATGAAGATGCATAATCTTAGGGAATTGGCCGTTAAATACGGAGTAGCCGAAGATGAAATTTCATTGATGAAAAAACAGGAAATTATCTACCATATTTTAAAAAACCATACAAATCAGGGCGGTTCTATTTTTGCATCCGGTTCTTTGGAAATTTTACCGGACGGATTCGGCTTTTTGCGTTCTCCGCAAAACAGTTATCTTCCCGGGACAGATGATGTTTATGTTTCGCCCAGTCAAATAAGGCTTTTTAACCTTAAAACAGGAGATACCGTATACGGACAAATACGTTCTCCAAAGGAAGGAGAGAGGTATTTTGCTCTTTTAAGAGTGGAATCCGTCAATTTTGATGAACCGGTAAAATCGCAAAGGCGTATACCTTTCGATAACCTTACTCCTTTATACCCCAAAGACAAGCTTAATTTGGAAACATCCGCAGAAGAGCATTCCACAAGGATTATGAATTTGTTTTGCCCTATAGGTAAGGGGCAGCGGGGATTAATAGTAGCTCCGCCCAGAACCGGAAAAACTATTATGCTTCAAAAGATTGCAAATGCAATTACTGCAAATCATCCTGAAGTGTATTTGATTGTTCTTCTTATAGACGAACGTCCCGAAGAAGTTACCGATATGGAGCGTACGGTCAATGCAGAAGTAATTTCCTCAACTTTTGACGAACAAGCAACTCGTCATGTGCAGGTAGCCGAAATGGTTTTGGAAAAGGCAAAACGGCTTGTAGAACATGAAAGAGATGTAGTAATTCTTCTCGATTCGATCACACGTTTAGCAAGAGCTTATAACCAAACAATGCCTACTTCAGGCAAAGTGCTTTCAGGCGGTGTGGATTCAAATTCTTTACATAAACCTAAAAGATTTTTCGGTGCAGCCCGTAACATAGAAGAGGGCGGCAGTCTAACCATAATTGCAACAGCCCTTATCGAAACAGGCAGCAAAATGGACGAAGTTATTTTTGAAGAATTTAAAGGAACGGGAAATATGGAAGTCAATTTGGACAGAAAACTTTCCGATAGAAGACTTTTCCCTGCAATTAATATAAAACGTTCAGGTACGCGTAAAGAAGAACTGCTTTTAACCGAAGAAGAAATTCAACTTATGTGGGTTTTGCGTAAATTTATAAATCCGATGGACGATGTCGATATAATTGAACTTTTAATAGAACGTATGAGCAAGTCGAAAAGCAACGAAAGCTTTTTAAAATCGATGAATTCCGGTCTTGCACAAAAAGAGTAAATATTGTATAATCCAAAATCCTATATTTTTAGAATAAATTTGATACAACACCTTTGGAGGTTTTTATGAAAAAAGATATTCATCCTAAATATGAACAAACAACCATTACATGTGCATGCGGTAACGTTATAAATACTGCATCTACATCGAAAGACATTAAGGTTGAAATCTGCTCGCAGTGTCATCCTTTCTTTACCGGAAAGCAAAAATTGGTTGACACGGCGGGAAGAATTGACCGCTTTAAAAAGCGATACAACATTAAAGATTAAAAATGATTGTATGATAAAATTAACGCAGGGATTTATTCTTTGCGTTAATTTTTTATTTGTGCGAAGAGTTTAATACCCCGTACTCTACATCGGGGTTGTTGATTCTTTAAAATAGGAGTAGTTTATGGAAATGTGGTCTGTCTGGCTTATAATGGGAGCCGTATGCATAGGGCTGGAGCTTTTTATTCCCGGTCTTGTGATAATTTTTTTCGGTTTCGGGTGTATTTTAACGTCGGTTTGTTGTGTAATCCCCCTTATTCAAAATGTAATCTGGTTTCAAATCATTTTATTTTTATTTTTTTCTATAATTTCTCTTGTCTTTTTAAGAAAAAGATTTACGTTTGTTTTTAAAGGCTCAATTTTTTATCCTGACAGAAAAAACGATTTGTATAGTTCGAATTTTGCCGATGTTTTGGAAGATGTATCCGATATAAAAGAAGGCAGAATAAAGTTTAACGGTACAACTTGGAATGCCCGGACTATTTCAGGGAATATTGAAACAGGAAAAAGAGTTAAAGTTTTACGCCGTGAGGGGATAACTTACATAGTAGAAAATGTGAAAAATTAAAACGGTACGGTATAATTTTTACAGCATAAGATTTTTTTATTAATATTTTATGCAAAATTATGGAGTTAAAATGAACATTTCAAAAAATGAATTAAAGGACACCATAGTACGCAGACTAAAAAGAAATTTCAGTAAAAATATCGAACAGGCTTCCCGCAGGGAGATATATGATGCAGCCGCAAGCACAGTAATGGAAATAATCCAATCTAATTGGATAAAGACTACAAAGCAATATGAGCAAAAAGGTGTAAGGCAAATGTATTATTTTTCGGCAGAATTTTTAATGGGAAGAGCCTTGACCAATAATTTAAACAATATGGGAATAACCGAAATCTTAGACGAGATTTTAACCGATTTAAGCGAGCCCTTAGCCGTCATCGAGGAGGAAGAACCTGATGCAGGATTAGGAAACGGCGGGTTAGGCCGTCTTGCTGCCTGCTTTTTGGATTCTCTTGCTACACTTGAATACCCCGGACACGGTTACGGCATAAGATATAAATACGGAATGTTTGAACAAAAGATAGAAAATAATAGTCAAGTAGAATATCCTGATAAATGGCTTTTTGCACGGGACCCTTGGGAAGTAAAAAGAGCCGATTTAAGCGTAAAAGTATATTTTGGAGGACAGCCCGTTTCAAGAACTTCGGAAAGCGGTAAACTTTACTATGATCTAAAAAATTCGGAAGAAATAATTGCCACTCCTTACGATATGCCGATAGTCG
>CAUTTN010000002.1:0-37822 GCA_963541225.1 uncultured Treponema sp.
GTCGGCTTTAATACCCTTTGTTACGACGCAAGAAGCGTAGACGTAAAGCGGCGGGTATTAAACCTTACGCACAAATAAATTTTATTTAAGAGGTACAAAATGAAAAAGAATATTATTGTATACGCTTCAATTCATCATAAAAATACCGAAAAATTGGTAAATGGAATTGCAAAAAAAATAGGTATAGATGTTTTAAATGTTAATAGCACAAAAGAAACGGATTTTTCACATTATGAAAAAATAGGTTTTGCATCGGGAATATATATGGGAAAATTTCACAAATCGATTTACAAATTTTCAGAAGAACATAAAAACAATATACCCAAAAAAGCGTTTGTGATATGTACCAGCGGAATAGGTAAAGGCAGCTATGCAAACAAATTTTCTTTGTATTTAGAAAATAGTGGTTTTGAAGTTTTAGGAAAATTTGAATGTAAAGGATTTGATACATACGGATTATTAAAATTTTTCGGAGGAATTGCAAAAGGTCATCCCAATCATCGGGATATTGAGAACGGTATATCTTTTGTAAAAAATATTGTGTAGATACGGAAAGCTAATAGTTTAAGTTCTTTTTATGCGTTTAAAAAGTTCGGCTCTTTCTATGATAAAGTATAAAGGTCTGCCGTGCGGGCAAAGCGGTTCCGGAAGCAAAAAAGTTTTTACCGCAATATTGTAAGCGGAAACAGGGTCTATTATGTCGCCGTCTTTACAGGCAGCCCTGCATGCAGAGCTTGCAAGGATATTGTGCATAAGCCCGTCAGGATCTTTGCTAAATCCTGCCAAATCTTTTTGTAAATCGGCTTCCGTACCATGCCATCTTATAGGCACGGCATTAATTATCCAAGACCCGTTTTTTTCTTTTACTATATCAAAGCCTGCTTTTTTTAACTCATTAAGATTCGATTTTATTGTTTTATCTTCTTTTTCCGATTCGGTTTCTATTCTATAAGGGATTAATAATTCTTGAGAAGCTCCTAGTGTTTTTTTTAATTCTTCAAATAAGATTCTTTCATGTGCAGCATGTTGGTCAATTATATACAGAGCATCATTTTTTTCCACTGCGATAAATGTACCGCAAAATTGCCCTAAAAATTTAAATTCGGGTTTCGGTAAATCCGCCGGAGCATAATTATTTATTTTTACCGGTATTGGAGGAGCTTTGTATTCCCGATTAGGATCGCAAATTTCTTCTTCATAATTATCCTTACAAAAAGAGCTTAGAACCTTTTCGTTAAAACCTTGCATGTTTGAATATCCCGAACTTTTTTCGCTCCACGAATAATACGGTTTTTCCCGTATTTCTTCAGGCAGGAAATTCAAAGGTTTTGTATACTCGGGATTGTATTCCGTATCTTTTAAAAGATTTGAAATTGTTATCTGTTTATAAAAAGAAGAAACAGCCGAACTTATTGCATGATGTATTTCCTTATAGTCTTCAAAACGGGCTTCTTTTTTTGCAGGATGAATATTAAAATCTATCCGTTCAGGATTTACCGTTAAAAATAAAAAGGCAGTAGGAAATGCTCCGTTCGGAAAATATCCTTCCGAACCGTAAACTATAGCTTGTACAAGTCCGAATTCGGTAATGCGTCTTCCATTTACAAAAATATAAATACTGCGTTTATCGCTTCTTATTACATCAGGACTTCCTAAAACGGCAGTAAAAGAAAAACCGTCTCCGTTTTGACTTATTTGATGAAAAAAAGAATCGGGCTCTTTAAAATTCATTAAAGATATACATCTTTCTTTGAATGAGGAGTGTGGTTTTAGTATTACTTTATTTACCCCGTCTGCCATATAGTGCATTTCGATATTGTAAAACGGAAGAGCTTTTTCGGTAAATATTTGTCTGCATTGGACTGCTTCATATCGGCTTCTTTTTAGAAATTTTTTACGGGCAGGAAAGTTTTCAAAAATATTTTTAACTTCTATTGCAGTACCTTCATTAAGACGGGCAGGAATTATTTTTCCTAAACTTAATTTCCATGCAGCGGGGCCTTGCCGTGTTGTAGTTATTTCTAAACTACTGACGGAATTTATGGAAGAAAGAGCTTCTCCTCTAAATCCAAGACTGTTTAAACTAAGAAGGTCTTCTGCTTCATTTATTTTGCTTGTACTATGCGTATGAGTACAAAGCTCTAAATCTTCTTTTGTCATACCGCAGCCGTTATCTTTTACGCGGATTAAATCTATACCGCCGTTTTCTATTTCCAAAAAAATTTTACTTGCACCGGCATCAATGGAATTATCTAAAAGTTCTCTTACTACAGAAGCAGGTCTTTCTATAACTTCACCGGCGGCAATTTTTCCGGCAGTTTCTTTTGATAATAATTTTACCGGTTTATAGTTATTTTTATTTGTTATTTCCATGTTATAATAGCTTTATTCTTCTACTGCGAACAAATCCAATGCCGGTTCTTCGTCCGGTAAAACAGGCTGGTTTAAAAGTATTTGTATTTTACCTTCCATCTTGTCGATGTCTTTTTCTAAACCTTTTGCAAGTTTTATCCCTTCCTCAAAAAGCGATAAAGCCTTTTCCAAAGGTACTTCGGAATTTCTGATTGCTCCGCTTATTTCTTCAAGCCTTTCAAGTCTTTCTTCAAATTTCTTCATCTATTTATTCCTATACAGATTCGTTTTCGATATTTATTTGGCACATACGCATTACGGCTGCGGCGTGATTATGGTTTTCCGGAGTGGTACCGGCACAGCAGGAGATGTCTACAGATATTTTTACTTCCGGCAAAAATGTTTTAAGCAATATAGCATTTGAAACTACGCAAATATCCGTACATATTCCAATCAATGTTATGGAAGATAAACTTTCTTCTTCATTTAATTTTTTTAATGTTTCGGCAAGAGTCAAAGACCCGAACGAGTTTTTTTCGTAAATATTTTTGTTTGCAAGTTTTTTGATAGGTTCGACAAGTTCCCAACCTTTAGTATTTTTTATGCAATGCACAATAGGCAATAGTTTACCTTCCTGACTATTCAAATAAGAGGCAGAGTGTGTGTCTTGAGTAAAAAAAACCGAACCTTTGAAATTTTTAATTTTATTAACCGCCTTTTCTACTATGGTTTCGGCTTCTTTTGTTCCTAAGGTTCCGCTTACAAAGTCGTTTTGCATATCGACAACAAGCAAGATATCTTTCATTTTAAATCTCCCAAAACAATAATGCAGTTTTCATTATATAAAAGAGCTATCATTCTGTCAATGAAAAATCGACACCCCCGACGCAAGAAGCGTTGCTGAGGACGATGGGTATAAAACCCTCCGCACGAATCAACAACTCCGACGCGAGCGTCGGGGTTGTTGTTCTCATAAGGTGGTTGCAGTCGGCTTTAATACCCTAAAGCTCCATCAATAAAGCGGTTTCGTTAAAAGAAGATTCGGATCGGCAGGTATTTCGTTTATACGCAACTCCCAATGAAGATGGGGCCCTGTCGAAAAACCTGTAGTACCTATTTCTCCGATAGGAGTACCCTTTTCGGTAAAAGAGCCTTCTTTGACATATATCTTATTAAGATGATAATATAAAGTGTAAACTCCCGGTAAATGTTCAATTACAATAGTCCATCCGGTAACAATTCTTTTTTCTGCAAGAACAATTTTTCCTTTACCGGGTGCCGCTATTTTGGTACCTACCGGTGCAGGATAATCAATTCCCCAATGACGGCTTTCCGAAACCTTACCGTTAGAAAATTTGGAAGTTCTTTTTTCTCCAAAGCCGGAACTTATCCTATTTGCGGCAAAGGGCAATTTAAAAGGACCTTTAAAAAAAACACTTTCCATATTCCGCATTTTCAAAATAGAATTCAGCTTATCGCTCTGTTTTGTTTTTTCGGGACTTTTTTTATGAATTATTTCGGTATTTTTCGCATTTAGGTGCATGACGAATTCTTCAAATTTTTTTTCTGCGATATTGCAAAAATGAGTTTCTTCAAATAAAGTTCCGTTTATAACGGCAGATGTTTTTATTTCCCATTTTCCTAACTTCCACCAAACAGCCGCAACTGCCACGGCTGCCATTTCTTTATGTTCGTCATTTACCGAAAAAGCATTTATTTTCTGCACTTCTTTCTTTTCGGGATTAAAAATAGTAATCCATGCTTTTTCTATTTTATTGTCTGCCGAAAATTTAACCGAAAAAAAATCGCCCAATTCAACTTGTTTAGGAAGTTCTACAGAATAAACGTTTTTATTTTCTTGTTTTTTATCTTTATCGGATATTTCGCTTGCATACAAACCAAAAACAAAAAATATAAAAAATAAAACAACATAATTTTTTTTTAACATTATTCGCTCCTTTTTAAATCGATTATTGTCATTTGAGGAGTTACGGAACCGTTAAAAATATTTCTTGAAACATTAAAAGCAATATCCGCATAATCTCCTATCTTAAATTCTTTATTTAATTTTTCGGCAGCTTTCCAATAAAGACCGTTCCACTTAAATTTTCCGCAATCCAAATTCAATTTAAGATGAAGAGGTTCTGTTTTCCCAATTATGGAAGCATTTAAAATTTTTACTTTTTTTGCAGAAAAGCAAAGAGGTTCCATGCCAAGACCATAAGGTTCCAGCTTATCTATCAGATTCAAAAGATCAGGTTTTAAATATTCATGCGGCAATTCGGCATCTATATTTACGGTTGTCTGCGAACTTGCGGATTTAAATTCCATAGTTGAAGAAAATAATTTTAATTTTTCCAAAAATAGCGGAAGATTTTTTTTACTTATGCCGAATCCTGCCGCAAAATCATGTCCGCCGTAATCCAAAAATAAATCGCTATAAGGCTCCAATATATCCAAAAGTCTAAAATCACGGGCGGAACGCAAAGAAGCTACAGCCGTATCGTCCGGCATTAAACAAATGACTATTGCAGGTATATTAAAATATTCCGCAAGTTTACCGGAAAGAATTCCCGTAATACCCCGATGAAAATTAGGGCTTACCGCTACGGCAAGTTTTTCGTTATATTCTTTTAAATTTTCTTTTGCAATCGGAAGAGCAATATCCCAAGCCTTAGCTCCCAAAAGTTTACGTTCTTCGTTCATTTTAGATATTTCTTGAACTTTTAAAGCTCTATCCTTAGGTGAAGAAGCCAAAAACAGCTCAATCGCCGTTTCAGGTTTACCCATACGCCCTGCGGCATTTATCAAAGGCGAGATATTCCAAGAAATTTCATAAGTACCGATAGGAACGCCTAATAGCTTTTGTGCCGTAAAAATTTCCAAAAGTCCTGCTCTCGGATGAGTATTAATTGCTTTTAAACCTTGACGTACAATAATTCTATTTTCGCCGCTAAGATCCATAAGGTCTGCAAGAGTCGAAAGAGCCGCAAGCTGAATTTCCGAAGAAAGATTATTGCCGTAAAAATTATTTTTTTGCTGCAAAAACGTTATAAAAATATTTACAAAAGTTTCTATTTCTGAAAGAGGCTCTGACGAATATTTTCCTATTTTGGAAAATTCTTTAAGCCGTAAAAGACTTAAATTTCCCATTTGAGGAAACTGTTTTGCAGCTTCCGTCTGAAAATCATAAAAGTTAAATTCTATTCCGTTTCCGAAAATTTTTTTTAATTGCGATTTTTGCAGAGGCGAATCCCATACAAAAATTTGCTGACCGCTTAAAAAGGGTCCTAGTCTTGTTTCGGAGAAAGAGAGCATTCCGGGAACTAAAGTTTCGGTAATCTTGTCCGTCTGAACCATATTGACAAGTTTGACGGCTTCTACGGCATAGGCTTCGTTTACAGGTCTTACATTAAGTAAACAAATTTGCTGTTTGTAAAACGGCTGCATTCCGAAACGTACCGCCGTAACAAGTTTCCACGCAACGGCACAACCCGAAAGGTTTCCGTGAGGATATCCGCATCCGGGTACTTGCGGATTTACGATTACCAAAGCTTCGGGAAGTTTTTCCTGAGGTGTATGATGGTCTACAACGATTACATCAATTCCCAAATTATTGGCGGCTTCTATTTCTTTAAAGTTAGAAATACCGCAATCGACAGTTATTATAAGGGTACCATCATTTGCGGCATGAGCATTTACCGCTTCAACCGAAAGCCCGTAAGGTTCATCGCCTGTAGGTATTTTCCACGATACTTCCATATTCCAACTTTTTAGGGCTTCATATAAAAGGGCTGTACTAGTAATACCGTCTACATCTCTGTCGCCGAATATTAAAACTTTTTCTCCTTCTTCTTTTGCATCCAAAATACGGTCTACGGCATCTTCCATCGTCTTAAATAAAAAAGGACTAAAAAGATACCGCATATCGTCTTCAAGATAGAAAAGAATATCCTTGCCGTCTATAATTCCCCGCCGCACCAAAATTGCAGCAGTCAAAGAATCGCATCCGTATTTTTTTATTAATTCATTTACAAGTTCTTTACCAATCTCTTTTTTTTCCCACTTCATCTTTATTCCGCTAAATTGTCTTGAGTAATTGTTTTAAAGATAAGTTCTTGCGGTATAGGCGGTTCTACGGAATACTTAACGGAATTTTTTAAAAGCTCCATTGCAGGTTTAAAAGAAGCATCGTCTTTTCCGTAAACTTTCATTATTACATCGCCCTTTTTTACTTTATCGCCGGAATGTTTTAATATTTCCATTCCTGCATCGGGACATACTGCATCATCGGTCTTATTTCTGCCTACGCCAAGATGTACGCCTGCCATTCCTACATCAAAAGCATTTATAGAATGAATGTAAGCATCTTGCTCGGCTATAAGCTCTTTCATAAAAGGACTTCTTCTTTTGCCGTATTCTTCCAAAAGAGTTTTTATATGTCCGCCTTGCAGCTCTACATTTTGCATAAAAAGTTCCAAAGCTTTTTTGGAAGATATTACCATATTTGCAAGCTCAAAACCTTCTTCTTCATTTTTTGCTTTTCCGCCTAAAATAAGCATTTGTGCTGCAAGACGTAAGGTTAAAGAAGTTGTATCCGAAGGTCCCTTGCCCTTTAGTATATCTATAGTTTCTTCTATTTCCAAGAAATTTCCGACTTTATCTCCCAACGGTTCATTCATATTTGTGATAAGAGCCGAAGCCTTTTTTCCCATTGCTTTTGCTGTTCCCACAAGACTTAAAGCCAGAGCTTCGGCATCTTCAATATTTTTCATAAAGGCACCTGTGCCGCATTTTACATCAAAAACAAGGGCTTCAGCCCCCTCCGCAACTTTTTTTGAAAGAATACTTGAAGTAATCAAAGGTACGGATTCTACCGTAGAAGTAACATCCCGTAAAGCATATAAAAGTCTATCCGCAGGAACAATCTCTTTAGTTTGCCCTGTCATTGCAAAACCTGTTTTAGTAATAAATTTTCTAAATTCGTCAATAGAAAGATTTGTTTTATAACCTGTAATTGCTTCAAGTTTATCCAGAGTTCCCCCTGTATGCCCCAAAGCTCTGCCGCTCATCATAGGAACATTAATTCCGTTTGCAGCAACTATAGGAGCCAAAGGCAGCGAAAGTTTATCCCCTACCCCGCCTGTAGAATGCTTATCTATAAAAACTCCTTTAATGCCGGATAAATCCATAACCGCTCCGGATTTAAGCATAACATCGGTCAAAACTGCCGTTTCATCAAAGGTCATACCGTTAAAATAAACAGCCATAAGCCAAGCCGAAATTTGATATTCCGGTATATCGCCTTTAACATATCCGTTTATTAAAAACTCGATTTCTTCCCGCGAAAGCGGTTCAAGAGGACGGCCTTTTAAGCCGCGTTTTTTCATAATAATATCTGCTGCTCTCATAACTTTTTCTCCTTTTTTTAATTTATTTTATAGTATTATTTAACACCATAAATGTCAATATATAAATACTTAAAAATGCACTTTAGAGCCGTTTTTTCAAATTTGGTTCATTTTATCTTAAAATAAAAAAACATTGTGCCAAAATAACACATATAACCGGTCATTTTTGACACACTTGTGCTTTTTGTTCCTAAAATACAAGGCAGACAACATATCCGAATATAAAACGCTTCCGGGAATAAACAATAAAATTCTGTAAATATATATCCCGTATAGACTTACAGAATTCGGTAAAAAAAATTGTAAATTAACTTTACTTAGCACGAAAATTGCTAATATATAAATGAACGGTTAAACAAAAACCGATAATATTCATCTGGAGGCTTTTATGAATACTTTAAGTGTTTTTAATCCGTCATTTGCGGATAGTTTTATTGATGTTTTGGACAAAGAATTGAACAACAATTTCGGTATCTTTGCTCCTATAAAAGGCATAAACCATAGAATGCCGACTGTAGATGTAATCGAAAAAGATACAGACTACATAATGCAAATGGATTTGCCCGGATATACGGAAAAAGATGTTGAAATAGGTTTAAAAGACAGAACTCTTACGATTTCTTCTTGTATGGAAAGCGAAAATAAGAGTGAAACAAAAGACGAAGGAAAGGGAACCTTTATAATTAGAGAACGGAATACGAAGCATTTTATGCGCCGGTTTACTCTTCCTGAAGATATAAACGGCGATAATGTAAGTGCAAAATTCGAAAACGGAGTTTTGACAATCAATATTCCCAAAAAACCGGATACACAACCGCGTCAAATCGAAATAAAAAGAATATAGGGAATCTCTAAAAACTTCGTTTTTACAGGCTTTCCTTAAGCTTACTTGCGATGTTTTTAATAAGTCATTTATATACAAAACTTATTAAAAACCAGACGTACATATCTAAAATCCAACAAGATTTTAGATATGTACTATAACCCGAAATAATTTTCAGGCACCTTTAGGGTGCAGAGCAAACACGTCAGAAATTTTTTGCCT
The DNA here is from genome assembly GCA_963541225.1 of uncultured Treponema sp. Lineage (GTDB taxonomy): Bacteria > Spirochaetota > Spirochaetia > Treponematales > Treponemataceae > Treponema_B. Next base: position 8,809 of record CAUTTN010000002.1, read on the forward strand.
AATTTAACATAAAAATAGTCTGTGCAACCAGCCTTTCCCCGGTTTGCAGCCCAAATAAGGTATTCACAATCTTTTATTCTGCACATAGTCATTTACTTTTAATGCGGTTACCCTGACATTAGGGTTTAGCAGATTTGACATCATCCTAAAAACTTGCTATAATATTGGTGCATGATGTTAAAAAAATATATTAAAGGATTTATTTTTGTTGCCTTGCAGGTTTTGATTTTGGGAGGATGTTCCGGGTACGTAATTGTCGAGGACATTAGAGGATCAAAGCTGGAAAAAGCGAATAGAGAAGAAACAAAAGATTCTATTTTGATAATAGATTCAAGGCAAGAACAATTATACAATCGAGGTCATATTCCCAATGCAATAAATATTCCTGTTGCAGCTTTACAGGAGAGGATCGACGAACTTGAAAAGTGGAAAGATAAGGACGTTTATGTATATGCGGAAAACAATGATGAAAGTTTTAAAGCCTGCAAAATTTTAGTTTCAAACGGGCATAAAAATATATTCAATGCAGACGGTATCGAACAATATAAATACAAAAATACCGTAAGGCATACATTTGTAACAGGACATACATTTACCGAACTTGCAAAAAACCCCGATTCGGTTATAATCGATTGCAGATCGGTCAATTCATATAATGCAGGGCATATTAGCGGTGCTATTTCAATTCCCATAGCGGAAATCGAAACAAGGTTGCCGACTTTGCCTAAAGATAAAAAAATATTACTTTATTGTGCAAACGGAACAAATTCATCAAAAGCCGGAGAGTTATTATCCAAGTATGCTTTTATGGAAATATACTGCTCAATTGAAGGAACTTCGGAATATAAATTCGATTTGGTAGAATAAAGTTACCGGAATATCTAAAAATTTGCAACTTTTAGGTTATTTTCTTTACTTTAAACCGAATATTTTTAGGAAACAAAAATGACAAAAATCTTAATAGGTCTTATTATTTTAAGCTTCATGGTTTTTATCCATGAATTGGGACATTTTATAGCTGCAAAACTTTGCGGTGTTATTGTAGAATCATTTTCTATAGGCTGGGGACCGATTCTCTTTAAGAAAAAAAGGGGACACACGGAATACCGAATTTCTGCAATTCCGATGGGCGGGTATTGTGGTATGAAAGGCGAAACGGCGTTTAAAAAAGCTTTGGAAGAAAACTTAAGTGCAATGCCTAAAGAAGAAGGAGGTCTTTACAGTGTTCATCCTCTTAAACGGGTTATAATCGCCTTTGCAGGACCGTTTGCAAACTATCTTAGTGCAGTTCTTGCATTGATGATTGTAAGTGCATTAGGATCAAGCTATTACACAACATCAAACCAAATAGCTCCCGTTTATTATTATAACGAAAACGATTCATCGCCTGCAAAAGAAGCCGGTTTAAAAATGGGAGACAAAATAGTAGGAATAAACGGAAAAAAAATAGAAACATTTGCCGATATTCTGCAAGAAGTTGTTCCTGCTGCAAAGCAAAAATTGACTTTGCGGATAGAAAGGAGCGGAGAAATTCTTACTAAAGAACTTACGCCAAAACTCGATCCTTCAACCGGTGCAGGAATAATAGGATTTTATTCATATATACCTCTCAGTATAGAAAAAGTAGACATATCTTCAGCAGCCGATAGTGCCGGTTTCGTAAATGATGATATGATAATTAAAGTTAATGGAGAAGAAGTATTTAATACGATAGATTTGCAAATAGCTTTGGATAAAATTGAACAAGCTAAAACTGCCGAATTTACCATTTTACGGAATAATACGGAAATAACTAAAGCAGTAAACCTGATAAAAACAGAAAGAGGCTTTGATTTGGGAATAAAATTTAAAACCATAAAAGTCGATATTCCGCGTACGGGCTTTTTTAGAAGTATTGTAAACGGGTTTATTTTTACACATCAAAATATAATTTTAACAGCCAAAAGTTTTACTCTTTTATTTAAAGGCGTAGACTTAAAGCAAGCCGTATCGGGACCTCTTAGAATAACGCATATATTGGGAGATGTTACAGAACGCAGTTTTAAAGAAAGTTTTGTTACGGGTATTAGAGATATGCTTAATTTTATAAGCTTAATTTCAATATCTCTTTTTATAATGAACCTGCTACCCATTCCGATAGCAGACGGAGGCTTAATTCTTTTTGCATTTGTGGAATTGATATTAAAACGGCAAATAAAGCCTAAAATTTTATATTATACCCAAATTGCAGGTTTTGCAATAATTGGTTTTATATTTTTGCTTGCATTATGGGGAGATATTTCTTTTTTTCTCGGCAGATAATTTTTCATATTTTAAAGAAAGATATTGTTAAAACAGCCGATTTAAATCAACAAAATGCTTGCAAACAATGAAAAAATACCTTATTATTATGATTAAAGGTATTTAGTACTATAGGAAATATCTAAGAATCCGAGACGGATTTTTAAAAGATTTTCTATAGAGGAAAATCAATACCCCCGACGCAGAGCATCGGGGTATGTTCTCATAAGGTGGTTGCAGTCGGCTTTAATACCCTTTGTTACGACGCAGAGCGTTGCCGAGAAACGGCAGGTATTAAACCTTCCGTAAGAATAAAATGAACTCTGTTTTGCAAGAATTGAATGAACAATATAATAACTCACAAAAAACATATTCCGATAATCTAAGATTAAAATTACACCGGAGTTTAAGCTGGCTGAATCAAGCGGAAGAACAAAAAGAAAATTATGATTTTTGTTTTATTTCATTATGGATTTCTTTTAATGCAATATATGCAGACGATTTCGGTTCACTAAGCGATAAAAGCGATGTAAGTAAATTCTTAAAAAAAATATGCCTGCTTGATGCGGATAAAGAACTGTATACGCTTGTGTGGACAACATTTTCGGGCAACATCAGAATATTTTTAAACAATAAATTTATATTTCAGCCTTTTTGGGATGTCAATAATAATCCTTCGGAAAATAAAAAAAGATGGCAAGGTCCTTTTGAACTTGAAAAAAGACGGGCTTTTAGTGCCATGGCTACTCAAAATACCTCGGTTATTTTAAACATAATTTTCAGGCGTTTATACACTCTAAGAAACCAAATATTACATGGAGGAGCTTCATATAACAGCTCTGTAAATACAAATCAAAAGAAAGAAGCCTGTTCATTTTTATTGAATATTTTACCCGTTATAATTAAAATAATAATGAATCACTCGGAAGAAGACTGGGGTAAGCCGTATTATCCTGTTATAAAAGAATAACCGGCATATCTAAAAATCCAACAAGTTTTTTTAGATATGCTCTAAAATACATTTTAGGAGAATATTATGTTTAATTTTACTTTTGAAGTACCGACAAAAATTTTATTCGGTAAAAACCGCATTGAAAATCTTTCGGATGAGATTTTAAAATATGGGGATAGAGTTTTGCTTTGCTACGGGGGCGGCAGTATCAAAACCTTTGGATTATACGATAATGTAATAAATAAACTTAAATCCAAAGGAATTTTTTATAAAGAAATGTCCGGAATTTCTCCCAATCCGCGAATAGAAGAAGTTGAAAAAGGAATACAACTCGTAAGAGAGCATAAACTTAATTTTATTTTGCCTGTAGGCGGAGGCAGCACCATAGACTGTGCAAAAGCTATTTCGGCAGGGTCAGGATATGACGGAAGTGCATGGGATATTATAACCGGTAAGGCTCCTATTACAAGTGCAGTTCCGATAGGAACGATTTTAACCCTATCGGCAACAGGTTCTGAAATGAATTGCGGTTCAGTTATTTCAAATTTAAACACAAAAGAAAAATTGGGCTTTGGGCACCCTATTCTTCTTCCTAAATTTTCGATATTGGATCCATGCTATACTTATTCCGTTCCGCCTAATCAAACAGCTGCCGGAACAGTCGATATTATGAGCCATGTTTTTGAAAATTATTTTACATTAAATGATAACGCTTTTTTACAAGACAGGTTTGCCGAAGCGGTTTTAAAAACATGTATAAAATACGGTCCAATTGCTATGGAAAATCTTGATTCCTACGAAGCAAGAGCAAATCTTATGTGGGCAAGTTCTTGGGCAATTAACGGCTTACTCGATTGCGGTAAGAATACGGGCTGGTCTGTTCACCCGATGGAGCATGAACTAAGTGCTTTTTACGATATTACACACGGTGCAGGATTGGCAATTTTAACACCGCATTGGCTTAGATACGTTTTAGACGACACAACCGTCAATAAAATTGCAGAATACGGAGTAAATGTTTGGAATCTTCCATCCGGCAAAGACAATTTTGATACTGCAAATACAGCTATAGAAAAAACTTCAGCATTTTTTAAATCGCTTGGACTTCCGGTCTCTCTTAGAGAAGTTGGTATAGGCGAAGAACATCTAAAAGAAATGGCTGAGGCAGCTGCAAATCATAAGGGCGGAAAGATTTCGGGATTTAAAACTTTATACGCTAAAGACATTTTTGAAATCTATAAAGCGTCATTGTAATATTCAAATTATCTTCTAAATAATCTGTTTGCCGGTTTTGCAGAATTCCGGATTACGGTATAAAAATCGGCTTAAATATAAAAAAACACCTCTGATAATTTATCAGAGGTGTTTTTTTGAATTATTCCGTGCGGAGGGTTTAATAACCCGTCGCTCCGGACGTGATTATTGATTTAATCTTTTGGCAGTAACAGTTTGTGCTAAACATTAAATTTTTTGCACTATTTTAAAAAATTACTTAATTAGTACATTCCCATACCGCCCATATCGGGAGAAGGCATTGCAGGAGCAGCCTGTTTTTCAGGAGCATCCGTGATTGCACATTCCGTCGTTAAAAGGAGGCTTGCAATTGAAGCCGCATTTTGAAGAGCTGAACGTGTAACTTTTGCGGGATCAATAATACCGGCTTTTACCATATCTGTCCATTCCATCTTTGCAGCATCAAAACCGATACCTTTTTTCTCTTTTGCTTTTTCTGCAATTACGGCACCGTCCAAACCTGCATTTTCTGCAATCTGGCGGATAGGTTCTTCCAATGCTCTTTTTACGATTTTAAAGCCGACTTTTTCGTCTTCGCTTAAAGCTGCCGTATCGGCTTTTTCCAGTGCAGCTATGGCTTGAATAAGAGCTAAACCGCCGCCTGCAACAATACCTTCTTCAATAGCAGCCCTTGTTGCCGAAAGAGCATCTTCAACTCTGTGTTTTTTCTCTTTCATTTCTACTTCGGTTACGGCTCCGATTTTGATAACCGCAACTCCGCCTGAAAGTTTTGCAAGTCTTTCGCGTAATTTTTCGCTGTCATATTCGGAATCGGTAGCATCAAGTTGAGCTTTAATTTGAGAAACTCTGTCTTTTATGTCTTTAGCTTTTCCGGCTCCGTCAATAATCATTGTGTTGTCTTTATCGATTTTTACGCTTTTGGCTTGTCCCAGCATTGACACCTGAGCAGCTTCGAGTTTTAAACCAACCTCTTCGGAAATTACTTCGCCGCCTGTCAATACAGCAATATCATGAAGCATTTCTTTTCTGCGATCTCCGAAGCCGGGTGCTTTAACGGCACATGTTTTTAAAGCACCGCGTAAGCTGTTTACAACTAAGGTTGCCAAGGCTTCACCTTCAACATCTTCAGCAATGATTAAAAGAGGACGACCGGACTGAGCAACTTGTTCCAAAAGAGGAAGAAGATCTTTCATTGTAGAAATAGATTTATCATAAATTAAAATGTAGGGATTTTCAAAAACGGTTTCCATTCTGTCGCGGTCGGTAACAAAATAGGAAGAAATATAACCGCGGTCAAACTGCATACCTTCCACATAATCGGTTGTAGTTTCCATCGTTTGAGCTTCGCCTACATCAATAACGCCGTCTTTACCTACTTTTGCAATAGCATCGGCAATTATTTTTCCGATTTCGGCATCATTGTTTGCAGAAACGGAAGCGACATGTGCAACTTCGTCGGAACCTTTAATTTCTTTTGCACTTTTTTGTATATCTTCGACTGCAATAGCTACAGCTTTATCCATACCTCTTTTTAGTTCAAGGGGTGTCATACCTGCGGCAACGGCTTTTAAGCCTTCTTTTACCATCGAGTAAGCAAGAACTGTAGCAGTCGTAGTTCCATCGCCTGCAACTTCATTTGTTTTTGTGGCAACTTCTTTTAAAAGTTGAGCACCCATATTTTCGAATTTATTTTCAAGTTCAACTTCCTTGGCAACGGATACACCGTCTTTTGTAACTGTGGGGGCTCCGAAACTCTTGTCGATAAGGACATTCCGTCCCTTAGGACCTAATGTAACCTTTACTGCATTAGAAATTTGTTCAACACCGGCTAATAAGCTTTTTCGAGCTTCTTCATTAAACAATAATTGTTTAGCCATTTAAAATCTCCTTAAAATATATATGATTATTTATAAAACTTTCTTATAAGATACAAAAAAAACACAAAAACGACAAGGGGGTAACTTAGTCATTATGTATACAGAAAAACTATACGAACTATCATATTTTGACAGAATACTTACCCAACAAGAAATCTTGTGATTATACCATAATCCGCAATTACCCGATTAAAAACTACAGGCGGGGTGTCCGAAAAAAACTTATAATAACACAGCCTTACACACGCCGCACTATTTGGGAACGATGGCAACATTACCGGAAAAACAAAGAGTAAACATACAAACAGAACGTAAAAACGGATTTAACCATGCCGATATAAGCGACCGGATATTAATAATCGATAACATACCCTACTATAAAAAAAATCGATGCTACAGATGGAACGGCTGAAATCGGTAGATTTTAGATCCGCCCGAACAATATACGACAGCGTTAAAATACCAACAGGAACACTGTAAAAAACTTTTTGATAAATATCCCAAATTTATCGGTACCGTATTTTGGTCGGTTTTAGGCTTTAATGAAGCCGTAGGAAGACTCCTTGCCGCAAATGAAGGCTTGTTTGAAAATTTAACGGTGAAAAAATTATTGGTAGACCATAACGAAAATAATCCTTTAGATTTTGAACTTGCAATCAACAAAAAATATTTAAAGCTACGTCTACGGGCAATATCTTTGCTAGAAATGCTTTTTTAATCAATACCCCCAATGCAGAGCATCGGGTACAGTGCTCAATGTTTCGCACTGTATGTTCTCATAAGGTGATTGTACTCGGCTTTAATACCCTTTGTTACAACGCAAAGCGTTGCCGAGAAACGACAGGTATTAAAGCCTCCGCACGAATAAAACAGAATATATTATGCCGGGTAACTTAGGGGATTTTAGCGGAGTTAAATATCGTTTTCCGGGAACAGGAGAATTCAAGATAATTTAAAAAATCTCCTTCAGACAATACTATTTATACAGATACTATATATTAGCGTTTCTTTCGGAGATGAAACAGCATTAACAACACGTACAATGTACATGTTGTTAAGTAGTGTTTAAAGAGTTATTTTATATTGACAGTCCTAATACGATATTGTCATTACTTTCAAAATGGGAAAAATTTTAAGATAAAAATAAATAAATATCATTATTTATTTTTTTGAATTTGTATTTGAAATTATTATTAGTGTTAATTCCTATTGAAAGCGTATTTAATTCATCATCATTTTTACAAAATTCTAATTGCCAAGCATATATATTTATTTCTTTTGCCGATATTTCGGAGTTATGAAATTTTTCTATAATTACAGGAGAAAACAAAGGAACGTATTGTCTTGTATTTGCATATTGTCTGTTTAAAGGACAAGGTAAAGAAGGCATATTAGATAATTTTATATTCTTTTTTGTAGAATTTACAACTTTTATTTTTTTAGGAGTATCATTTTTTAAAATTAACTCCGAATTAGTTTTTTTTATTATTTTTGCACCATTTACACTAATTAATTCACAATTTCCATCATTATATAAATAAAAAAATTCTGATGAATGTTTATTAATCATATAATTACTATTAGTTTGCTTTTTGCCTAATTCATTAAAATTATTTAGGCTTATGATTATGTCCCAATCGGATTCATTGCTGATTTTAAATAATCCTGTATGATAATTATTGCAACTGCAAAGTAAAATAAGGCAAAAAAGGAGAAAGCTAAAATTTCTTTTCATTAAAAATTATCTCCTTAACATTAATATTCTACCCCTAATAACCGCTTATGTCAATATAAAATAATTTTAACAAAATACATTTTTACCGTTTTTTTACAAAAAAATCACATCTATTATAACGGCAGGAGAATAGATTTATGCAAAACGTGGACAAAATCCCCTTTAGCGACCGGATGGTTATAGGCTTTATAGCCGTTTTAATTTTTATAGTTTCAATAGCCCTTATCAGCAAAGGGGAGTTCCTGGACCGGGGAGACAAAAAAATAGCTCTCGGCAAAGGAACCGAGTCTTTCCGATTTTTTCGGATCGATGCTCTTGATACCGTCAAGTTTTATCCCCGTCTTAGAAGCCTCTGTAGAAACAGCATCATAGGAACCGATTAAAAAAGCTCCGATACCAATTTTTCACCTACAAAACTCATAATTTTTTCTCATTAATTTTTTCCGTATGTTTAAATTGAACCAACAATTTTTACTTACATCGTGTTTTAGCATTTTTCAATATTTATGTCCAGCAACTTTCAGTCTGTTATCAACATTCAATATTTCATAATTTTTAATTGCTATATAATCTAAAAGAGCTTCCGCCATATCATAATTTGTATATTTATTTTTTAATTGGAAAATTATATTTTTTTCAAGAACATTATTATATAATGATGTTAGTTTTTCATTATATCTTGGATAATTTTACAAAACATACAATTATCCATTTTAATTTTCTCCTCGGGTTCTTTTAAACTGTTTTAACCCCTAAATATATCCATACTTTTCAGCAATCAATTCGAAATATTTTGATGGTGTAAAAATTAACATTTCCTTGATTCTTTAATATAAGCAATAACATCATCTTCTGTTTGAAAGCCGGCTTTTTCTGCTTCTCCTTGCATTTGAGCTTGAATATTTGCTAAAGTTATTTGAGAAGCATTTGTAATATAAACTTTTCCTCTGCTTTCTTCAAAAAAGACTTTATCGCCGGTTTTTAATCCGAGCATATTTCTTATCGCAAGCGGAATTGTAATCTGACCCTTAGATGTTAGTTTTGCAAGTTCCATAAAACGCCTCCTTACTTTCCTTACTTATACTATTATATAATAATTAATTACTTTCTGTCAATAATTTGTATTAAATCTTTTTATCCTATTTATTTGAAAAATTTATTCTTATGAAGTCTTCGATTTCTTTTTCTTTTAGAATTGAACATTTAACTTCGGTACGGAAATTCCGAGGGCCGAAGTTAAATGTATTGTTTCGGTTTTAGCTTATCTAATTAGAGTTTTTTAAAAAGTTCTTACTTTATCTTTTTAAAGACGGCGACACCGTTGTGGCCTCCGAAGCCGAGGGAGCCTGAGGCGGCACAGTTTATTTCGCCTTTGACGCCCTTGTTCGGAACATAGTCCAAATCGCAGCCGGCTTCAAGGTCGGGTTCGGTTAGGTTGATGGTCGGGGGATAAAATCCTTCTTCCATTGCCTTTATACAGAAGATGGCTTCAAGAGCTCCTGCGGCACCTAAGCAGTGGCCTATCATCGACTTGGTTGAAGAAACCTTCATTTTATATGCATGGTCTCCAAAAGCTTTTTTAATCATGGCCGTTTCTGCAGGGTCGTTAATCGGTGTCGAGGTTCCGTGAGCATTATAGTATTGAACTTCTTCAGGTTTTACGCCTGCATCGGCGAGTGCATTGGTGATGGCCAATGCTCCTCCGTCACCTGAGGGGTCGGGGCTGGTTAAGTGGTAGGCATCGGAGGAAGCTCCATAGCCTGCAAATTCCGCATATATTTTAGCTCCCCTCTTTTTTGCATGTTCATATTCTTCAAGAATGAGAATGCCTGAGCCTTCGCCCATTACAAAGCCTGAACGCTTTTTATCGAAGGGACAGCAAGCCTTGGCAGGATCGCCTGAGGCGAGGGTTTGCAAAATCGTAAAACCGCTTATGCCGAAACCGGTAATTGTAGCTTCCGTGCCGCCCGATACGCATACATCGAGCCTTCCTGAGCGGACAAGGTCTAAAGCATTTCCGAGGGCATCGGTACCGGAAGCACAGGCCGTAGCCAATGTCCAAGACGGCCCCTTTATACCGAACTGCATACTTATGTTTCCGGCTGCCTCATTCGGAATAAGAAGAGGAACAGTCATCGGCGGAATACGATCCGGAGCAACTTGAAAGTATTTTTTAAAGGCTTCTTGGTAGATTTCAAAACCGCCTATACCGTTTCCGAGTATTATACCTGTGCGGTTTGCATCGATGGTTTCTTTTGAAAGGCCTGCATCCTTCATTGCCTGTGAAGCTGCGGCTACGGCAAATTGAGTGAACCGCGCCATTTTACGGGCATCTTTTTTATCCATAAATTGTGAAGCGTCAAAGTTTTTTACTTCTGCCGCTATCTGAATCTTAAAATCAGAACAATCAAATTGGGTAATGTTTCCGATTCCGCATTTACCTGCTTTGATTCCTTCCCATGTTTCATCCAGGGTGTTTCCTATGGGGGTTACGGCACCGAGGCCTGTAATTACAACTCTTCTCATATAAACTCCTTTTTGCGTAAATTTCCGCTAAGTTTTATTTCTCATTTTACGGGATAAAGTTTACATGCTTAAGACATACATGTCAAGCCTTTTAATTGCAAATACAAAATCCGGTAGAATTTTTACATAGCTTCCAAAGGCTCCAGATCCCAATGCTCATACAAAAGATTTAAAAACGGCTTCATAAGATATTCTCCGCCCGATATAGTATAATGTACCCCATCTTCTCTCATAAGTTTTATTTTTTTTCCATCAGAAGTTTGAATAACATCGGTATATGGAACATTTTTTCCGGGAGCCTGCTCGCTTAAAGAAAACCTAAGTAAATTATTATCCGAATATTCTTCCGATAATTTTTTTTGTACTTTTTCGATATATGAAACTTCTTCATTATAGACTTTATTTCTCACAACCGGCATTCCAAGCCAATAAACTTTCTTTGTATTTGCCAAAAGAATTTCCAAATGTTTTCTTATTTTTCCGCAATAAGCGGCTTCCCATTCAGGCGTTTCCCTTACAAGCACCTTTCCTCCTGCCCCGTAAAAATTTTGATAATCGTTCATACCTAAAAAAATAACGACAACATCAAAAGGAGTTTTTTGATTTTCGGAAAAAACGGTTTTCAGTTTTTTAAGCCAGTTGTAATAATCGCCTCTTACAAAACCGGAAGAGTGAATAGTTATTTCCGTTACATGTATTGAAAGGTTTTGTCCTATAAGTCTTTTTAAACCTCCGGCAATACTCCGCATTTGAGAATCCCCAACCATTAAAACCCGTAACGGATTTTTACAGTTATATTTATGCGTTTGCAATTCAGAAAAATCTTTTACGTTTTCTGCTTGTTCATCTTTATCGGAAGAAAAAGTTTTTTTATTTTTTAAAATTTGCTCTTCTTGAATTTTATTTGAAAATATTTCCAATTTATCGTCATTAGCACTCACAAGATTATTTTCGGAACTAACATTTATATTTTCATAATTATTTTCTATTTTAAGTTTTAGTTTCTTTATTTTTAAAATTTTTTCTTCAAGTTCTGCAAGTTCTAAAGCTAATTTATTTGTTAAATCTCTTTCTTTTGTCAACTCTTTACCGTATTCAACCAAAAAATTATTTTGCTCTTCCATTTCTTCATTCATATAATAGAAACTATCCCAAGCCGCTTCATTTTCAAGTTTTGCATAAGATAAAAATAAAAATCTCAATTTCGGAATTACGGAATCTAAACCATACTTAACGGAAAAATCGGAAATAGGTTTTACGGCAGGAACAAGAATATTTGAAACATATTTACTCCTTATTCTCAAAGCAGAACTTTCCAAAGTTTTACCCAACATTATACACACAAAAAATAACAATATAACAAAAAAAATAAAAGTTTGATTGACCGAATAATTTCCGCATGTTTTCTTTTTGGCATAATATAAATTATACTTTTCATTTTTTTTTACAATACTCATTTTATTATGCCCCCTTAAAATCCGAAATAAATAAAAGAAGGAATACCGGAAGTCGAAACCGTATAAATCAAAATCACAAAGGCTGCCGCAAAAACGGCTTTACATATAAGCGGCATACGGATATATATTTCGAATATTTTTGAACGAATATTTACGGAAGGGATTTGCAAAAAAAGTCCTGCAAAAAAAATAATTAATACAAAAGGACTTATTATAGAAAACGGAAGATTTATATTTTTTAGTGAAAATAAATATAATCTTAATTCTGAAAGCGAATTTGAAAAAAATATTAACCAGCTTATATTTATAAATATAAAAACTAAAACAATTTTTATTGCTGATAATAATTTACCGCTTTTTTCTTTATCATTTTTTTCGGCACCCAAAACTTTTTTTTCAATGTCAACAGATTTTTTTATTTTGGAATTAACATAAAAAATTCTTTCTGCGACTAGAGCAAAACCCTGTAAAGCTCCCCATATTATAAAAGTTAAATTTCCTCCATGCCAAATTCCTGCAATAACCATCGTAAAAAATAATGCAAAAAGAGTTTTTGTCAAACCAAAACGAGAACCACCAAGTCCGAAATAAAGATAATCCCTAAGCCATGACGAAAAACTTATATGCCATCTCCGCCAAAATTCGCTTACCGATTTTGAAATATAAGGACGGTCAAAATTGGCAGGGGTGTTAAAACCTAAAAGCAAAGCAATTCCTATCGACATATCGCTATACCCCGAAAAATCTGCATAAATTATTATCGAATAAGATATAATACCGAATATCAATTCCCATGTATTATAAAATGACGGATTTGCACAAATTTTATCTGCCACCAATATCGTAAGAAAATTTGCAATTATCATTTTTTTATAAATACCGGATAGTATTAAAATAACGGCTCTATCCAATTCGATAGGTTTTGAGCTTTTATCGTTATCGCAATTTAGTGTTATTGAAAGTTCTCGAAAAAAAGGTTCCGCCTGTACAATAGGACCTGAAGCTATTTGTGGAAAAAAAGAAACATAAAGCAAAACATCCCAAAAAGATTTTACATGTCGCATTTTGCAAAGATAGATATCGAATATATAGCTCATACATTTAAATGTATAATAAGAAATACCTATCGGAACCAGAAGACTAAACGTCCTCATATTAATCAAAAAAGACGAATTGTCATACATTGCCGGAAAGTATCGATTTAAAAAAGAAATAAGATTGTAAACATATTTAAAAAAACAAAGATAAGCAATATCTAAAACAGTTATTATTATAATCAACACTTTACGCGGATTATAATTTTTTTCTTTTTCAAGTAAAAATCCGAAAAAATAATTTATTGCCGTCAGCAAAAAAACTAAGATACAAAATTTCCAATTCCAAAACGAATAAAATACATAAGAAGCCGACACTAAAAGAATTTTCCGCTGGAGTTCTTTTCTAAAAATATACCAGTATAAGAAAAATAAAATGCCAAAAAAAACAGCAAATCGTATTGTCGGAAAAAACATTAAACTTTACGGGAATGTTACAGGCTTATTTGCCATCTTCCTTTGAATTTCCGCAGCACGGGCAGGCGGCATTAAAGAAAACCAGTTGGCAACACCTGAAACTTCTCCTTGAGCCTGAGCCATTTTTTCTGCCGCTCTGAGTACATCGATTATATCCTGATCATCCATCTCCAAAAGATTTGCAACCGCATTTTCAGGACGCATACCGTTCATATAGTTGGCAATTTGAATTATATTTGCGTTTCTATCATTTGTTTCTACAAGCATTAAATTAAAATTCTTTTCTTTTTCTTCAATCGAACTTAATCTATCCGCAAGTTCTTCGGCAAGCTGCTTATTTTCCTTTTGCTTTGATTTGACATCTTCTTCTAATTTATCCAGTTCTTGTCTTTTTGCTTCAAGTGCCAAAAGCCTTTTTGCATAACGGTCATTATCAAGATTGGGAGGTATATTCGTATCGTTCGCTCCCACTCCTTTAGGTGTGCTTAAACCGAATAAAGAATAAATAGGCGAAAACATACTTCGAGTATTTATAAGACCCAAATAGTCAAACCATAAAAGTCCGCCGAAAGTAAGTAACACAATTAAAATAATAAGAACAAATATTCTTCCTAAATAACCTTTTCCAATCAATTTAAAGTCCTCCAGTTAAACTTTTACGATAATTTTCCATATTATTTTATCGGAAAAATTTAATGAGAATATAAATATTTAAAATATTCCATATCCGTCGAAAGAATTTTTTCCGTTTTAGGCAAAGAGTTTTTATAAATTTCTATACTTTTCCAAAAGCTGTAAAATTCCGGAGCCTTGCCGTAAGAAACGGCATAGATTGAAGTTGCTTTTGCGTCGGCTTCACCTTTTATTTTTTCGGATTCGGAATATGCTTTGGAAAGAATAGTCTTTTTTTCGTTTTCCAGTTTACCGAGCCATTCTGCTTTTTTTCCTTCCCCTGTCGAACGGAAAGTTTGAGCTATTTGGTTTCGGTCTTTTATCATTCTATTAAAAACTGAATTTTCAAGTTCATCGGAATATTTTATCTGTTTAAAAATAACATCAATAACTTCAAGTCCGAATTCTCCCAGTTGACTGTTTGCCTTTTTTAATATTTCGACTGCAAGAACTTCCCTTCCCTTGTCTATATTGGCAAAAGTTGCTTTTTCGCTTGTAATATTGTCAAGCTTTACATCGGTATCTTCTATATTAAATTGTTCTTCATGAGTGCTTTCGTTTATAATATTGGAACTTCGTACTACATTATCAAGACTGTTGATTGTTATAACATCACGCACCGATGAATCCACTATATCCGAAAGACGCGAAAAAGCAGCTTCATAGGTTACAAGAGATTCATAAAATTTGCGGACATTGATTATTCTCCAACGGCTTGTAGTATTAACTTCAATAAACTGTTTTTCTTTTGTAAGAATCTTTTGAGGATCACCGTCAAGACGTAAAAGTTTTGCAGTGTATCTATGTACGGTGTGTATCGCAGGCATTTTAAAGTGAAGACCTGCTTTTGTTTCGGTTTTTACAACCTCTCCGAACTGCGTTATTATTGCAGTTTGCCCTTCATTTAAAATATAAAAAGGCTTAAGGAAAAGAAATAAGATTAAAATAAGTATTATCAAAAAAAGGAAACCGCTTTTTTTATTTTTAGATTTTTTTTCCGGTTTTATTTTGTTTTCGGCTTTTTCCTGATTTTCAAATTCTGCATTTTCGTAATTATACATATTAATTGCCTCCCTTATTTAAGTCTTTAAGCGGTAAAAAGTTCTTTAAGTTTTTATCGACAATTATAAGATTTTCGTTATTTTCAAAAACTTTATCCAATGTTTCGAGATAAAGTCTGCGTTTTGTAATGTCGGGAGCTTTTACATATTCGGTATAAACCGAATTAAACCTGGCAACATCTCCTTCCGCTTTGTTTATTCTTTCGGAAGCATACCCCTTTGCTTCCTGTATCATTTTATCGGCTTCACCTTTAGCCTTAGGTATTTCTTTATTGTATGCTTCCTTCCCCTCATTTATAAGACGGTTCATATCCTGAATAGCTATGTTTACGTCTTCAAATGCAGATTGAACTTCTTTCGGGGGTACTACATTTTGAAGCTGCACCGAAGAAACCGAAATTCCCAAACCGAGTTGTGTATATTTTTCGTTCATTAGTTCTTTAGACATTGACTGAATATTATCGCGTTCAGGTCCCATTATATCCATAATTGCCCTATCGCCTACAAGGCTGTTTACAACAGATTTTGAAACGTCCCTTATTGTCTTTGTACGTTCGGAATTTTCAACATTGAATAACCATGCTTTAGGATCCACAATTTTATATTGCACAACCCATTCAACATTTATTATGTTTAAGTCGCCCGTCAGCATTTGTGATTCGCTTGTGATGGAATTCTGATATTCGCTTCTTTCGCCTGAACGGGAAGTTCTAAAGCCGAATTCTTCTTTTTGTACGGTGGTAACGGGAACTTTATATACATGATCTATAAACGGAATCACAAATTGAAGACCGGGCGTAAGTGTCCTGCTGTATTTTCCGAAACGGGTTACAACACCGTTATCGGTTGTAGGAATTATTTGTATTCCGGAAAAAGCTACTATTGCAATAATCATTATTGTAACAATAATTTTAAAGCCGGCTTTTAGTTTTGCGGTATTCATTTCTTTTTTTACTGCCATATTTATATTTAAACTCCTTGCTTTCCTTTTAAAAGGTTTTCTCTTTCTTGTTCCAATTCTTTTAATTTTTTTTCAAGCACTGACTCTTTTTCACGTTTACACTTAGGACATTCAAAATGTTCTCCATCAAGGTATCCGTGAACAGGACATATAGAAAAAGTCGGTGATATGGAAAAATACGGAATACGATAATTATTGGCAACCGATTTTACCAAGTCCCTACAGGCTTTCCAGTCTTTTACAGCTTCGCCTAAAAAAATATGAAAAACTGTACCGCCGGTATATTTTCTTTGAAGACTTTCTTGATGATCAAGAGCATCAAAAACATCTTCCGTAAAAGCTACAGGCAGCTGACTTGAGTTCGTATAATAAGGCTCTAAATCTCCCGAAGCAATTATATCGGGGAATTGCAGCTTGTCGTGTCTTGCAAGACGGTAAGAAGTACTTTCGGCAGGCGTTGCTTCAAGGTTAAAAAGACTACCCGTTTCTTCCTGAAAATCTGCAAGTTTATTCCGCATGTAAGTAAGAACTTTTTCGGCAAAGGTCTTGCCCCTTGTGCTTACAATATCCTCACCTAAAAAATTAAGGCAGGATTCATTCATTCCGCAGATTCCTATGGTAGAAAAATGATTATTCAAGTGCTTTAAATAGCGTTTTGTATACGGAAAAAGACCGCCTTCAAGCAGTTTTTCTATTACTTTACGCTTGATTTGAAGACTTTGCTTTGCAATATCCATAAGATAATCCAACCGGTCAAAATAATTTTTTTCCGTCTTGGAAAGATACCCGATTTGAGGCATGTTAATCGTAACAACACCTATAGAACCTGTAAATTCATCGGAACCGAAAAGTCCGCCTCCGCGTTTTCTTAACTCTCTCTTATCAAGCTGAAGACGGCAGCACATAGAACGCACATCGCCGGGGTTTAGGTCGGAATTTATGAAGTTTTGAAAATAAGGTGTTCCGTAACGGGCTGTCATTTCAAAAAGAAGTTTTGCATTAGGACTTGACCAATCAAAATCGGAAGTTATATTGTATGTAGGAATAGGATATTGAAATCCGCGTCCTGCCGCATCTCCTTCAAGCATAAGCTCTATAAAGAGTTTATTTATCATATCCATTTCTTTTTGACAATCGCCGTAGGTAAAGTCCATTCGTTTTCCGCCCACAACAGCTTTTTGTTCTGCCAAATCGGGAGGACATACCCAATCAAGCGTAATATTAGTAAACGGAGCCTGAGACCCCCAACGGCTTGGAGTATTTACACCGTAAACAAAACTTTGAAGACATTGTTTAACGGTTGTTTCGCAAAGATTGTCTGCTTTTATAAACGGAGCCAAACATGTATCAAAAGAACTAAAAGCCTGAGCACCCGCCCATTCGTTTTGCATTATGCCTAAAAAATTTACAATCTGCTGAATAAGGGTCGAAAGATGTTTAGCCGGTTTTGAAGTTATTTTGTCCGGCACTCCGCCCAGACCTTCTTCAATCAACTGCCTTAAAGACCAGCCTGCACAATAACCCGAAAACATAGACAAATCGTGAATATGGAAAGC
Organism: uncultured Treponema sp.; assembly: GCA_963541225.1. GTDB lineage: Bacteria > Spirochaetota > Spirochaetia > Treponematales > Treponemataceae > Treponema_B. The sequence continues at coordinate 26,651 of CAUTTN010000002.1, forward strand.
GGCTGTTTTATGAGCTTCCGCTATTGCAGGCGTATAAATATTTTTAAGCCAGTAGTTAGCAGTAATTGTTCCGGAATTATGTAAAATTAAACCGCCCAAAGAAAAATTCACGTTTGCATTTTCATTTACACGCCAGTCGGATTGGCTTAAATATCCGTCCATTGTATTATTGATATTAAGCATAAGACTTTCCGTGTCACGTAAAGCCTCTCTTTTTGCCCTATATAGAATATAAGCTTTTGCAAGAGCAGCTTCCTGCTCTTCTATAAGAACAAGTTCTACAATATCTTGAATTTCCTCAATAGCAGGAATTGAATGAGCATACCTTCCTTCCATTATCGATTTAAGCTTTTCTTCAACCTTGTCGGTTAAAAAAGATGCTTTTTCGTCATTGGCACTACCCGTTACAGCCGTAATAGCTTTATTTATAGCTATTTCAATCTTCTTCCTGTTATATGCTTCTATTTCGCCTGAACGCTTTACAACCGACCGTAAAATTTCGGGTTCAGAATGTCCGTTTATTCCCAAAAAAGATTTCCACTCAGGGAAAACCGTTTGACTCACGTTAAACCACCTCTTTTTAATAATGGCTTTATTCTAACATAAAAGAATAAAAAAAATCAATAGACTTCTTTATCCTTTTAAAGGCAAACACATCAATTTTTTTTACTAATTTGCCCCACTTGACAAATTTACCTTTCGGTAAACATTGCTTAATTTATGGGAAGCTTTTTCAAAATAGTTTTTATACGTTTTACATTTTATTCGTGATGATAATTAGCCCCCAACACAGAACTTCAAGTTTTTTTATACCTAAATTAAAAAAAGAGAATCTGCAAGCTATAATTTCCGAAAACAATCAACAACCCCGACGCGAGCGTCGGGGTATTAAACCCTCCGAACGAATAACCTCACTACCCTATGGCGAGGTTGTTGTTTCGTTTTTTTTATCCGTAGTTTCTTTTATATCTTTTTTATCTGCATCTTTTTTTATTTCTTCTTTTTGTTCTACAGTCTTTTTTTTAGGTTTTTCTTTTGGAGGGTTTAAAATATTATTTATTTTTTCTTTAAGAGAATTCAATGTTTGACCATCGTTTCCCGAATTGAATTTTTCTTTATTTTCATCAAGAAGTTTTAAAGCCTCATCGTATTTTTTCGATACTATCAGTATACGGATATAATTGAAAAAATAAATAGGAGTTTCGGGTTCTTTTAAATATATTTTTTCATATATTTCCAATGCTTTTTTTTCTTGCCCTGAGGAAGACAAAGCATAAGCATAGGCAGTAGCTATTTTTATATTTTCGGGAACTTGTTCATAAATAGGTTCTAAATATTTTAGACAATTTACCCAATCATTTTGCAGTGCGTAAACTTGTGCAAGATTATACTGCACGGCATTTTTATACTGATCCGATTTTTCTGCTTTTTTATAAAATTCGACAGCCTTTTCATATTTTTTTAATTCCGTATAACCTTCCGCTATAGAAAAATATTCTCCCGATAAATCTTCTTCAATTTTTCCTTTTGAAAAAATCATCGTGGAATTTAAACTTATAAATAAAATACAAAAATAAAAAAAAATTGTCTTTTTCATAAAACACATTAATTATCCAATACGGTTTTTTCTATCTGCCTAAGCTGAGATCGGTAAAGCCCCGAAATATTTGAACCGTAGTCAGCAATCAACTGAATTATATTACGGGGATATTCGTCGGAATCTTTGCCGTTTATTCTGTCGCCGGCATCGCCCAACCCGGGCATAATATAAGCGGAATTATTTAAAACGGGATCCATCCATAAAATATAGAGATTGCAATTTTCCAAAGCCCTTACAATACGCAAAGCTCCTTTTAATGCAGATATTACATGAAAACAGCTTATAGATTTAGGTTTTACACCAAGTTTTTTTAAATAGTTTACTACCGTTATAAGACTTCCGCCTGTAGCATTCATAGGGTCAGCAAAAATTAAATGCTTCCCGTTTAAATCATTTAAATTAAAATAAGATTTATCCAAATCCAAAATATATTGCATATTTGCTTCTTTACAAGAATCGTCCCGCTTTATTTTAAAAAGAGCAAAAGGAGTAACATAACCGTGCGAAGAATATTCTTCTATTTCTTTAGAAACAATCATCGAAGGAAGCAATGCTCCCCTTAACATTACACACATAACGGTATTTTCTATTTTGTAATCTATATCGGTTATTTTATGCACGGCATAATTTTGAACGGGATCAGTTACAGGAGTTTTTACTATAAGATAGTTTTTTCTATCGTGATGTTTACCTTTAAAAGCAAGTTTAAAAAGCATTTCAAATGAACGCTGCGTATAATATAAAAACTCACTGTGATCGGTATCTACCGACCGCAGTTTTGCAATAACTCTTGAAGCTTCGGCATGATTTTCGTGTTCTGTATTAAAAGAAAAGATATTCAATTGAGGAATTTCTTTACATATATTCTGCATTAATTTTCCGATTTCGTTATAGCATTTAATTACATCGGCTTGTGCTGCTTCCTTTTTCTCTTGAGAGCTTTTTTCCAACAATAGAAAATTATTCATACATTCTGTATAAAGACCATTCATTTCATTAAGATAATTAATATCGTCTTTTGTAAGATATCCGTCGAGAGCTTCCGCTTCCATAACTACTTTACGCATTATTGCTCCTAAACTGTTTATTCGGTTGTAACCGCATAAGTATAAAAAAAAGAATATAAAATTTCAATAGCATTTTAATGATTTATTTAGAAATCCGAAGGTTTATTAATTCTGACATAACCCAAAAAAAGTATCTCGCTATATGCAGGTTTAAAAGAATTGTCGGTTCCATAAGCGGCAGCAAAAACCGCCACATAAAGATAATTATTGGTCGACGCAGAAGAATCAGATTTTACATCAATGTCTTTTTTATTTATTTGCAGAAAAGTTTGTGAAGTTTCCCGCATTACCGTACCTAAATTTACACCATCAATTGTGATACTGTCCGTATCTGAGGCGTAAGATGAAAGTCTAAAACGGATATTTCTGTCGTAAGAAGCACCATCGATAAACGGTCTTGATGAAACCGATTTTCCGACACGAGTTAAAAATTTAAAAGAAAGAGTGTTACGCAAATAATTTGCCGAGTTTGAAGGGTTTGAGTCATTATATGTTTTAGCCGAAGAAATATCCGCCGCACAAGAATTTTTGTTTTCATAAATTCGATAAAAAATATCGAAACCTTTAAAGTATCCTGAAGCATCCCTAGTGTTGTTTTTATCGCTTGTTCTAAATTCAAAATACAGACGGCTGTCATCTCCCAACTCTGACGGATCATGAATTAAAACAGGTTTATCGAGATAAACTATATTATCAATTCCGCAAGCCGAAAAAAGCAGTATAACAAATAACAGCCATCGTATTTTTTTCATACAGGAGTATTTTTATTTATCGTTCGATAAAACAATAACTCTGGATTTTCCAAGCAATGCCCAATCATTACGAGGATAATCTGCCGAAAGTTTATTATATGCCGCTACAGCCTCATCAGGTTTATTCATAGCCTCATATATTCTGCCGATGTTAAACATAGCGCGGGGAACTAAAGGAAATTCGGTTACTTCTGAAGCCTTTTTATAAAACTCCAAAGCCTTTTCGTAATTACCCAATTCATCAGCACAAGCAGCAACGTTAAAATAAGCAATACCGGATGTGTAACCGGAACCTATTGCCTTTGCAGCAGCTTCATAAAATTTAAAGGCTTCTTCATAATTTTTCCGCGAAAAGTAAATTTCTGCAACAGCAGTATTTGCCCTAAATCCCGAATATCCGCTTTTTCCTACAAATAGTTTTAAATCTAAAATTGCTTTATCTTCTTCGGCAATTACCTCCGGAGAAGAAATCTCTTCCGTTTCTTTTTTTTCGGACGAAGAATTTTCCGTATCGGTACTCTTTGTTTTATTTTTAGATTTAAAATCTTCCAGATCATAAATAATTTTTTCAACAGAACTAACCGACTTTGAAGCCGCTTTTTCGGAAAGTGCGAAATATGAAATAATTATTACAACCGCACAAATTACTACACCCAAAATAATTAAAACAAGTTTTCTGTTAATACTTAAAAATTCGTTTACTTTCGATGCCAGATCCTTATCTTCTTTTTCTAATGCCATTTAACTACTCCTTAATTTCAAGTTCTTTTAATAGCCTTGATAAATATGTCCGCTGAATACCGAGTGTTTCGGCTGTAAGCGTTTGGTTCCATTGTTTTTTGTCCAAAATATCCGTAATGTAATTTTTTTTAAAACTATTTACGGCTGTTTTTAAATCCGTTACAGGATATTCGGAAGCAAAGACACCTTCGGAAATATCGGGTTTAAGCAACAGGTCTTTTTTTTCGATGTAAGGAGGCTTTCCCAAAACACATGCCCGCTCCACAACATTTTCAAGTTCTCTTATATTTCCGGGCCATGAATATGCTTTTATCATATTCAAAGCCGATTCCGAAAAATCCAAAAAGTCTTTTTTTACTTCTTTACCGAATTTTTTTAAAAAGAAATTTGCAAGCTCCGGAATATCTTCTTTACGTGTACGCAAAGGCGGTACATATATCGGAAGAACATTTAACCTGTAATATAGGTCTACACGAAATTTTCCCTGAGCTACAAGTTCTTCTATATTTTTATTTGTTGCAGCAATTATTCTTGTGTCGATTTTTATGGTTTTACTTGATCCTATTTTTTCAAAGGACATTTCCTGCAAAACCCGTAAAAATTTTGTTTGTAATGCTAAAGGAATATCGCCTATTTCATCAAGGAATATAGTTCCTTTATCTGCAAGTTCAAACCTACCCTTTCTGTCACCTACGGCATCTGTAAAGGCTCCTTTTACATGCCCGAAAAGTTCATCTTCAAGAAGATTTTCGGGTAAGGCTGCACAGTTTACCCTTATAAAGGGCATATTTTCTCTAGCCGAATTAAGATGTATTTGCTCCGCAATCAGCTCTTTACCTACTCCGCTTTCACCCAAAATTAAGACGGAAGCATCCGAGGCAGCCACACTTTTACACAGTTCAAGTTTTTCGGTCATTATCTTGCTGACAGCAATAAAGGTATGATATTCCTTATCTTGTTTTAATCTATCTTGAAGATAAACGATTTCCTCTCTTGAGCATTTATAAAAACGTGCATTTTGATAAGCTATTGCAGTCTGATTTGCAAAAAGTTCCAAAACCGTAAGGTCATCGGAGTCAAAATCTTTTCCCCCTACTTTATTTAAAACTTCAATAACACCTATACATTCGTCTTTTATACACATAGGTACGGCTACCATATTGCGGTTTTTGTAGCCGGTACTTTCTTGTACGGTCGGATCAAAGCGGGGATCGTTTGCTACATCATTTGCTATTAAACCTTTGTTATTTTTGATTACCCAGCCGGCAATACCGTTTAAGCCTACAATAATTTTTTTTGCTTCTATACCTTTAGGACCTATCGCAACTTCAAACCTAAGCCGGCTTCCGTCATTTTCAAGTATTAAAAGAGATGCCGCCTCCCCTTCTGCAACAATCATTGCCGATTCTACAATTTTTTCCAACAAAATATTTAAGTCGAAATAATTGGAATTTATCAGTAAGCTCGTATTTATAAGAGTGTTGAGCTTATCTCTTTTAATACTATCAGCGATATTCATAAAGCAAACCAAATATTTTATTCGGGCTTATTTTTTAAAAGGTCTCCTAAGGTGTAAGAAGCTTCGTCTTCTTCCTGCTCCGTAGACATATACTGCGAAATTTCTTCCTGCTGCTGTTTTTTCTTAAAGTCTTTTATTGAAAAAGCGGCTTTTTTACTTCGAGGATTTAATTCTATTATCACAGCTTTTATCTTATCCCCTACAGAATATTTTGCCAAAGCGTCATCAGCGGATTCTTCTTTGCTTTCCACAAGATTTTGTTTGTGGATAAGCCCTTCAATATCGCCGGGAACTTTTACAAAAATACCAAAATCGGTTTTTGATGAAACTTCGCCTTCAATAACCGAGCCTTGTTTATATGCCGCACCGAATTGTTTCCAAGGATCGTCCGTAAGCTGTTTAACACCAAGTCTTATTCTTCGTGATTCGGTATCGCATTCTATTACTATACATTCGATCTCTTTGCCTACTTCAAGTTCGCTAGAGGGATTTTTAATTTTTTTAACCCATGAAAGATCATCTACGTGTAAAAACCCGTCAATTCCTTCTTCAAGCTCTACAAAAGCCCCTGCATTGGTTATCTTTACAACTTTTCTGGTAAATCTTGTTCCTACAGGATAATTTTCTTCGATTTTATCCCACGGGTTTTCGGTTACCTGTTTAAGCCCCAACGAAACGCGTCCCGCCTGAATATCATATCCCAAAATCATGCAGGAAACTCTGTCTCCAGATTTTACCATATCTTCGGGCTTGCTTATTTTTTTTACCCAGCTGAATTCGCTTATATGGGCAAGGCCTTCAATTCCTTCATCAAGTTCAATAAAAGCACCAAAATCGGTAGTTTTGGTAACTCTTCCTTCAACTATGTCATCAACATGGAATTTGTCTTCAAATTGAAGCCAAGGATCCGGAGTAAAATGTTTTAACGAAAGATTTATTCTTTTATTTTCAGGATCAAGTCTTACAACTTTTAATTCGATTTCATCGCCTTTTTTCACAAAGTCTTTCGGACGTGTAACATGTCCCCAGCTCATATCGTTTATGTGTAAAAGACCGTCAAAACCGCCCAAGTCTACAAAAGCACCGAAGCTGGTAAAACTTTTTACAAAACCTTTTACGGTATCGCCTATATTTGCGGTTTCAAAAAACTTCTCGCGTTCTTTTTCGGTATTTTCTTCAAGATACTTCCGTCTGTTTACAACAATATTTTCCCCATTTCGGGAATGAAAGCTTAGTTTTTCTATATAGAATTTGGATCGCTGCCCCAAAAGAGTTTCCGGTTTTTCAACTCTTATAACATCTGCCTGACTTAGAGGCAAAAATGCCGTCAATCCGCCACCGAGTTTTACTTCATAACCGGCTCTAACCTGTTTTGCAATTGTTCCTTCTATAGGCTTTTTTTCTGCATACGCCTCTTTGAATGCCTTTTGAAGAATCATCTTATCGGCTTTTGTTTTGGAAACTTCAAGCCTTCCGTTTGAACCTTCGGTGCGTTCAATAAAAACACGAACCTTGTCATTGACTTTAGGTTCTTCGTCAAATTCATCCAAAGATACATGTCCTTCGGATTTACCGCCTACATCGACAAAAACAGTGCCGTTGCTTACAGCAACAACATATCCTTCTTTAATTGTCCCCGCTTCTGGAGCCTCAAAATTGTTTAAGTACTCCTCTTGTAATTGTGCTTGGATGTTTGTTTTGGAGTCTTTTTCAACATCCTTCACTTCCGTCTTTTCCATAGATAACCCTTTATCATTTATATTGTTTAGCATTCTTGCATAAACTTCATTTATAGTCAAGTCCGATGTATCCAAATAAAATGCATCGTCGGCAATTTTTAAAGCACCTTCTTTTTTGTTTTTATCTATTTTGTCCCGTTCAATAATATTTTTTTTAATTTCTTCTAAAGAAAGTTTGCTTGTTCCCTGATTAAAACGGCGTTCGGCTCTCGCTTCAGCAGAAGCATCAAGATAAAATTTATATTTTGCATCGGGAAATACAACCGTAGTCATATCCCTGCCTTCGCATACTATATCGGTCTTGGATGCTTCGATTCTTATTTTTTCATTAATTATGTGCCGTATAGGAATAATTGCCGAAAGCGGAGCTACAATAGATTCTACTGCATCGCTTCTAAGATAGGGTTCTGCATATTCGTTACCTAAAAACATTTTACCGTCACGGTAAAAAAGCTCAATTTTTTCCGCAAACGATATCCATTTTTTTTCATCTTTGAGATCCGGCACCTCCCCGCCGCTTCCGTCTTTTCTCCCTCCAAAACTACGTAGAATAGCCAAAGCCAAAGCTCTATAAAAATTTCCCGTATTCATAAAAGTAAGATTTAGTTTATCTGCAAGCATTTTTGCAATAGTGCTTTTTCCTGAACCGGCAGGTCCGTCTATGGCTATTATCATATCCTCTTATTATATATTTTTTTTTACAATGTGTATATAGTTTTGTATAAAAATTTAAGAATATTTTTAAATTTTCAAAAGAGAATTCGTATTTATCGGAAAAAAATTAATTCCGTTCGGAAAGAGTTAAATTTAGCTCTATAGATTTTTTTCCGCGAAGTATTTTTATCTTGACAACATCTTCGGGTTTTTTATCTTCCAGCACAGAATAATAATCCGTAAGGCTTTTTATTTTTTGACCTTCAATTTCGGTTATTATGTCGCCGCCTACATAAAATACGGAACTATACCTGCCGAACCCTGTTCTTACGGCTTCCGTACCGCCTTTCAGTTCTGCTTTTGCCGCATAGCTTCCTCTTTTTACTTGAGAAACTAAAAGTCCGTAAGAAACAGGTAAATCGGCATATCGTGCAAGAGTTCCGGATATTTGTACAAGTTCCGCGTCTATGGAGCCGCGTCTTACTTTTCCGTATTTTAAAATATCGGATACTACCCGTTTTGCAGTATTTACAGGTACGGCAAATCCTACACCGGCAGAGCTTCCTGAGGTAGAATAAATCATTGTATTTATTCCTATCATTTTTCCCTGTGTGTCCAAAAGAGGTCCGCCGGAATTACCCGGATTTATTGCAGTGTTTGTCTGAATCATGTTTTTGATGACTATGTTTCTGTCATTTTGAATGGGTCTGCCTAAAGCCGAAACAATGCCGTCTGTCAATGTTCTTTCCAATCCAAAAGGGTTTCCTATTGCAAGAACTCTCTGTCCTATTTGCAGGGCATTTGAATCCCCGAATTTTATTACGCTTAGTTTAATATTTTTGGGGGGATCGAATTTTAAAACCGCCAAATCGTTTTCGGGATCAATACCTACAATTTTTGCTTCGTATTGGCTTCCGTCATATAACGAAATAAATATTTTGGAAGCTTCGTCGATAACATGAGTATTTGTCAAAACCAAACCGCTTTCATCTATAATGGAGCCGGAGCCGGAACCGCCTTCGGTAGGAACCGGTTCCAAAAACCAATTCACTCCTATTTTTTCCGTAGTTATATTTACAACAGCATCATTCGTATGCTTATATACAAAGATATTTTGATTTTCTTCCTGACTATAAGTATAGTCATTTCCTGTGGGGATTACCGGCGGAATATCGACTTTATCGGTTATGGAATCAATAAAATTAATATTTTCGGATTGCTCTATTTTGGGTTGTGTTTTTTCTGTTATATACATTCCCAACCGGAAACCAATAATGCCCGTAAAAATACTAAAAACAAGTGCGAAAAAGACTATTTGTGTTCTACTGTAGAGCTTCATAATATTCTCCTGCTTTATAATTTATTAAAAATATCAACGGTATGTCAAGTATAGTATTGCAAATATGATATTGAATTTTATTTTAAATCAACACTTATCAGCTAAGAACATCGGGATATCGAGTCTTTTGCAGAAAGAACAATCCCCCCCGACGCAAGCGTCGGGGGGGGGATTGTTCTCATAAGTTGGTTGCAGTCGGCTTTAATACCCTTTATTACAACGCAGAGCGTAGACGTAAAACGTCAGGTATTAAACCTCCGCACGGATAAATAGAAAAATGTAAAGAAACGAAACCATTCTCAAAACGCCATAAAAAGTATTCAATAGTAATACTTTAGATAACATCGCAAATAGGCTTAAAGAAAATTGGGTAAGCATAGCTTATCTCTAAAAAACTTAAATTTTTAGAGGCTCTCGTTTTAATGTTTTATTAAATTTAAAGTAGCAGCAACAGACTGAAATCCTTATAGGCTTTACAAGAATTTTTAGTCTTCATATTCCAATTGAATATTCATTCTGTCTTTTGAAAGGATTGTTTCGGGGAAAACTTCTCTGGCATGGTCCAAAAGAACTTTAAGCTCGTTATCGGTGTACCTCGGACTGTAATGAATCAGGGCCATCTTTTTGACCTCGGCATCCTTAGCGATTTGAGCCGCCTGAGTACAGGTCATGTGTTTTTTTTCGGCAGCATCTTTTTCCATGCCTTTTTCAAACATCCCCTCGCATACAAAAAAGTCGGAATGTTTTACTTCTTGAGCAATGGATGGTAAATATTTTGTGTCGGTTACAAAGCTGAATTTTCTGCCCTTTCTTTTAGGCCCCATAACATCTTGGGGGCGGATAGTTTTTCCGTCAGCGGAGACTACTTCACTTCCGCCTTGGAGTTTTGACCAAAGGGGCCCGCATGGAACATTTAAGGCCCTTGCAGCTTCCGGATTAAATTCCCCAGGCCTCTCAAACTCTTCAAATGTGTATCCCATACAGGGCTTTGTATGATCCAGCCAAAAAGAGCGTACCTGAAATTCCTCGGTAGAATAAACGACGCCCGGCTCCTTTATTTCTTTTACGATAATTTCATAATTGATATACATATCTAAAACTTTCCGGCTGGTTTCCACATATTCGGCAACCTTTGGAGGGCCTATTATGTAAAGAGGTTCATCCCTGTCAACTTGGGATGAAAGCATCAGAAGCCCCGGAAGCCCCGTTATATGGTCAGCATGAGTATGGCTTATAAAAATAGCATTGATTCTTTTCCAGCGCAAATTAAGGCGGCGCAGGGCAACCTGAGTCCCCTCCCCGCAATCAAACAAAAACAAATCGCCCTCACGGCGAAGCAAAACCGATGTTAAATGTCTATATGGAAGCGGCATCATTCCGCCGCAGCCTAAAATAAAAGCTTCAAGATTCATTGGAAGCCGATTATAAGCGATTTTTTACAAAAAAGCAAGGCATTGAAAAAACTGCCGGACTTATGTAGAATACCAAATAATTATTTTACACTTAATGAGGTCTTATTTGGAATATAAAAAATTAACGATTGAAGATATTAACAGTATAGTACAAATTTATATTAACTACTATAATAACATTGAAAACGGCTGCTGGACAAAAGAAAAAGCATGTAAGAGGATTACACAACTTATCACAGTTAATGATTCAATGTGTCTTGGTATGTATAAAGAAGGATTATTGATAGGTTTTATTTTAGGATATTATAAACAATTCGATGATTTATTGGCATATTTTTTAGATGAAATA
>CAUTTN010000003.1:0-36497 GCA_963541225.1 uncultured Treponema sp.
GCAAAACCGCAGCCGGCTTTTAAAAACCCCGGTATGGGAATAAGCTTTGCATTTATAGGGTCAGCCTTTATCATTGAGTCGCATTGAATTGCTGCTGTTGTAGTTGCAAAGGTAATTATATAATTCATTTTAATTTTTTCCTTTCTGAAACAACTTCCAAAAAGGCTTCAAGTCTTGTTGCAAATTGTCCCGCATCTTCTTGCGAATAATCCGATTCTATGTGAATATAGGGAAGTCCTTTTTCTATGATGTGTTTTCCGACCGTATGAGCTTCAAGGTTGAAGGTGTGGCAGGCAACCAATGTACATTCGATTACGGCATCGGCCTTATAGTGATCTACAAGATAATCCAAATCCTTGAACCTTCCGGGATTAGGACTCATAACGGAGCAGTTTGTTTTAAGATACTTTTCGGCAATAGCCTCAATCGGATCCCTTGCGGGGTCTTCATCTACAAATTCCATGTGGGTGCGTAAACCCGAACAGCTGTCATAACCTACGATTACGGCTCCCAGTTTTTCAATCTGTGCTAAGATTTTCTCTTTTACGCCTCCCAAGGGGCAGCCCGTAACTAAAATCCTCGGCCGTTCATCCCTTGTGCCTTTTAAATTCTTTTCCCAATACTCTTTTAATTCTTTTGTGCGTTTTACTATTTCGGCATTTTTTTGCTGTATATCGTATTGAAAACCAAATGCTTCTTTTACATTAAACTGTTCCAAGCCTGAAACAGGAGAAGGGTCTAGGGCTGAAAGTTCAAAGAAATTTACAAGGTTTCTTCTTTCCTGATTGCAGTCCTTTATAGCCTGTCTTAAATCGTCTTCGGTTATTGTTATGTTATAAAATTCCTCGATTCTTTCTTTTAGCTTTTTTACCTCATCGGCCCAAAAGGGGTATGCCTTCGGATCAAGGTTATTTTGAGGAAGATGCATCACATAGGTCGGCTTTATATCGTTTAAAAGTTCGAACATCTTTTTTTTGCCGTCACAGGTAGTTTCTCCCACAATAAAATCAGAAAAATAAAAGAACGGACAGGTGTCGGTTATGGCATGTCCGTAAGAAGCTTTTATAAGAGGACATAGGTTCTTAGGTAAATCTCTCTCGGCTGCGCTTATGGGCTTTTCACTTGTTGCACATAAAGAAACGGGAACGGCTCCTGCTGCATATACAAGCTCAGTAGGTACATAGGAACAGTAAAGGCCGATAACCTTGCCGCCTCCGTCTTTTAGATTTTTTAAAGCTAAAAATTTTTTCTGCTGAGCTTCAGCCAAGCTATCAAAGCCCTTAGGTAAATTGTTCATAATCATACTCCAAAAATAGTTTAGATTGAGCTACTCTATATTTATTATAATATGTTAATATTTATTAAAAATAATTACAAGTAGTTGAGGTAAATATATAAAATTTTATCGCTATTTTATATTGACAAAATAAGTGAATTGTGTTAAAAGATATATAAATTATTTTTATGATTTATTAAAAAAATAGAATGTGAGTTTTATAAATGAGTAAAATTACAAGGTATGAATTATTAGAGCTTGAGTCTAAGCCGAAAACAAAAACTCAATTGGTATTTGATTATATTGTATGTTTCTTACCAATTACTATGGGTGTTTTGAGCCTTACAGAATATTATTATATCCCCGGCATAAGACCAAATAAAAACTCTGAAATTTATGCGATCTTTATAGGATGCCAAATTTTAGCTTTTTCCATAGCCTTAATAATTTCCTTTTTTTATAGGCCTCTTTTTAGCAAAATACGTCACAAAGCTCCTCTTTATACTCTAGTATTTCTTATCTATACGGCCTATGACTATCTGACATTAAAAACAGGTGTATTGATTTTACCCTATTTTCCGTGGGTAAATCAAGTTTTAAATGCAGCTATAAACGATAGGGCTTATTTACTTGATTGCGTAAAAAATTCTTTAATACTTCTATTTACAGGTTACGGTATAGGTGCCGGTATAGGAATCATCACAGGTATTTTATGCGGGTACAGTAAAAAGATTAACTACTGGGTCGCTCCCTTTATGCGCTTGCTCGGCCCTATTCCCTCAACTACATGGCTTCCGCTTGTTATGGTCTTGGTTTCGAGTTTGTTCAAAGGGGCCGTTTTTATTATTGCCCTTGGAGTTTGGTTTTCAACTACTTTAGCTACAATAACGGGAATTCACAATATTGATAGGGACTTCTTTGCTGCTGCAAAAACTCTTGGGGCAAAAGGGCATCAGCTGGTAAGCCGGATCGCCATTCCCGCAGCCTTGCCAAATATTTTTCAAGGTCTAACTCAGGGAATGAGTTCCGCCTGTACAGCTTTGCTGGTTGCCGAAATGCTGGGGGTTGAATCGGGATTGGGCTGGTATATAACTTGGCAAAAATCATGGGCGGAATTTGCGAAGATGTATGCGGCAATAGTCATTATCTGTTTGACCTTTATTGCCGTTTATCAGCTTTTAAATAAAATCAAGCGTTCGGTCTTAAAATGGCAAGAGGGCTAAAATGAACATCTTAGAATTGAAAAACGTTTCAAAGAGTTTTCCCAGAACGGATATTGATGATATAACTGTAGCTCTTTCGGATATAAGTTTAACTGTTAAAGACGGAGAATTTGTTTCTCTTGTGGGGCCGTCGGGCTGCGGAAAATCTACAATACTGCGTTTAATTGCAGGTCTTATTCCGCCCACAAAGGGAGAGCTTATATTAAACGGTAAACAAATTGAAGGCCCTGCTCCCAACAGAGGTATGGTTTTTCAGCAGCCTACATTGTTTCCTTGGCTTACAGTAAAACAAAATGCTTCGTTTAGTCCTAAAATTTTAAAAACATATAAACAAAAAGAAAAGAGACTTGAGCAATTGATAGAGACTGTAGGCTTGACGGAATTTTCCGATTCTTATCCGCATCAGCTTTCAGGAGGTATGGCACAGAGGGTTGCTCTGGTGCGTACAATGATAAACGAACCTGAAGTTTTCTTAATGGATGAACCTCTGGGAGCCCTTGATGCTTTCACCAGAATGAATATGCAGGATGAGCTTTTAGGAATGTGGCAGGACAACGGGCATGTTATGCTCCTTGTTACACATGATGTTGATGAAGCAATTTATATGAGTACAAGGGTAATAGTAATGGCCCCACGCCCCGGAAGAATTAGGGCTGATATTCCTATTGAACTTGAGTACCCCCGGAATAGAACCGGAGAAATATTCGTAAAATACCGCAATCAGATTATGGATATGCTTGATTTCGGCAAAATTGAAAAATAAAAATTATCATTTTATATAGGAGATAAAAAATGAAAAAAATTATAACATTAGTTTTACTTATTACTTTTGTTATTGCGGGTTGTGATTCTTCAAAAGAAGAAGCAAAGAAAGACAATTACCGAGGAAAGGCTGCAAACGAAACTATAAAAGCCGACCTTTCAAAAGCAAAAACCGAATTGAGCTATGATGAAGAGGCTTGGAAAAAAGAACCTCTTTACGGCAAAGAAATTATTATCGGTTATAACGGCGGTTTATGTACTTCAACTCCGGCTTTAGCAGCGGTAAAAGGCTTCTTTGAAGAAGAAGGTTTGTCGGTTAAGGTTATTAATGTCCAGAGCGAAAAAGAGTCGGTCGGAACCGACAAGGTGCAAATAGCTACGGGGCATATAGCTTCATACCTTGTTCCTACAATAAAAGGAATAGATATGGTCTTCATAAGCGGTGCTCATACAGGCTGTAAATCTTTGTATACATTGAAGAATAGTCAATTTAATTCCACAAAAGACCTAATCGGGCATAAAATAGGTCTTCCCAACGGTATAGGAAACTCGGATCACAATATATCGTTAAGATTTTTAAATCACGATAATATTGAACCCGGCAAGGTAAAATTTGTTCCTGTTGAAAGTTCGGCTTCCGTTCTTGCCCTTCAAAAAGGTGAGATTCAGGCCGCTCTTTTGTCTGATCAGTTTGCACAAAAATTTGTCAATGACGGAACCTTACAAATGATACGCTCCATTACCTTTGATGAAGATTTTAAAGATGAGACCTGCTGTATTCATGCCTTTAGCGGAAAATTTTTGAGGGAAAATCCTATAACAGCTTTAAAAGCTACCAAAGCGATAAAAAAATGTGCTTTTTGGCTTGAGGACAATAAGGAAGAAGCAGTAAAACTCCTTTATGATAATAACTGGGCAAGCGGTGATGTGGATTTGGCTAATTACATAATGAGTACTTATAATTTCAAATTACAGGACTCAACAACCGAAAATACTTTAAAAAATGTAATTGCCGACTATATTAAATTCGGAATTATCGATGTACCTGATGAAACACCTGAGCAATTATTAAAAAGGGTCTGGAATCCTATTGCGGCAGATTTTAATCCCGAGAAAAAATAAATTACTAAATTAATTTTATTATGGAACTATATATAAAAAATATAGCTCTATTAAACATTAAGAATAAGGGACTTCGATCTCTTATTCTTATTGCTTTGATGGGCATTTTAAGTACTTCCGTTTTTATAAGCATCTATACCGTGCTAAGTTTAAAAAACGGTATAAACTCTTTGAAAGATAGACTAGGAGCCGACATTATTATTGTTCCCGAAGGAATCGAAAAAAAATTAGAAGGTGCTTTATTTAATGGAACGCCTGAAAGTTTTTATTTGGACAGGGAAGTAATGAATACTATTCCTTTAGATAATATTGAAGCAATGAGTCCACAACTTTACATAGCAACCCTTACAATAGGCTGCTGCTCTTTTCCTTTGCAAGCAATAGGAATTGATTTTGAAACGGATTTTGTAGTAAAGCCGTGGCTTACGAAAAATATCAAACTTCCTTTAAGCGAAGATGAAATTATAATCGGTTCCAATATAATGGCGAAAGAAAATGATGTCTTAACTTTCTTTAACCATGAATATAAAGTAAAGGCGAAATTAAGCTCAACAGGAATGGGCTTTGATAATTCAGTATTTTTAAGTTTAACGGATGCACGGAAAATGGCAAACTATGCAAGTAAGGTGGTAAGTTCAATCCCTATGGTTGAAAACGAAAGACTTATCTCTAATGTGCTTATCAAAGTAAAAAACATACGCCCAAGGGATTTATCCATTCAATTAAAAAAGCAGATAAAAAAGTACGAAGCAACCGCCTTTGTTGCGGCTAATATGCTTTCGGAAATTTCTGTAAAGTTAAAGAACCTTTTTACATATATTTATATTTTATTATTTGTAATATGTTTTTTAGGTATTACCGTTATAGGTTTAACCTTTTTCTTAAACATATCGGAGCGATGCAAAGAATATGCCTCTATTCGTGCTATCGGAGCTACGAAATCTTATTTATATAAGCTTGTTATTTTTGAGTCTTCGCTCCTTTCTGTTTTAGGTTCCGCTTGCGGTGTTATTTTAGGAGGCTCAATAAGTATTTTATTTAACACGGCATTGAAACAAAGTTTCAGTTTACCGTTTTTAATGCCGCCTGTTCATGTTTTAATACTTTTAGGTTTAGGCAATATCTTAACCGCCTTGCTAATAGGAATAGGTTCTTCATTTTTAGTTATGAAGATAATCACAAAGAAAGAAATAGCCGTCGCCGTAAAGCAAAATAATTAGGATACAATATGCTTGAATTAAACAATGTTTCAAAAGAATTTATACGCGGAAAAGAAAAAATACTTGCCGTAAATAATTTTAGTTTAAAGATAAATGAAACGGAATTTATTGCAATCACAGGGAGATCGGGAAGCGGTAAAACTACAATCCTAAACATGGTGAGCGGATTTTTAAATCCAACACAAGGTTCAATTATGTTTGAAGGGCTATCCGTTACAAATATGAATGATAAACAAGCTTCAATTTATAGGAATAGCTCTATAGGTTATCTGCCGCAGCATATCGAGCTTTTAAATAATTTATCTGTTTTTGATAATATAAGATTCCCTTTTTATTTACGTAACACAAAACCGGATTTTAATATTGCTTTAAAAACTGAAAATATTTTAAATAGACTTGGAATATTCAAATTAAAGAATGCAATGCCCTACACTCTTTCGGGAGGAGAGAAAAAAAGAGCTCTTTTAGCCCGTGCTTTAGTTACAAGTCCTAAAATGCTTTTATTGGATGAGCCTACAAGCGATTTGGATAAAACAACAGCTAAAGAGGTTATGAATATTCTTTACAATTTAAAAGATATTGCAATTCTTTGTGTAACACATGATGTTGATTTATTAAACGATGATGTTAAAATTATGGATTTAACAAGTTAAGGAGTATAAAATGAATAAAAAATTTTTTTCTATAGTTTCAATCTGTGCCGGAGTTATTATGATTTTGGGAGTTTTAAAATTTGCTCCTGCTTGTCCTGCAATGGCAAACGGAAAATTTATGAAATGCCATTGGATGGTTCAAACGGAAGTTATGTTTTCAATCCTTTTATGTGCTATTGGGCTGATAAATTTTATTCTTTCAACAGAAGTACTAAAACTTGCAGCTTTGATAGGTTGTGTTATTTCTTGCTTAATGATTTTGTCTTCCGTTACTTTTATTGGAACATGCTCAAGTATGGAAATGGCTTGTAATGCACATACAAAACCTACCGTTCTAATAATTGCAGGAATCTATTGTTTGTATTGTATAATGGTTAGTATATCAGTTTTTAGAAAAAGAAATTAAAAAGTTTTTTCATTAACCTCCTCCTGTCCCCGGTCAAAAACTGGGGACTTTTTTTATGACGAATTTTATAGATTAAAACGCGGCATAAGTTTTTTAATATCGGTTTTGGGTAATATTTAGAAATTTAGTATTACAGTACCTGCCAATAGAAGCCTGTTGTCCATAATCACACCAAATAAATGTTAATCATTTGCTATACATACTGCATATTTTTCGGTATTTTACCCTGCAACAGGATTTTTTCTGGTAATTGTATCGCCTATAAAATGCAAATTTATATTTGTGATACTTTCCCTATTTTCGTTTTGATTTGCTTGAACAATACTTTTACCCTTCCAATCGTTAAACGGATTGGGAGACTGTTGCTGTTTTCCGGAGCTTCAATGCTCAATTTTTGAAAAGTAAACACCCTAGCGGCATCCTCTCCAAATGTTGTAGGAACTGCAGCTCAGATTTCAAAGGTTTTAAGCCATTCAAAATCCCCAATAGTAATGCCGTCTACAAATAATGCATTAAGATCTTTTATTATAGAATTTTTTTATCTATAAAAATCAATTATGTTGTAAAGGATTTTTATTTATATAATGTATAATTTATTAAAAAAAATTACAAGTGGTTGGTGTAAATATATAAAATTTTATCGCTATTTTATATTGACAGATAATAAAAAATATGATATTAAGTATTTATATATAATTTTTAATATTTATTATTATAATGAATAAATATTTTGGAGGTTTTATGAAACGAAGAAACATTATAATCATGTGTCTTGTAATTATTTCGGTTTTTTGGTTTTCTTCTTTTGGAGGAAAAGAAGTTTCGTCTACGGAGAGAATGGGAGCAAAAGATCAGCTGGTTTTTGCAATCAGTGCAGCTCCTGAAGGAAGATTTAACCCGCTTATATCCAATACCCAGTATGATGAGTATGTAAACTCATTAGTTTATAGCTCGCTTTTAAAGCTTAATTCTAAAATCGAGCTGGAACCGGCCCTTGCAAAAAAATAAAATCCAATACTATATTACACAATCTAATAAATTCATAAATTTTATAATATATCTATACTATTGACTTTTAGTATAATCTTGCTTAAAATCACGAAATGGAGCAATTTTATGTCTAAATTACAGTTTTTAAACCGAAAACAATTTATTGCAAGAGCAGCTCTTTTTACGGCAACCCTCCTTTGGGGAAGTACTTTTGTAGCCGTAAGCAGCACAAACAATTTTTTTAAACCTAATTTTTTATTGGCGTTGCGTTTTATTCCGGCAGGAATTATCCTTTGTATAGTCTTTTTTAAAAGATTAAAAAACTTAAACATTAGCTATGTTAAAGCAGGTGCTTTTTTAGGTTTTATAATGTTTATAGGCTATTCGCTACAAGCAATAGCAATTACCACAGCAGGCGGACTTCCCGGAAGAAGTTCTTTTTTGGTTGCAACTTACTGTGTTTTGGTGCCATTTATGAGTTCAATATTTTCAAAAAAACTACCCGATAAGTTTAACATATTTGCTGCTTTTTTATGTCTTGCAGGTATTTCCATAATTTCTATGCCGGAATTATTAAAAGAAAAAGGCGGTATCAATTGGGGAGATGCTTTTTCGCTTATAAGCAGTGTTATATTTGCTTTTTATATTGTTGTCTTACCGATTATTATAAAAAAACTGGATTCGGTTTTAATTACGATTTCGCAGTTTGCCTTCGCGGGGCTTTATGCTTTGATGTTTTCTCTTTTATTTGAAGATAATTCCAAAACGGTATGGAGTACTCAGTCAATTTCTACCTTAATATATTTGACCGTTTTATGTACTGCACTATGTGTGCTTTTACAAACGATAGGTCAAAAAGATACACCGCCTACAACAGCCGCACTTATTTTTTCTTTGGAGTCTGTTTTTAGCATTATCCTTTCTATTGTTCTTACCGATGAAGTATTATCTGTTGGAATAGCTTCCGGCTGTATATGTATATTTGTTTCAATTATTATATCCGAAACAAAACTTTCATTTCTACGACCAAAAAAACATTACATATAAAATAAACAACCTCAAACTTTATCAGAGTCCTGCGGTACTGCAAGGAAAATTTTTTCATCAATCCATTTTACGGATTGATGAAATACTGACATTTGTAAACGAAATAGAATACCTGATATTTTAAAATATTGTAAAAACGGATATTACTATAAAATGCTTAAATCCTACGATAGTAGATTTATCGGGAAACGGTAATCATGCAAGTATAAGGGATAAAACCCAAAAAACAGGATATACCCTGCAACTTTGTTAAAGGGTTTATTAAATAAAAAAATAAAACATTAATGGGATCAGACAAAAAATTGACACATAGCCAAAAATAAAAATAGATAAAATATAACCGGAAAACAGCTCGTCTTTGATTTTGACTGTTGCAAATTTTATTACAAAAAAAACTGTTGCATTTTAAAGAACATAAAGCGAAAGATTTTATTGTATTCTTACAGAACCCGGATAAGACGATACAAAAAGAGAAAGTATTACACATTATTGTTGATAATTACAGTAGGTATAACTTCTGCAACCAAATAAGGTTGCCTAGTTAACCGATGAGTTTGCCGTACGGCAAACATCACAGATTGTGTGTACGCTACCGCGTATCAATTCATCATCCTCCAAAATTGATATTTTGTTCGGCTGCTGAATTTTAAGGTACGCATAAAACAAAAGAAGCGTATGAGTATCTTGAAAAATATGAGGGTCGATTTGTATTACATTTTATTCGTGCTGAGGGTTTAATACCCCGACGCTTGCGTCGGGGTTGTTGATTCCGACACATTCTTCATGGCTTAATATGATATAGAGGTGGTTTGCAGAAATTACGAATAAGAGGATTCGCAGGGAAAGTTGGAAAAGCGTTGATCAGCTTAAAAAAAACACAGGAATAAATCGGGAAAGAAATTTGTTTGGACAAAAACTGTTGATCAGATACAGGCTTCTATTGCAAAAGCTAAAGGTTTATAATATCGCTGTTGTTTCGGACAGAACATCAGTATAACAAAAAACACCATATTAAAGTTGTAGTTTATTTATTTAAAAAACCAAACCAAAATATATCCCGACCAAAAAAAAGAGACAGTGTATTCCGATTGACAAGTTTACCAATTTAAAATATATGGGCAAATAAGATATTATAGAACCGTATGATATTGATAAAAATAAAAACACGATAAACGAAATTTAAAACATTTTGTTGGATAAAACTTTTTTCAAATTATAAAGCATTCCGGTATTCACTTTGTGCCGATTTAAGGATAACGAAATTACCATCATTACAGCTGCAATATAGACCAATACTTTCAATTACCAAAATAAGACAACCGGCAGTAAACAGCAGACTTCCCAATATAATTTCCGTTCCGGTCTTTAAAAGATTACCTATTGAAAACACACGCATGAGAAGGAGAGAGCTTATAAAGGTCATCATAATAATATTTATATCCCCATTGCTTTATTGATATTAAATACTATTAAAGATAACAAAGCAGTCAGTATAGAAAAAATAAAATTTATAAAAAACGAAACTGTGAATAGTTTTTTTCTCGTTCATGATTTTTCTCCCGAACTTTTAGTTCTTATTTCTTATATAGTCCGATTCTGCAAGCTGTTGTTTTCCGTTATAAAATATTTTAAAGAATTGATAAATTGCTGACGTTTTGTAAATGAAGTGAAAAATTGTTTATATAAGCAAAACTCTCGAAATTATAGCCACTACCGTCCCATGGCTATAAGCCGAACATCGCCGCAATTTTAAGCGGTACATGTTGTACCGCTTAAAATAAACCTTAGTTTTTTAAGCAACGTATGCGGAAAGTTTTTGTCTTTCGGCAGGAGCTTTAAGCTCCTGTAAAGCCTTTTTTTCAATTTGACGAATTCTTTCTTTTGTCAAATCGAAAATCAATCCGACTTCTTTTAAAGAAAGCTGTTCATATCCGTCCAAACCGAACCTATATCTGATTATATCGGCTTCTCTTTTATCGAGATTTTCCAAAAGTTTATTTATTTCGCCTCTTAAACTCATATCCAAAGCATATTCATCAGGCTGCTGATGGCGGTCATCTTGTAAAAAGTCGTTTATGCTTGAACTTTCGGGTTCATCAAAAACGGGAGCATCAATCGAAACAGGTTCCTTTGCAACATTCAATATAGTCTGTACCATTTTTTTGTCCATGTTCAAAAGCTGTGCAATTTCACCGGATTCTTCATTTTCGGCACCCCAAAAATCCATTTCTTTTTTCGCTTTTTCGATTTGTACAAGTTCGTTAGCCCTGTTTAAAGGCAGACGGATCATTCTCGATTTTTCGCAAATAGCTTTTAAAATCGCTTGTTTTATCCACCAAACCGCATAAGAAATAAATTTATAACCTTTAGATACATCAAATCTTTCTGCAGCATTCATTAAACCTATATTGCCTTCACTTATAATATCCATCAGAGGTAAACCCTGATTTTGATATTTTTTTGCAACATTTACAACAAATCGAAGATTTGAATTGACAAGTATTTCTTTTGCATGTTTATCCCCTTGTTCTGCAAGTTTTGCATATTTCAATTCTTCTTCCGCAGTTAAAAGCGGAATTTTGTTTATTTCTTTAAGATAGGTTGCCAATGCTGTTGCTTCTTGGGCTTTTTTGTTTTTTTGCGTATTATACATTTTTTTCTCCTGTTATTTATAAATATTATTAATTTATAAGTTTTACTTATAACCGACTGTCCATTTTACAAACCGCAACCAAAGCGGTTCTCACTCATATAACAAGCAATAAGTATGCAAAGTTAAAAGAAAAATAATAATAATTTGTGAAATTATTAAGCATTAAAAGCTTAAATTCTGTAAGTATATATATTATATATACTTACAGAATTTTTTTCTCGATAATAAAAAAGTCATAAGCTCTTGCTTTTTTATTTTTTTTTTCGTATATTTCTAACATAACTTAGCTGAGTGTCCTAAATGGCACATCACGGAATAAAACCCAAAAAACTGTGTCAAAAAGACACTATTTTATTAAATACTTGTGTTTTATTTTATAACATTATCAGGAGGTTTTTTAATGAAAATTAAACCGTTAGGTAACAGAGTTCTGGTAAAACCGGATGCCGTAGAAACAAAAACAGCTGGAGGAATTATTATTCCCGATACAGCTCAAGAAAAAACCCAACGCGGTGTCGTTATTGCAATAGGCGATGATACGGAAAAGATTAAGGTTTCTGTCGGTCAAAAGGTTATACACGATAAGTATGCCGGAACCCAAATTCAAATAGACGGTACGGATCATTTGATTTTAAAATCCGACGATCTGGTAGCTATTGTAGAATAAAATACTTTACCCCGCCTAACGGCGGGGTTTTGTTTTACTTTACCTTTTTAATAAAAGCGTCTTTAAATCCCAGACTTTTAAACCTTTCGGCTACAGCCCCTGCTTCATTCGATTTTAGCGGTCCTACAAATACGATATAACGCTTTTTATTTATGCCTATTTTTTCTTCCATAAGCATAGGATATTTGGGCATATATGTTTTTACAACGGCTTCTGCCTGTTTTTTATCATTGTATAACACTATTTGAACGTAAAGATTTCCTTTTTCAAGTGCAGTTTTAGTTGCCGGAGGTTTATCTTTAACGGCAGGCGTATCAGGTTTCACATTCTCAGGTTTTACTTCATAGACTTCGGAATTTTCATCTTTAGATTCTTCCGCAGAAGGGTTTTCTTGTTGTATATCTTCCTTTTCGGTTTTACTGTCTGCATCGTCAGGTTCTCCGGTTTGCTCCGGTTCTTCTTTTACGGTATTTTCCTGATTTGAAGTTTCGGGTTCGTCGGTTTTTTCCGTGATATTTTCGGTTTCATCTTCTAGAGATTTTTCTTTTTCCGGTTCCTGATGTTTGACTTTTTCAACTTCTTTTACGGATTTCTCTTCCACTGCTTTCTCTTTGGGTCGAATTACAGAAGAAACTTCTTTGACTTCTTTTTTTTTCTCAAGCGAAGTAACCGGTTCTTTTATGTTATCGACAAGCATAACTTCAGGTTCATCTTTAACGGTTTCTTTTTGGGGCATTTGCGTAGTGTTTATATTTTTGACATTACCCGAAAAAGAATCTTCTTTTTTTTCTTTTTTAGGCTGAATTATAGAGGAAACTTCTTTTACCTCTTCCTGCTTCTCCTCAACCGAAGTAACGGGTTCTTTTATCTTACCCAAAAACATGACCCTCGGTTCATTTTTAACATCTTCTTTTTGAGGTATTTGCGGAGTGTTTACATTTTTGACATTGCCCGAAAAAGAATCTTCTTCCTTTTTTTGAGGCTGAGCAGGAGTTTTTATTTCT
The DNA here is from genome assembly GCA_963541225.1 of uncultured Treponema sp. Classification (GTDB taxonomy): domain Bacteria; phylum Spirochaetota; class Spirochaetia; order Treponematales; family Treponemataceae; genus Treponema_B. Next base: position 13,024 of record CAUTTN010000003.1, read on the forward strand.
TCCACTTTTTTTTCCGCTTGAGGTTCTTCTTTTTTTGCTTTTTTAATGCTGCCTACAGTTACGGGAGGTTTTTCATCAGCCGGTTCCATAAAGGCAGTTGTTACAATAGGAGGAACTGTTTCAGGTACAGACTCTTTATGTACGGGGACTTCTTTTTTTAAAATAGGGACTTCTGCAACATTTTGATTTTTTTTGGCTGATGGAGCTTCCTTTACAGGCTGAACCTCTTCCGGCGTTTCATTTTTGACCGGTTTTTCTTCAAGTGTTTTATCGGCAGGAGGAGGTAAAGGTTCGATTTTTTCTTCGGTTTTAGCAACTTCTTTAACTTCATTTTTCTTTTCCACAGCAACAGGGGGTAAAACTTCTTTTTCTTCTACACCCTTTTCGTCATAAAGAGAAATTTTATCTGTTTCTTCTTTTTCGGGAGTTTTAGGTTCTTCTTTTGGTAAGTCATGTGAAGCTACAAATAAAGCGGGATTTGAATCTGCATCATTTGTTTCTATACCTCTTTCGCTTGAGATCAATCCCTCATCACCAAATTCTTTAACCGGAGAAGGAATAAAAACCCTTATCCTTGCAACCCTGTCAGCCGAAACACCAAGTTTGTGACCTAATTTAGGAGAAAATATAGTTAAAAGACCGGGTATACCCGAAGGACCTATTACCACAGCTCTGGCAGAAATATTTTTTTCGAGATTGATTATTTCCAAAAGAGTATGTTTAGGAAACATATCGCTTTTAACAAACAAACCGTCCGAAGGAAAGTCCGCAGCAGAACCCGTTCCTCCGTTACCTTCCCATATAGCCCACGAAGATGAGCATAAAATTAAAAAAAGCATTAATATAAAAAATAATCTTTTAGTCATTTTTTCCCCTCTGTAAATTATTTTATTTTTGCAAGAACCTCTCTTGCGATCAAAGCCGAAACTTTTTCGGTTCTCTTTTCTATAGTATTTCCTTCGATATTTTCCATTTTTATCGAAGAAGTATAAATTTCTTTGCCGGAAGAAAACTCGATAAGACAAAATTCTGTATTAAGCCAATCGGGAACTTTTTTTTTGCCAGTTTTATCTATAACAAGAGATTTCCCGTATTCAACCCTGCAAACCAAAATATAATCGGCAGGCTGTTCAAATAAAGCCCTTATCCTATCTATCTTTATATCTTTTTTTGAAGATATTTCGCCAACAGGAATGCTCGTAACTATAACACCGCCGTCAAAAAACGGTGCAAAAAGAAGATCCTCAAATTTTCCGGTAACATTCATACATGCTTCATGTGCATCTTTATTTTGAAAACAAGCTATTGCAATAGTTGTCGAATAAGCAAAAATACAAAATGAAAATAAAAAAAATGCAGAAACTATGTATTTTTTTAGCATCCGATAAACCTCTTCTTTTAGTTTATCGGAATACGAAATAAAATATTAAGAAAATACGGCTTGCATTTTTGCAGAATATTCTTAAAACAAAAAAATATATTGGAATATCCATAATTTTTAAATAAATTTGAGAAAAATGATAGAAAAAACTAATTTACTTATTGACTATTATTGAAAATAGTATAAAATAGTACGTATGAGTGACTATCTTGATATTAATAACGAAGAACTTTTAAAAGATTTCTTCAGCGAAGCAGAACAACAAGTAGAGGTATTGGAAAGTAATATCCTTGTGATTGAACAAAATCCGGATGATCGTAATGCTATTGATGAAATATTCCGTGCAGCCCATACTTTAAAGGGAGGTTCGGCAACAGTCGAAATGACCGAACTTTCAAAGTTTACTCATACAGTGGAAGATTTACTCGATGTAATAAGGTCAGGATTAGTAAAAGTTACGGAAGATGCTGTGGATGTATTATTAAAATCCATAGATATTATTAAATCAATGCTTGAAGCACGTTCTAACGGCAGTGTCTATTCGGATGACGTTTCCGGTATCTTGGATCAGCTTAGATCTTTTATACCCGATAAAAAAGGCGGAAAGACTTCTGCAAAGCCGGCATCTCAAAAAGCGGCACCTGCACCGGAACCCAAAAAACCGGCTGCGACAACTTCATCATCTATTGATTTGGAAGATTATTTCACAGAATATGAAGTTTTGGAACTTCACGAAACGCTCCAAAAAAATGAAAAATTCTATGGAGTTGCGGTTTCTTTCGATGAATCAAACCTGATGAACACCGTCGGAGGAATACAGGTATTTGCAGCATTAAAACAATGCGGAAGTATTTTAAAAACATCTCCCGATTTTGATGCTCTTTACGAAGATGTCTTCCATGAAAACGTAATATACTTTCTTGCATCTAAATCAAGTAAAGATGAAGTTGAAAGAACCGGGTTTATAAGCGATGTTACTCTTTCGGTAAATGCCGAAGAGATTATGCTTACAAAACCTAATGAGGCTAAACCTGCCACAAACGAGGAAAAAGAAGCTCCAAAACAGGATACACCAGTACAGGCTGCTTCATCACCTGAGTCGGCTCCTACAAAACCGGCTGAACCTAAAGAAAAAAAGCCTGCAGCAGCTTCCCAATCTTCAAGCCATGCCTCAAGTGCCGTTTTGCGTGTAGACGCAAAGCGTATCGATTATCTTTTAAACTTAGTCAGTGAAACGGTTATAACTAAAGCTTCACTTAACCAGACAGCTTTGGAATTCAGCGATCTTTATTCAAGTTTTCAGAATTCGAACAATACATATAAGGATAAAACCAGAAAATTATTGGATAAAATTCCGGATTATCTGGCTAAAATTCAAAACGGACACGACATAAATTCTATAAAACAAGAAGTTTTAAATGAATATAACGATTTATTTGAACTTTTCACCGAATTCGATTCTTCCATGAAGTCTTCCGTAACAAAGTTTAAATCGGCAGCACAAAACTTAGGTCGTATTTCGGGAGAACTTCAAGAAGGCGTTATGAAAATCCGAATGGTTCCGATAAGTCAGATTTTCAGCAGGTTTCCTCGCGTAGTCCGCGATTTATCCAAAGACCTAAATAAAAACGTCCAGCTTGTAATTGAAGGAGAAGACACGGAACTCGATAAATCGGTTGTAGAAGACCTTTTAGACCCGATTATGCACTGTGTGCGTAACTCTTTGGATCATGGTATCGAAACACCCGAAAACAGAAAAAAATTGGGAAAATCGGAACAGGGAACGCTTTTACTAAAAGCAAGCAATGAAGGCAATATGATTGTTATCGAAGTTGCCGATGACGGACACGGAATAGACGTAGAAGCAGTAAAAAGAAAGGCTGTAGAACGCGGTATTCTTCATCCCAATAAAAATCTTACGGACGTTGAAGCATTCCAGCTCGTGTTTGCTCCCGGATTTTCTACAAGTGCAAAAATATCGAGTGTTTCGGGACGCGGTGTAGGTCTTGATGTTGTAAAAACGCACATCGAAAAACTTAACGGAACCGTTATGGTTGAGTCGGAACCTAATGCAGGTACAAGATTTATTATAAAATTACCTTTAACGCTTGCAATTATCCAAGGTCTTTTGATAAGAGTGGGAGAAGAAGTTTATTCTATTCCTATTACTTCGGTTATAGAAAGTCATCGTGTTAAATCGGAAGAAATAAGACGTATAGATAACTACGAAGTTTTTAACGTAAGAAAAGAAGTTTACAGCTTATTACGCTTAAACAGACTCTTCGGAATTACTTCTACCGAAACAGATGAAGACGGTTACAATTATATAGTCGTTGTCGGAACCGATGAAAAAAAAGTAGGTTTAATGGTCGATAGCTTGATAGGCGAAGAAGATGTTGTTATCAAGCCTTTAAAAGATCAGTTTACGAGTTCTCCCGGAATTGCCGGAGCTTCTATATTGGGAGACGGTTCCGTTTCTTTGATAATAGATGTGGCACAGTTACTTGAACTCGGTTTAAAACAAGAACTTCAAGCTAGGGAACGCCGCGAGGCATCGATTTGGTAGTATAAGGATATGGTTATGGATGAAACAAAAGAAGCAAAAGTAAGTATAAATGCAGCATTAAAAGATTATGATGATCTGCATGAACAAATGACGGCGGTTCTTGATTTCAAGATGGTTACGTTTTCGCTTGCAGGAAAAGATTATGCAATAGATATAATGCGTATTAAAGAAATTGCAAAAGCAGGTAATTTTACTTATGTTCCCAATACTTCTCCTTTTGTACTAGGAGTTTATAATTTACGAGGCGATATAATTCCTATAATAGACTTGCGGATTTTCTTTAATATTCCCGTTTCGAGCAGAAAAAAAAGCAGTATGGAAAGTATGGTTATAATCAATGTAGCGGAACAAACTTTCGGTGTCGTTGTAGACCATATTGATAAGGTTGTAGGTGTTTCCAAAAATTCGATACAGCCGCCTCACCCTATTTTCGGTGATATAAATATTAAGTACATTCACGGTGTTGTCGAAAATGCAGGAAGACTGTATATTCTGCTTGATGTAGACAAAATATTTGCTTCACGATTGAAGAAGGCGGAGGCAGAAGAAGAATTAACTGCAACCCCGATTGCCGCAACACCAACAGCAGTAGATACTACTCCTTTAACCCAGTCTTCTGCAGCTTTGGATATAAAGTTTATAAGCGACACACTTGCTGCAATGGGCAAGTTTTTTGCAAGTTCGGTTAATCAGGACTGGATTGAAAAACGTTACGTCGAATGGAAGGATTTACGTCCGTCCGGAAGTCTTCAAGTTCAATCTGAAGCAGATGCAAACGAATTTCTATTGAATTTTCTTTCTCCGTATACGAAAAAATTCTGGCATGATGATTATATAAATACTTTGTATAAAATTCTACCTGAAAATAATTCTACAGTAATAAATGTTTGGTGTATAGGTTGCGGTCCCGGATATGAAGCCTATAGTTTGGCTGTACTGCTAAAGTTGCGGTATCCTAAAACGCACATCAAAATATATGCGAATGATGTTGATCTTTTGGCGATTTCCAATGCTCCTATGCTTACGGTTCCCGATGAAATTGTAGGAGGGTCCTATGAAAAACACATCACCAAAACTGCAAACGGAAAATTGACTTTTTCTAAAGAAATAAAAGATATGATCCTTTTTGAATATCACGACTGTGCTAATCAAAACAATGTTCCCGATATGGATATTATTTTAGCAAGAGATGTTCTTTCTTTTATGAAACCTAATATTCAACACGGTTTAATTGAAGAGTTCAGAGAAAAATTAAAGGATAACGGTATTATTATTTTGGGACAAAATGAAGTTATGCCCAAACAAGACGGCTGGTCGCGGACAGTCGAAAATGATATAGTAATGTTTACAAAAGAATAAATATTTTATAGCATAAGGAGAATTAAATGCGTGTAGAGTATATCAACCCGTTTAGTGAAGCGGCGTATAATATCTTGACCGAAGTGTTATCAGGTGAAGTAAGCCGCGGTAATTTGTACCTAAAATCGACATGTATGCCGGTTATGGGTGTAGCTGCTATTGTAGGACTTGCAGGGGATGTTGAAGGACGTGTCATTTTTGATATGACTATGGCAACAGCTCTAAAAATAGCCTCGGCAATGAATAACGAAGAGTTTAAGGAATTTGATGAACTTGCAAGAGCAACAATTACGGAGCTTGCAAATCTTATTACGGCACAAGCTGTAACAAAGCTCCATGATTTAGGATTTAAATTTGACTTAACTCCTCCGGCTCTTTTTACAGGCGAAAATATGCATATATCAAATAATGATATTGAAGCCTTAATTGTGCCGATGGAGACTCCCCAAGGTGAGGTAGAAATTAACGTTGCTATAAGGGATAGAGTCTAGTATTTTAGTTGGGGGAAACATGATATCTAAACAAGATTTTCCAAGTATAAATCAACGTGCTCCAGAGGGGCAAAAGGCGGATGGTTCAGTGTATAAAATTTTAGTTGTTGATGATTCTATTTTTGTTACAAAACAAATAGGACAAATATTAACCAGTGAAGGTTATGAAGTTATTGCTACTGCTGTAGATGGATTTGAAGGTGTTGAGAAGTACAAAGAGTTATGCCCTAATGTTGACCTTGTAACTATGGACATAACAATGCCGAAAATGGACGGACTTACAGCACTTGAACAGATTATGGAATTTGATAAAAATGCCAAGGTAATAATGATAAGTGCTTTAGGAAAAGAAGAACTTGTCAAAAAAGCCTTATTACTCGGTGCAAAAAATTACATTGTAAAACCTCTTGACAGAAAAAAAGTTTTGGAAAGAGTTGCAGGTGTTTTAGGAAAATAACCTTTTATCCGGCAGATAATCGATGTGTCTGCCGGGTTGTTTTAAAATACGTTTTTGCTATCTGGCATAAGAAGACGGAAGTCCTAACTCTTTACGGTACTTGTTGACTGTCCTTGAAGCTATATCTATCCCTTGTTCTTTTAATCTTTCCGATATTTTTAAATCGGTCAGTTTATTTTTGTCATTTTCTATTATGTTTTTAATCATATTCAATACATAATCTTTAGAAAGTCCGCCTGAAACTTCGGGTGTAAAAAAGTCTTTTATTTCAAAAAGCCCCCATTCGCATCTTATATATTTTTCATTGCATACACGGGAAACGGTAGAGGGGTGAAGGTTAACAGCCTGTGCAACATCAATTTGTTTTAAGGGTCTTAAATATCCGGGTAATATTTTATTTTCGGCTTTGGAATACCTTCCCCCAAAAAAATTTTTTTGAATGTTTACAATAACAGTAAGGATTTTTAAAATAGTTCTGTTACGGTAAGCCAAAACCTCCATAAACATTTCGGCTCGTTTTAACAATTCGGATATTTCTTTAGATTTTTTTTTATCGGAATTATTTTTTTTGGAAGCATAAACCGACGAAATTTCCAATGCAGGAATTTCCTCATCGTTTATGATAATTTTAAATTCGCTGCCATCCCGTATTATCTCCGCAACAGGTATAATAAAATTATTTTCCGTTTGCTTTTCGGAATAAATACGCCCGGGATACGGATTTAAGGATTTTACAAGCGAAATAACTTCTTCGGCTGTTTCCCTGTCTATAATAATTTTTTTACTTTTAAGTTTTTGTAAAAAAACACCTATATCGGAAACGGAAGCAAGCAGTTCATAATGATTTTTGATTATGTCGACGGTAAGTGCATAAATTTTTTCATAAACGTCGATTATTTTACCGGTTTTAGGAGATTCGCAATAAATCTTGGCTTGTACCGCAAGGGAATGTTTAAAACCATCGCAAGCACAGCCTATCGGTTCAAGTCTGCGTACTATTTTAAGGGCTTTATTTATTTCTGCCTTTGTTATTTTTTTGTCCGTTTCAAAAGCAGAAAAAAGTTCATCAATAGGAACCCAGTTAAATCCGTTAATATCCAAATTTTGAATTATATGAACTGCCGCATCTAAAATATATTCATCTTGAATAGTTTCGCGGGCTTGCTCCAGCAAATTTGTTTGCAGCGTTTTGTATGAATCGTCTTTAAGACTTTCCAAAAAGTCCTGATGTTTTGAGCTTTCTTCATAGGCGGCTTGTGTTACAAATGAAGAATTTTTAAAAATAAGGGCAGGATTTCTTTTGACTTCTTTTACAATTTCTTCTTGAAGTTCTTCAGATGAAAGGTTCAAAAGATTTACAGCATTTATCATATTTTGACTCATTATCATTTTTTGAGCCATAAGTTGACTCTGCTTTTGACCAATCATCATAATCCTGCCCCTTTAATGGAAATTAGAGCGTACAGTTAAAATCTTTTACCAAAATCCCAGGTAGTTTACAGCCTCCCGTACTTCTAGCTCCGTATGTGGCAGTCGAAGAAAAAATATGCTGTTCTTTTGTAACGGCTAAAAGATTTTCGCCGAACATATTGTACATCGATTCGTCCCACCGCATATCGGCAATCGGAGCCGCTATTTTTCCGTTTTCGACCCAAAGACAGGCAAAACGGGTCATTCCCGTAACCCTTGCAGAAGCAGGATCGCTCCAGTTTAAATAATTAAAGTTTGAAACATAAATTCCGGTTCCAAGTTCTTTTAAAACATCGGCTTCTTTTAAATTGCCTTCACCTATAACGATCGACCGCATATATTCGCCTGAAGGAGCTCCATTCGATTTTACGCCGTATTGCGTTTGACTTCTAAGGCTTACCAGTGTATTTATAAGTTTACCTTTTTCGATTATGGGAAGTTTTTCGGGAGCCGATTCTCCGTTCGTGTTAAATGAAGGTTCCAGTGCAAGCGAAAAATCCTGCGTAAGATTAAATTTATCGGAAAAATGTTCCCGCCCTTCTTTTAAAGCAAGATATGCACTGCTACCCTGTTGCATAGCTCTTTCGCTAAAGCCATTCCATGAAAAGAATTCTATTACCTCGGTAAGAGCATCCGCAGAAATAAAGGCTTTATATTTTCCGGGAGTTAATTTTTTTTGCGGTGTATTTAAAACGCTTAAACCCTCACGGGCTTGGTTCAATTTGTGTCTGTATTCGCTATCGCTCCATTCGGTACCGGAATAAAGCGATTTTATGCCGCGTCCGTTTTCAAGCCAAACGGAATAATCCACACTGAATGTTTCCGTTTGAAACCAATGCTTTGCACCCATGGAAGTTATAACTCCTTTACAAATCATTCCTTGGGCATAAATACCCGTAAAATCCAAATCCCCGGCAGGAGATAAAACCGTTTCGGGAATTAAGGCTTCGTCCAAGAGTTTTCCGGAATAAACAGCTTCCGATATATCGGCTGCCTCAGGTATTGATTGATATTTATCTTCGGGAAGAAGCATTATATCTTCTCTTGCATTTTGCAATGCTTCGGCAGCTTCTTTTTTATCTTCTTCCAAATTCATTTTTGTACCGAAACCAAAATTATATGATCTACCCTTTTTCCAAAAGCTTATTCTAAAAAATCCTTGTTTTACTTTTCCGTTTTGTCGTACCTTCGCTTTATTAAATCTCATAAAATAAGTGCGTTCACCCGAAAAAGAAACCGAAATTTTTTCTCCATTTACCAGTTCCGACAACATAAAGTCGGCTACAGATTCAAAATGTTCTTTAAAATTTATCATTTTCCGCCTCCAAAAACTTCTACATCCGAAAATGCACAAACGGGACTTGCATGACCTACGGTAATTGTTTGATTAGGTTCGCCTTTACCGCAGTTGGGTGTTCCGTAAACTTCAAAAGTCGATTTGTCGCCTACAGCACAAAGATTACGCCAAAAAGTACTTGAAACCCCGCGGTAATTAGGATCCCTGACGGTTTTGGTAATTTTACCGTTTTCGATTAGTTTTGCGTACTCGCAACCGAATTGGAATTTATTGCGGTAATCGTCTATAGACCATGAGCGGTTTGATGTCATCAAAATACCTTTTTCGATAGAAGAAATTATTTGATCGAAACTGCTTGTACCTGGTTCAAGATTTAAATTTGCCATTCTGTCTATTGGAGGTCTATTCCATGAAGTAGCTCTCTGATTCGCAATGAGTTTATCTTCCATCTCAGGCCGGGTTTTATACAATCTGGAAACGCTTTCAATTCCGCCTAAACCGCGGACAAGGATTCCTTCTTTAATGATAAATACTTTTTTTGCAGATGTACCTGTTTGATCCGCTGCATAAGAAGCAAGCTGATACGGAATTGAAGGATCAAAACATATATTCATAAGGCGTGAGCCATATTGGAATTTACCTATATCGTCAGGTTTTATAAAGCTTCCTCCGGCAAAATTTCTTTCATCACCGATTATTCGGTCTATTTCCAAAGGATGCCCTACACTTTCATGAATTTGCAATATCATTTGATCCGGCATTAAAACCAATGTCCTCCTATCCGAAGGACAAGTATCACAGGATAAAAGTTCGACAGCTTCCTTCCCTACCCTTTCTGCTTCTTTTGCCGTTTGTTCAAAATTCAAAAACTCAAAACCACCCTGAAAAGCTCTTGCTCCAAAGCCGTTATACGTCCGCCTTTGTATAACATCGCCTTTTCTTGCAGCAGCTCCCAATCCTGAATACACTATATAAAAATTCTGAAAGATATTTCCGCCTTCCGATGTTAAAAGTTCTATTTCTTCTTCGTCAAAATTGGCATAAGCAAATGTATCGATAACAGATTCCGAAACTTTTAGAGTGTTACAGGTTTCAAAAAGGTATTCGAAAATTTCCGCTTTTGACGGATAAGTTTTTTTCCCGCGTAAAGTTTCGTATTTGATATTGTTATTGGGACGTATTAAAGGGTCAAAATCCGTAATCCGTAAAGAATGAGCAGCTTTTGCGGCATCGAAGGCTCTAACAGCAGCGGCGGCAACACCTTCAGGAGTAAGATTTTGTGAAGCATTATACGAAAGATGTCCTTTGTAAAGAACTTCAACCATAAAGCCTTCGTCTTTGTGATACCCCGCATTCTCAAAGGCTGCATCTTGTGCAGAAAAATATCGTCCGCGTTTACGGTGAATACGTAAAGTAATTAAATCTGCTTGAGGCACAGCTTTTTTTGCGACCTCAAGTAAACGAGTTGATGTTTCTATCATAGCTCCTCCATAAAATATAATTTAGTTTTTAACAATTTTATAATAGGCATTTAGGTAAATATTACCACAGCATAAAATTTTCATCGTAAAAGACTAATAGGCAAAGCCTATTCTATTCCTCCTATAAAAGCCGTACTAAACCATGGAATATAAGTAATCAATAATAAAATTATAAACTGAACGGCAAGATATGGCAAGATGTTTTTTATTATTCTTGGTATAGATTTTTTAAACGTATAACTTGCAATAAAAAGATTCATGCCTATAGGAGGAGTTAAAAAACCTAATGCAAGATTGGTCAAAAAAATTACTCCGGTATGCACAGGGTGAATTCCAAACATTTCTGCTACAGGAATTATCAAAGGCGAAACAACCAATATTGCGGAATATAAATCCATTATACAGCCTACAAATAAAAGCAAAATATTCAGTAACAGCAAAAATAAATACTTTGAACTTACAAATTTTAATACAAATTCCGACAATAAATCTGGTACACCTGCATAAACCAAAAATACGGCAAGAGCTTTAGCAGCACCTATAATTACAAGAATACCGCCTGCAACCGGAATACTTTCAAGCACAACAGCCGCCGCTTTTTTCAGAGTAAAATCTTTGCGTATAACAACCTCCAAAACAAAGGCATAGGCTGCTGCAAAGACCGCCGTTTCAAAAAGAGAAAAAAATCCCGAAAAATAAATTATTACGATGAAAACAGGTAAAAGAAGTTCAAAAAAACTGTTTTTAAAACCGAATTTAAGAGCGGATGCAGAAAATTTAGTTCTGTTTTTATTTTTATCTTTTACAAAACCTATTACAATCATAGAAAATGCTAAAATAATACCGGGTAAAAAAGCTCCTTTAAAAAGATCAAAAATATTTACGGTCATAAAATTTGTAGCCCCGTAAACAATAACAGCCAAACTCGGCGGAAGAAGAATACCTATCGAACCTGAAGAAGTAATCAAAGCCTCTGCATCATCTTCGGAATACCCGGAACCTGTAAGAATTACACTCAAAATTCCGCCCAATGCTAAAATCGTAACCCCCGAAGCTCCCGTAAAAGTAGTAAAAAAAGTAGCGACCAAAACAGCCGCTATTACGGCTCCGCCGCGTATCCATCCTATGGAACTCTTTACAAAATCCAATAGCCGTTTTCCCGCACTTCCGCCTGCCAAAAGATAACCTGCAATAGTAAACAAGGGGATTGCCGCAATTGAAGTATCGGTTAAAATACGGTACACTTCCATAGGAACCGATTCTACAAAACCACCCGACTGCATAAATGAAAAATAGGCAACTCCTGAAAGAACCAAATAAAGAGGCATACCGAACAAAGCCAAAACAATAAAAACCACAATAAAAGGCCAAATTAAAACAGCGGAAAGTTCCTGCATAAACAAAAAACTTGAATTAAAAAACTCATAAATTTTTGAAGAAACTATATCGGGATAAGAATTTATAAAAAAAATCTCTAATATACTTGCCAAAGAACCTGTACTTACACAAATACCAAGCACAAAACCTATAATCTTCGCAAAAATACATCCAGCCTTTTTTAACTCAATTATCAAAATTGCGGCATACATAATCGGCAAAGCCGAAAAAAATACTTTTATGGGAATATAAAAAATTTTATCGTCTGAAGACTCAAGAACTATATAATTAGGAAAAACGGAAAAGAAGATAGCCGTCAAAACCAAAATACTAATTGCCGAAATAACATTTTTAATTAATACTTGTACATCAGACTTAAAAAACAAACTTAAAACTTCAATATTAAGCTGTTTATTATGGGCAGATGTTATAATACCTGAAAAACAAGCAAAAACAAAAACAAGCTGTAAAATCAGCCTATCGGTTTCCAGTATTGAACCGCCTAAACCGGCAAAAATACGGATAAAAAAAGCCATTGCAACCAAACAGGCTGCAAGTACTAAAACAAAGACTTCTAATCCCTTTCGCATAATAAACAATTCCTACTTTCTATAAGATTTAAGCAATTCGGAAATTTTATCGTATACAGTTACATTTACTACACCGGGAAGCTGCTTATAAACTTTGTCCATATCATTTTGGAACTCATTATTCCAGTCCTCTTTTTGCTTTTTATTAAGCGGAATCATTTTTATTCCGGCAGAAGTCATCTTTCCAAAATATTCTTTTTCCAAAGCCTCAAGCCTGTTATTTAAATCTTTTGTCATTTTTTCTAAAGCTTTAAGCATTGCAGGCTTATATTTATCGGGAATTAATGCCCAAGATTCATCGGAAATAACCAAACCTGCCATTACGGGACATAACCTCGTATCAAGGATATAATCTATATCTTTGTAAATTCCCAAACCGTAAGCAACAAGCGGAACCGATAAAAAACCTTTGGATCCCGAAGTACTACTTAAAGCTTGATTAAATTTTTCGGGAGGTACCACTACTACATTAAATCCGTGAATTTTTAAAACGGCCGGCATATCCTTTGTATCATTTGAACAAATAGTTTTTATTTTCTTTAGTTCGGAAAGTGAAGTATAAGAATCTTTTGTATAAAAAGAAAGCCAACCTACATTAGACCATGTAAGAAGTTTACATCCCGTCTTTTGGATTTCGCTTTCAAAAACGGGACCGTATTTTTTTAATGCAATATCAAGTTCATCTTGGGTTTGTATTAAAAAAGGAGCCGAAAGAGTAAAAATTTGAGCTTTCGGAGCAAGTTCGTTTAAACCGACTGCACTTAAAATTGCTCCGTCCATCTGAGGTCTTTGCCCGTGACGTGTAGTCTTAATTCTTTGAATAGCGGCTTTTTCTCCCCCCAGCACACCCATAGGTAAAAATTTAACACTTACTTGCCCGTTTGTAATTTTATTCCATTCTTGAGCAAGTTTTTTTAACTCGATATCCCAAGGAGTACGCTCCGGAGCAAGAGTTGCTATTTTTAACTGTATTTTTTGCTGAGCAAAAACACCGGATAACAGGAATATAAAAAACGCAATAAAAGTAAATTTCTTTTTCATAATGAAATTAATCTCCTAAAATAAAATCTTCTTTATGTTCTTTAAGCCATTTTGCATAATTTTGCGACAAGGTTATAACCAAACGGTTATCGGGATCGGTTTCAGGATCTATTGACAGAGCTTTTTCCAAAGCTTCATCAAAACCTTTTCCGTCCTGTGCAGGAATACAAAAAGACTGTGCATAAGTTACATAAATTGACGGTCGTTTTCCGTTTGAAAGAGAAAGAGCTTTTTTATAAGCAGTCATAGCTTTTTCCGCACCGCCGCCTAAGCCCTCCGGTGCTGCTGCATAGAATTTGGTCAAAATCTCCCAAGCGGCTCCTTTATCATAATCGGGATTCAGCAAACAAACTCTTTCCAGCATTGCAACGGCACCTGCCGCAGATTGTACAGCATCGGAAGCAAGAGGGTCTATTGCAAAAGCTGCCAAAAGTCCGGCTCCTGCCCAATACAAAGCCTCGACATCATAATTTTTGCATTTTTTCATATAGAAAGAAATGAGTTCTGCCTTATCCGAAAAAACGGCTTCTTTAAAACCATGATATGCAGTATCCAAAGCCGACAAAGCAAAATCGGCACCCTTCAGATAAAACTTTCTTGCTCTCAACAATGCCGCATTTTTTTTATCAAATTCATCATCGGAAAGATAAACGGCAGGAGTTTCCACAAAAACATTTGCATAAGTTACATAAAGCTGACCGGTCATTACAGCCAAACCTCTGTGTTTGGGATCTTGAACCGCCATCGCTTCGTATAATTTTAATATAACGGGAAAAACATTGCCTACAAGCTCTACATCGTCTTCCCCCGTCAAAACAACAGCCGGATTAGGAGCATCGGCAGACGGCTTTATTTTAATTTTTTGTTCGGGCAACGGAGCCATAGCATTTGCAACCGATTTATACGCCATTTGTTTTATCGAACACGAAGAATAAAATAATAAAACGGTAAGAATAAAACTTATCTTAAATACTTTCATTTTTCCAGTCATCAATAAACTTTTCATAAGCAGCAATAGAAGCCGAAAGAGCAATTTCGTGAACACGGCTTCTGCCCGCCATATTATTTCCCTCAAGGATATACAGAGCATCTAATGTACCCTGTAAGTCTGAAACAGTGCAGCCGGGGTCATTTAATCTCCGTCTTTGTAAAACTCGAATTTCATCGTCAAATAATTCGCCGAATTTTTCGGTTTCCCAGTCTTTAATATCAAGCATAGGGGAAAAGTATAAACGATTTCGGGCTTTTTTGCAAGGGGTAGACAAAATCAGCCTACAGCTATATTTCCGTAAGGGTATTCTATTGCGTTATCTCTCCGCTTTTTTCCTGCCGCAGTTAAAATTGTAAGGGGGCCTACCCTGCCTATAAACATTAGGCAAATTATTACAACTTTACCTGCGCTGCTTAATAAACCCGTAATCCCGGTAGAAAGACCTACCGTTGCAAAGGCGGAAACGGTTTCAAATGCTATAGGTAAAAACGGAATATCTTCCGTAACGGTAAGTAAAAATATGCCCGTAAAAATTACACAAAGTCCGAAACCGAATATTAAAAAAGATTTTTTTACCTGTTCTTCGGGGATTGTCATTTTTTTTATAACTATGGCATCGGTATTTTGTAAAAACGATTTAAAAAAAGCGGTTACAACTGCAACCGTACTCAATTTTATTCCTCCTGCCGTACTTCCTGAAGCACCGCCTATAAACATTATAAATATCATAAAAAGCAAAGTGGAATTCCTTAACGACGAAAACGAAATAGTAGAAAATCCTGCGGTTCTTAAAGTTACAGCCTGAAAAAAAGCCGCCAAATATTGTTTACCCAAACAAAAATCTTTCATAGTATTTGTATGTTCAAGTAAGTAAAACAGAATAAAAGATATTAAAAGAAGGATTAAAGTCATCGTTAAAATAATTTTTGCATTGAACGACAAAAAATAAGGAGCCGTTTTCTTCTTAAAGAAGATATTTTTTAAAATTGAGGTCATTTTTCCGGTTATATCATAAATTACCGCAAAACTTATTCCTCCTAAAATTATTGTAAAACCAATGGTAAAATTTATAAGCGGATCGGCGGTAAAGGACTCAAGATTATTTGAAAATAAAGCAAATCCTGCATTGCAAAATGCCGAAACCGAATGAAAAAAAGAAAAACCTAAAGCCTTTATTCCGAAACCTATTTTTTTTGAAAACGCAATAAATAAGAATAAGGCACTTATTGTTTCTATTAAAAATGTCGAAAAAATTATAACTCTAAGGGCTTTAAATAAACCCGACATATCATCTTCGCTTACCATATACGAAACCGTAATTTTATCTGCAACGGATAGTTTTTTTCTAAATGCGAGCATTCCAAAAAAAGAAAAAACCATAATGCCCAAGCCGCCTATCTGTATAAGTGAAATTAAAATAAATTTGCCTGTCACACTTAATTCGGTGGAAATATCTATTGTACTTAATCCCGTAACACAAACGGCAGAGGCAGCCGTAAAAAGGGCAGTTAAAAAATCCAAAGGTCTTTGTTTTGCTGAAGCGGCAGGCAGCATTAACAAAAAACAACCTATTATAATAACCATCAAAAAAGAAATTATTAAAGTTCTCGCCGGATTAGATATGAGTTTTTTTGTAAGCCCTGAGTTTTGCTTTATTTTTTGAATAACTTTAGCCGCCAAAAATATATTTTTAAAAAGTGAAAAAATAAGATTTAATTCCTGAGGATTGTTTACAAAAATGATTTTTAACTTTAGATATACAAAAACCGTACAAAAAATTAAGGTCAAAATACAAGAAACGGCATTTTTTTGAAAATATTTTCTTATATATTTTTCTTCCTTTGCCGGTAAAAAAGTTTCCGCAAGTATAAAGATAAAGATTAACAAATCCGTGAAATGAATTATTATCCGAACAAATCTTTCATCGTAAAACCGATGTAAGAATAAAGTAAAAAGACTTAATGCAAAAGTAAAAAACGCAATATTGTCCCGTATTTTCATTTTATATAATTTAATTACCTATCTTAAGTTTTTCGTTAAAAAGTTTTGTTTCTTTTTCGTCCAAACCGCTTTTTTTTCCGTTCAATAAATTTCTTATAGCTTGTAATTCTTTTGAAGAAAAACAGGCTCCGTTTTTTTCGTGTCTTTCAAACGCTTCCGTTGCCATAGGCGCAACTTTTTTGCAAATGTCAAGAAGAACTTCCGCATAAACCCTTATTTCTTTTTGTGCATGAGAATCAGTACGCAGCCGTAAAAAATGAAAAAGGTTATGCAAATCTATTTGCCAATACCATTCGGTATATGTTGAAAGCGGAAGATTTATTCTTGCAAGCTCTCTTGCAATATTTTTATCTAAAAGTTCTTCATAAGCCTTATACGAATTTTCTTGTTGTTCCTGCAACAAAGCGATAACCTCGCGTTGCATTTGTTCGGGAACAGCTTCTTTTTGTCTTCCCTGTTTATTGTCCTTACTTTGAAAAGCTATATCGCAGCCTTCGGGAATGTAAAATTCGCTTTTAAGTACGGAATACCGCCCCGATATTTCATTTAAACGGGCGGTTCTATGCCTGATCCATTGTCTGGCTATAAAAATAGGCAGTTTTACATGAAAAGTTAAAATGACTTGTTCAAACGGCGATGTATGCCTGTTTCTAAGTAAATAGTCTATTAATGAGGCATCTTCCCTTACGGTTTTTGTTCCCTTACCGTATGAAACGCGTGCAGACTGAACAATTCTTTCATCTGTCCCCATATAATCGACAAGTCTTACAAACCCTTTATCCAAGACCTTAAATTCTTTATCAAGTATTTTTTCCGCTTCCGGCGATATACAATGAGCCATGTTTTTATGATAGCATATTGAAAGGATTTATTCAATGTAAAATTGATGCTTTTTTGCAGGGGCTTCGGCATAAAAATATGGATTGAACCAGGTTTTTCCTTGAATTAATAATATCTTTATTCGTTTAGTGTCATTTACAGTGTTTAAAAACACATACGATTTGTGACTAACTTTCATATAAAATTCTTCTTTTGCCTATTGACTGTATTGTAAGTATTCTATAGAATGAAAATATGGGTATAAAATCATTTAAAGGGGGCGTTCATCCGCCTGAGAACAAAGCGGTTTTACCCGAAAGCGAAGTGCTGTCGGTAAAACCTGCAAATAATATGGTTTGGATTCCTATCACACAAGGCGGTGTGCCTAATAGTCCGCTTGTGAAGGTAGGCGACCAAGTAGCAAGGGGGCAAAAAATAGCCGAATCAGATAAGTTTATGTCGGCTCCTGTCCATTCTTCCGTTTCGGGTACCGTAAAAAAAATAGAACCTCATCTTGTTACCGGTAATACCGAAAATCCTTGTATTCTTATTCAAATTGATGAAGAAAATAGAGAAGAATTTATGCCTCCGCTGGATCCTTTTAACAGCTCGCATGAAGATGCTTTAAAAAGAATTAAAGATGCCGGTATTACAGGCATGGGAGGGGCATCTTTTCCGACTCACGTAAAATTAAGTCCGCCTGCCGGAACAAAAATAGATTATGTAATTGCAAACGGAGCGGAATGCGAACCTTATCTTTGTACCGATGCTGCAACTATGTTTGCTCATGCAGACGATATTGCAGACGGTCTTATGATTGTTATGCATATAACGAATGCTTCAAGCGGTATAATTGCCATTGAAGATAATAAAAGCAATTTGGTTCCCATTTTAGAAAAGGCAATCGAAAAACTTAAAAGAGAAAATACCGGCAAAAATACCAATATTTCCGTACAGCTTTGTAAGACGAAATATCCGCAAGGAGGCGAAAAAACGCTTACCGATGCTGTTGTAGGACGGGAAATTCCTTCGGGGGGACTTCCCTTTCAGATTGGCTGTATTATTCAAAATGTCGGAACTTTAAAAGCTATTTCGGAGGCTTTCAGAATGGGAAAACCTCTTATAGATAGAGCTTTAACTTTAGGCGGAGGAGCCTGCGAAAAGTCTTTAAATATCGTAGCACCTATAGGAACTTGCGTAGGCGATTTAATTCCGTCTATAGTTCAGTTAAAGCACGGCGTTATGAAAATAATTTCCGGCGGACCTATGATGGGTTTTGCCATGAAAAATGCCGATTTCCCTATTCAAAAAAATACTTCAGGTGTTTTATTTTTGACAAAAGAAGAAATTTCGCTTGAAGAAGAAAGTCCTTGTATAGGCTGTGCAAAATGTGTTGACGTTTGCAGTTGTAACTTGGCACCCGTTTTGATAGTCAGAGCATTAAAGTCGGGTAATTTGGAAGAAGCTGTCCGCTGCGGTCTTATGGATTGTGTAGAATGCGGAACTTGTGCCTATACATGCCCAGCCCGCATTAAACTTGTTCAAAGGTTTAAAGTAGGAAAGCAAATTTTAAGAGAAGAAAAACAAAAGAAAGAAGCCAAAGAAGCTGCAAAAAAAGCAAAATTAGAACAAAAAAAGGAGGCAATGTAAATGGCAGAATCGGATAAAAATGAGATATTTATGTCTCCTGCACCTCATGTAGTAACTCCTGTAAATACAAAAGAGCTTATGTTTCATGTTATAATCGCTCTTACGCCGATAGCTCTTTACGGAATTTATCTTTTTTCAATTCCCGCCCTTATAAGATTAGCCGTTTCGGTATTATGTTGTGTAGGTTTTGAAGCTTTATTCAGGTTTATTTGCTATAAAGCGGTAAGAATAAAGGATTGTTCTGCAATCGTAACAGGCCTTTTGCTTGCAATGGTTGTCCCTCCTACAGTACCGGTTTGGATGCTTATTTTGGGTTCTTTTTTTGCAATAGTCGTGGCAAAAGAATTTTTCGGAGGTTTGGGTGCCAATCCTTTTAATCCTGCCCTTGCAGGAAGAGCTTTTATGTTTATAAGTTTTTCCAAAGCGATGACAAGTTGGGTCAGCCCCGAAAATTCTTTGCTCGATGCAATGGGTTCAGCCTCCCCTCTTTCAATGATAAATATAAAAGAAGGTGTTGTACTAAGTGCTTCGCAAATTGCCGATAAACTTGATTTAGGTTCTTCTCTCGTTTTGTACCGCCAACTTTTTTTAGGCGATCATGCAGGATGTATAGGAGAAACCAGTACATTTCTTATTCTTTTGGGTTTTATTTATCTTATCGTCAAAAAAGTAATAGATTGGAAAACTCCGGCGGCAATGATTATTACAACCGTAGGCATTACCGCTATAGCAGGTATTGATCCTCTTTTAACCCTTATGTCGGGCGGATTAATGTTCGGAGCCGTTTTTATGGCTACCGACTATACAACAAGTCCCGTAACACCTAAAGGTAAAATTACTTTCGGCATAGGATGCGGTTTGATTACTGCTCTTATACGTCTTTTTTCCGGAATGCCTGAAGGTGTTATGTACAGTATTCTAATAATGAATGCGGTAGTACCTTTTTTGGATAAACTTATAAAACGCAAATACGGTTATGTAAAACCGCAAAAAAAATCGGTTTAAAAGGAGTATAATTATGAAACAAACGATGAAATTGGCTATTACACTTTCGGTTTATACGGTTGTTGCATGTTTGGCACTTGCAGCAGTATATAATTTTACGGCACCTAAAATAGCTCAGGTTAAAGCCGACAAAGCAAATGCCGCTTTAAAAGCTGTTTTTCCCGAAGCGGAAAAGTTTAAAGAAATTACCGGCGAGCTTTTGTGGACTGATGAAAAAGTAAAGCTGCAAAATGCTTTTGCCGCATTAAAGGACGATAAGGTTATAGGGCTTACAGTAACTATGGAAGGAGCCACCTATGCAAAGGCTGTTATTCTTTTGGCGGTTAATCTTGATAATACCATAAAAAATATCCGGTTTCTTGAATTAACCGACACTCCCGGACTTGGAAGCAAAGCCGCCGAAGAACCTTTTATAGGTCAATTTAACGGAAAGGCTTTAAATTCTTCTTTTATCGTAAATGATGATATAAATGCAATAGGCGGTGCAACTATTACCTCAAACGGAGTTGCCGTTATAGTCAAAACCGGTGCAGCAGCCGCACAAAATTATATTTCAAAAAATCAATAGGAGGAAATAATAAATGAAAAATATCCGTATTTTTACAAACGGAATTATACAGAGCAATCCTCTATTGGTTTTGATGATAGGTCTTTGTTCCGCATTAGCCGTTACCACAAGTGTATTAAACGGTTTGGGTATGGGTGTTGCAATGACTTTTGTTATCGTAATGAGCGAACTTATAATAAGTATGTTCCGCAAGCTTATACCCAACGATATACGAATACCGGTATTTATTATTGTTATAGCTTCTTTTACTACGATAGTCGATTTACTTATGCAGGCTTATACACCGGCTCTTTCGGAATCAATGGGTCTTTTTATAAAGCTGATAGTTGTAAACTGTATTATTATGGGACGGGTCGAATCTTTTGCTTCCAAAGAAAAAACAGGTTTTTCCGTTTTAGATGCTTTGGGTATGGGTTTAGGATACACAATAGTCTTGGTGATGATTTCGTCAGTAAGAGAAATGTTAGGAGCCGGTTCCTTTGCAGGGATAAATCTTTGGGGAGAAGATTATCATATAAGATTTTTTGCAAATGCACCGGGAGGTTTTTTTGTTTTCGGTATGATGATATCGCTTAATATGCTTATAAAAAGAATTACTTCCGGACAAAAACCCAGAAAAGTTAAGGTGCAAAAAACGGAAGATACGGTTTCGCAAAAAGATATAAAAGAAACCGCTGCCGAAAAAGTGCAGGAACAACCTGCAAAAGAGGAGGCGTAAATTATGGAAACAATAACCGAATTGGCAAAGATTTTTCTTTCTGCAATACTTGTAAAAAATGTTGTTTTAATACGCTTTTTGGCTCTTTGTCCTTTTATAGGAATGTCATCGGATGTAAAAAAATCGGTAGGTATGGGCTGGGCAGTACTTTTTGTTACGCTTTTGGCTACAGCAGTAACCTTTCCCATTTACAATTATGTTTTAATTCCGCTTAATTTACATTTTTTACAAACGCTTATATTTATTTTGGTAATTGCGAGTTTGGTGCAGCTGGTAGAATTTTATTTAAAAAAAGCGGCTCCTGCACTTTATAGTTCGATGGGTGTCTATCTTGCACTTATTACGACAAACTGTGCGATTCTTGCCGTAACGATAGACGTTATAAATGAAGGTTACGGTTTTGTCCAAGCACTCGTTTATGCAGCCGGAGCGGCTTTCGGCTTTATGATTTCGCTTTTACTTTTAGCAGGTCTTAGACAAAGAGTCGATAACGCTCCTATTCCGAAATTTTTAAAAGGAACTCCGATTATGTTTATAACGGCAGCTCTTCTTTCATTGGCATTTTTCGGATTTGCAGATTTAATTTAAATTTGTTTGATTTGTTCGGAGGGGTTATATCCGAACGCTCCATTGCCGGTTTATCTTAATCCTTAAAAAGAGGAAGTTTTAAACTTCCTCTTTTTTTATTTGTGCGTAAAGTTTAATACATCCATATTAACCGGCTGCGGATAAACTGCAAGAAGTAAGAAAACCGAAAGGCTTTTGAACTTTGCCGTCAGCTTAATTCGCATGTTAAACGGTGCTGTGTACAGGACACCAAGCGGAGATTCCACCATCCGTTGTATAGGGACGCTTTTATCTGTATTTATTAGCTGTTAAGATTGAAGTTATTATACCATTATTTTGATACTGCACTCCCGATTCGTTTACGTTTTTTATTTTTGGCATAATTTTTTCATTGAATATATCAATATTACCATCTCTTGAAAATCTTGATTATACGCAATGACATTAATTAATCATTCGAAAACGTAATCCATTCAAACAAATGAGCCATGACATATTTATAATTCCAATCGTATTAATTGCTAACATTATTTTCTGTTTTGCATTTGCTTATAAAATAACGGTCTTCACCTTATCCCTATTACAAGCAAAATACCGGCACAATTACTATTTTATGATTGGTACCCACAATTCCATATTGTAATTTTTATCGTACATATCTCCCTCTTTGTAAACTTCAAAATCGGGAGTGCCGGCGTGCCGATAACCCTGTTCCGGGAAGAAAGTATCCATAACATATTTCCAGCCTTGATGAATACAGTCGGGCACTGGACCTTTTAATTGTACGACAGCGTACTCGGCTTCGGGAATGTGCATGACGGATAAACCGAATGTTTCGGCTTTTTGCTCGTCGGTACAATCATATCCTGCCATGTAATTAAAGGAATTGCAATCTTTTACCTCATAGCATGAACCGTAGCTTTGCCCGTTTCCCATAGTAATAAGTTCCTCATGAGAAGCCTTATTAAATAAATCATTCCACACTTTCGGGAAATCGGTTGTTTGATTAGACTGAATGCATAAGCCTGCAATCGAAAACGCTTTTTTCTTTTCAATTCTAATTTCCATAGTTTGTCCTCCATTAACGGTTAAAGATAATTTTACAGAAGAAAATAATTTAAAGCTTTTTCCGTTCCTCACTTCGCTCGGACTTACGCCGTGGAATTTTTTAAAAGCGGCAGCAAAAGAATCGGGCGATTCATAGCCATACCTAAATGCTATATCTATCACTTTCTCATTGCCGTTTCTTAAATCGGCGGCAGCGCGGCTCAGCTTTCGCAAACGGATATACTCATTTAAAGGATAACCGACCAGTATCGAAAATATCCTGCTGAACAAAGGATATGAATATCGGGATAGATTCATAATTTCTTTTTCATCCGGTTCAGCATCGAGAGTACTTTCGATGTAGTCTATTGTCCTGTTAAATGATTGAATACTGTTCATCTTTCCTCCTGTAATGTTATGGAAATTATATAAAAAAAATATCTTACCGTCCCAATATTTTTTGTACAAATTTTATAGGATTAAACAAATTTTATAAGGGCACCTTTAAAAAAACTGTTTTTTTAGCACCCATAATTATTTTAGTAGTTTTTTATAAATTGTCTAGCATAAAAATTAAATTATTTATCTGAAGTTTGTG
>CAUTTN010000004.1:0-34121 GCA_963541225.1 uncultured Treponema sp.
GGAAGATAAAAAGGAAATATTAAGTTCTCAAATTATTTTAAAAAAATATAATGTTAAACAAACAGAAATATCAATTATTGAAAGTAATGTTGGGAATAAATATTCTCCGGTAATAGAAAATGGAGTAATTAAATATCATGTTGGAGAAGAAGTAAAGATATTATCCGATTAAGAGAAAAAAGCCGACATAGCTAAAGCGATGCAATTTAAAACATGTTATCTTTACCGTTTAAGAATAAAGAGTAAGATAAAAATAATAAATATCTGAAATAAACAAACTTATTGGATTTTAAAATAAGAAAACAAGCATTTTTTTTATTTTTAGGACATTTTTTAATATTTATTCCTTATTTTTATAGACTTTTTTTTTATAAAGTGGTATACTTATAGGCACGGTAGCCGTTATTTTGGGTTAAATACAAAAATAAAGAGGCTGCACTGAATATTTGGTTTGGAGCTGCATAAATGAATAATTATTTCGTGCGAAGGTTATTACTTATAATTCCTACTTTTATCGGTATAACCTTAGTAGTTTTTGCTGTAACTCGTTTTGTTCCGGGCGGTCCGATGGAAAGAGCTATTACGTCCAGATTACTTGCCGATGACGGTAAAAAAAGCGGAAAGAATAGCAGGCAGGATTCTCAGCCTCTAAACGAAGAGGCTTTAAAAGAATTGGCTGCTTTTTACGGTTTTGATAAACCTTGGCCTATAGCGTATTTAGAGTGGATGGGTAGTCTTCTCCGCGGAGATTTGGGACGTTCTACAAAATATAATGACCCTGTAGTTAAAATGATTGTAAGTAAATTTCCTATCTCGTTGCGGTTCGGTATAATTTCGCTCATATTGGTCTATTCGATATGTATCCCTTTGGGTGTAAAAAAAGCTCTTAGGCATAGGAGCGGATTTGATAATGCTACTTCCATAGTTATATTTGTAGGTTATGCTCTTCCGGGTTATATAGTTGCTATTATTTTATTGCAATTATTTGCTTTTACTCTGCCTTGGTTTCCTTCAGGCGGTCTCTATTCCCGTAATTATATGAGTATGAATTTTTTTCAAAAAGTTTTTGATAATATAAAACACATGTTTCTTCCTATGATTGCTTATGTTATAGGTTCATTTGCGGTTATGACCATGTATATGAAAAACAATTTAATGGAAAACATGGCTTCAGACTATGTAAAAACGGCAGTTGCAAAGGGTAGGACCTTTAAAGATGCAATGTGGAAACATGCTTTTAGAAACAGTATAATACCGATTGCTGCCGGTTTGGGTGGTCTTCTTACTATTTTCTTTTCCGGTGCATTTCTTATTGAGAAAATCTTTAACATAAACGGAATGGGGCTTCTTTCTTTTAATGCTATTGTGGATAGAGATTACCCCGTTGTTTTGGGTTACTTGGTAATAGTTTCCCTTTTAAGTTTGGTCGGTAACGTTTTAAGTGATTTTATCCTTTCGGCTGTAGATCCGCGTATAAGGTTAGGTGAGTAATATGGAAGAAAAGAGTGTAGATATTAAATCTGTGCCGTTTTTTGAACTGGTAAAAGAATATTGGGGTGTCTTTAGAGGTAGGTTTAGGCTTGATCCTTTAACAAAGAAAAGATTTGAACGTTTCGGAGAGATAAAAAAAGCAAAATTCTCATTTATATTTATAAGTTGTTTGTATATTTTATCTCTTTTTGCCGAGCTTTTTATTTCTAACAGACCTTTAATTATGAAGGTTGACGGAAAAATTTATTTTCCGACTTATGGTAAGATTTTGCTGGCTCAGGATTTTAATTTTAGAGTTGAAAATGAACTTGAGTTAAACTATCGTGAATTTAAAAAGCATTTGACGGAAACAAAAAGAGGCTGGCTCTTGATGCCTCTTATTCCTTACAATCCTTATGAAACGGATATGGCTCGGGCTCCTTTAAGTCTTACTTTTATAGGTACCCCTATAATGGGTGTTGCAATTACGTCTAAAGATGCTTTGCCTATGGATAATCCTGACGATTATAAATGGATTCCTGTAGGTTCGATAGGTGCGGTTAAAATGGAGGATGGTAAATATACATGGATAAAATTTGCGGATTCTGCAAATACAAAACATCCTTTATCCGATTTTCCCTCTAAAGTAAGAAACTGGGTCGGTGTGGCTGTTAATAAGACTTCTTCAAACGAATCTTCAAATGTACAAGACTATATTTGGCATAAAGTAGGTTCTGCTGATAATAGGCTCGACTTGGGTAATGGTCAGGTGCTTACCATCCGTTTTGCAAAAGGTGATAAGGGGCAAATGTTCCATCCTGTAGCTCC
Source organism: uncultured Treponema sp. (assembly GCA_963541225.1). Classification (GTDB taxonomy): domain Bacteria; phylum Spirochaetota; class Spirochaetia; order Treponematales; family Treponemataceae; genus Treponema_B. Next base: position 2,299 of record CAUTTN010000004.1, read on the forward strand.
TTCATTTAAAACAAGACATATTTTAGGTACTGACAGAATAGGTCGTGATGTTTTTGCCCGCTTGTTCTATGGCTTTAGAATTGCTATGTCGTTTTCGCTTTTGGTTGCCGCGGCAACATACTTTATGGGAACAATAATCGGTATAGCTATGGGGTATTTTGGCGGTCTTTTCGATACTCTCTTCCAAAGGTTTATAGAAATTTGGGAACGCATTCCCTATCTTTATATGATTATGATTTTAGCTTCTATATTTAAGCCTACGTTTTTGATGTTTGTATTGATAAATATGGCATTTGGCTGGAGCGGAAAAACATGGGATATGCGAGCTATGGCATACAGAGAACGTGAGCGTGATTATATTTTGGCAGCCCGTTCGATGGGTGCCAGTACGTGGCGTATAATTACCGTTCATATCTTGCCTAACGTTATTGTTCTTATAGTAACATCCTTGCCGTTTGTTATTTCGGGCGGTATCGGTTCTTTAACCTCGCTTGATTACTTGGGTTACGGTTTACAGCCGCCTACTCCCAGCTGGGGCGAGCTTTTAAATGTCGGAACGCAGACTTATACTGAAGCACCGTGGATTCTTTCTTCGGCAGTAACAGGATTTGTTACGGTATTGGTTTTGATTACATTTGTCGGCGAAGGCTTGCGCGAAGCTTTTGATCCAAGACGGTTTACCGTATATAAGTAACCTTAAATTGGGTTAATTATATAGATTTTAATTTATAATTCTTTATGAGGAGGAATTTTTATGAAAACTTTTAAAAGAATAACTATGTTATTCCTTTTGGTTTCGGTAGCTCTTACTCTTGTCCTTTCTTGCGGCGGAGAAGGGGGCAGTGGCGGAGCAGCAGCAAAGGGGCCCGTCGCTAAAGCCGAAGCGATTATGGCAGAAGAAACAGCTGCCGGATTGCCCGATTTTACTTCACCTGAAGTTGAAGACAGGAGCTTAAAGGTAGAGGGAATGCCCGAAGATGTGGTCTGGTATACCAGTCATCCTAAAGATTTGGGTTCAAAAGATACCAAAAAGGGCGGAACGTTGCATTCGTCTTTGGGTGAATATCCTACAACTTTTAGATATTCAGGTCCCGAATCAAACCTTAGTACAAGAAATTTAATGTGGCCGCATGTTCCTTTTATAGGAACTAATGATGAAACGCAAGAAATTGTTCCTCTTGCTGCAACTCACTGGGCTGTAGGTGCCGATAATCAGACTGTTTACTACAAACTTAACGAAAAAATGAAGTGGTCGGACGGTGTTCCTTGTACTGCCGATGACTGGGTGTTCGCTTGGGAATTTTTCTGCTCTCCTAACTTAAATGATCCGTGGTATAATAATCATTATACTAAATATGAAGTAAAGAAGATTAACGATTATTGTGTTGCAGTAAAGTATTTGGAACCAAATCAGCTTTCTAGAATAGAACTTGTTGATAACAATGATTTCCGTCCAAGGCCTAAACACTTTTTTAACGGTGAAATTAAAAAGGATTGGTATGTAGAATATAACTGGAAGATTGAACCTACAAACGGTCCTTACATTGTTAAAGAGTCCGAATGTGTGCAGGGTGAAATGCTTGTTGTAGAAAGAATAAAGGATTGGTGGGGTTATGAATATCCGCACTGGAAAAATAAGTGTAATATTGACCGTATTGAATATAAGGTTATTACCGGCGGACAGGACATAGTCGAAAATTACTTCTGGAAAGGTGAGCTTGATATGTTCGCTATGAATATTCCTGCAACATGGAGAAAATGTGCTACACACGAAAATATTACCAAAGGTTATATTGACAGATGGGTTGTAAATTATCTTCCTGTTAATAGTATGGGCGGAATGCTACTTAACACACAGTTTCCTTTGTTCAGCAATAAAAAAGTACGTCAGGCTATGTACTATGCTATCGATATGCAGGGTATGATTGATCAAGCTCTTTACGGCGAATATAAGAGAATGCATAATGTGGGAACAGGACAAATTAATTTTGGTGTCGATTTTAACGATCATTCTATTAGAAAGCCTGACGCAAATCCGGATACTGCACGAAAAATGCTTGCAGAAGCCGGTTACGATATTGTAGGAAGCGACGGTATTTTGCAAAATGCAAAAGGTGAAAGAGTTTCTTTCGAATTGATTTATAGTGCTCCTCATCACACTGAACGATTGTCTATTCTTAAAGAATTGGCAAAAAAAGCCGGTGTAGAAATCGAATTAAAAATGATGGAAAGCGGTATGTTTCAAACTGCTCTTAACAAAAAACATCAGGCTTGGTGGGGTGGTTATGCTCCCAGAACTTGGCCGTCCTATTGGCAGTTCTGTGCTAAGTCGAATGCAGAAAAAGTAAGCACAAACAATACTTTTGGCTGGTGGAGTGAAGAAATGGAAAAACTTCTTGCAGTGGAAGAGTCAGCTCCGCCTCTTAAAGAAAGAGCCGAAAACAACAAAAAGATTGAAAGACTTCTTCATGAAGAAGCTATTATTATTCCGTGGTATTACCTTGATTTTTTAAGAGCCGGTGTATGGAAATGGATAAGGATGCCTTGGTGGGGTAACTATAAATTCAATATTGATGATGTTTTCTTGCACTATTGGGAATATATGTGGATTGATGAAGATATTCGCGAAGAAGTTCTTAAAGCTATGGCTGAAGGTAAAACTTTTGAACCCAGAGTTTGGGAACCCAGTAAACGCTATATTTCGGAATAAATTTCTGTAAAGTTAAGGTGTGGGGATTTTCCCCCGCACCTTTTACTCCATTTAATAATGTTTATTTTATATAGGTTTTAACCTTTTTGTGTTAAGGTTTTAGTTTATGTGAAAATAAAAGAGCTTTGCTCTTTTTGCGGAAGTTTAGTTTTTGTTTAATATAACTTCCTTAAATTTGTTTTAGTAGCTTTTTTGTGTAAAATAAAACTTGAAAAGTAGAGCCAACTTTTTAAAGTACGGTTTTAATATAAAAATTTGCAGGGTAAATACCTTGTTTTATCGGAGTATGTTTTATGAATGGAGAAGAACTTCTTAGAATAGAAGACCTATCTGTCGGTTTTAAAGGTCCTAACGGTGCAATTACCGAAGTTTTGGATAGGATAACGTTAAAACTTAACCGCGGGCAAACCCTTTCACTTGTAGGAGAATCAGGCTGCGGTAAAAGTGTAACTGCGTCATCTGTTATGAGGATTTTACCTCAACCTTACGGGGTTATCAAAAACGGAGAGATATGGTTTGACGGAAAAAATATTTTGGAGCAATCTATAGACGATATGTATAAAATTAGAGGTTCCGAAATAGCTATGATATTTCAAGAACCTATGACTGCTTTAAACCCTGTTCATATAATCGAAAAACAGATCGGCGAAGTTTTTGAACTTCATCGTCCCGATATAAAAAAAGAAGAAAGACGAGAAAATGTCTTGAGCGTTTTAAAAGACGTAGAAATGCCGTCTGCGGAACAGCGTTTAAAAAACTATCCTTTCCAACTTTCAGGCGGTATGCGTCAGAGAGTTATGATTGCTATGGCTCTTGCAGGTCATCCTAAACTGCTTATCGCCGATGAACCTACAACCGCTTTGGACGTAACCGTTCAAGCTCAAATCCTTTCGCTTATAAAAGATCTTCAAGCAAAAAATAACATGGGCGTTCTTTATATTACTCACGATATGGGTGTTGTTGCCGAAGTCAGCGACATTGTTGCCGTTATGTATGCAGGACAAATTGTTGAAACTGCCGATGTTAATACAATCTTTAAAAATCCACGGCATCCTTATACACGCGGATTAATTGCTTCTATGCCCAAGATGAATTCGAAACCTAAAAGCCGATTGCCTTATATTGAAGGAGCCGTACCTTCTCCGCGGGCATATCCTGCAACTTGCCGTTTTGCAGAGCGATGTTCTCTTGCAACCGATTATTGCCGTTCCAATACTCCTATATTGGAAGAAATGGAACCCGGTCACTTAATTCGCTGTTTTAGATCAAAGGAGATAGAATAATGTCCGAAAAACAACCTATTTTTGAAGCAAGAAATTTAGTACAAGAATTTTCTCAAGGAAAATATACAAAAAATGTCGTACACGCTCTAAACGGTGTTTCGCTTAAAGTTTATGAAGGAGAAACCGTCGGTCTTGTAGGTGAAACCGGCTGCGGAAAAAGTACCCTTTGCCGTGCCATGATGAGGCTCTATAAACCTACCTCCGGAGAGGTTTTGTTTAAAGGTCGGAATATAGAATCTTTGCCCGAAAGAAAATTAAGAGATGTAAGACGTAATGTTCAAATGATTTTCCAAGACCCTGCCGATTCTATGAACTCGCGTATGAATGTAGGCTATGTTATTGAAGAACCTCTTATTATTCAGACAAAATTAACCCCCAATGAAAGACGCGATAAAGTTATGACACTTTTAAAAGATGTGGGGCTTCCGGAAGATGCTTATTACAGATATCCGCACGAATTTTCCGGCGGACAAAGACAGCGTGTTGCTATTGCTCGTGCTTTAGCTCTTGATCCTCAGGTTGTAGTTTGCGATGAACCTGTAAGTGCACTTGATGTTTCGGTTCAATCGCAGGTTTTGAACCTTTTGCTTGATATGCAGGAAAAGCGACATCTTACCCTTTTGTTTATTTCTCACGGTTTGAACGTAGTACGCCACATGTCGGATAGGGTTGCAGTAATGTACCTCGGTACAATAATGGAAATGGCTACTTCTTCCGATATTTATCAAAATCCGCTTCATCCGTATACGCAGGCTCTTATTGCGGCAATTCCGGACACGGATCCTACAAAGCGTCAGCGAAGAATTCCGTTTACGGGAGAAATTCCATCGCCTATTAATTTGCCTTCGGGTTGTCCTTTCCACTTAAATTGTTCCAAAAAAATCGATAAGTGTTATTCGGAAAAACCCGTTCTTCGCGATTTAGGTGACGGACACATGTGTGCTTGTCACATAGTATGATAAAAAGGTTCTTACTGCCGATTTTTTACGGTTTTTGTTTAATACTTTTTTCATGTGCAAAAAGCGGTTCTTCCCAAGAATATCATACACAATCCGCTTGTGATATTTATGATAAAATAATTGAGGAAGAATCGCAAAACTTACCGGATTTTTCTTGTCCGCCAATTCTTGTTGAAGATTTTAAGATTGAAGGTACTCCCGATTATTTAAAATGGTATACTTGTGAACCTAAGGATTATTCTTCCAAAGCCTTAAAAAAAGGTGGGGGTTTCTATGCGTATTTAAACGATATTCCGAATACTTTTAGATATGCAGGGCCTGAAGCCGATGATCTTTGTGTAAAACTTTTTAACACGCAAATGCCCTTTTTATGGCAGTCGTTAGAAACATTGGAATTTATGCCGTCTGCAGCGACACATTGGGCTGCGGATTTAAACTCTAAAACCGCTTATTACAAGTTAAACGAAAATATGCTTTGGTCGGACGGTAAGCCTTGTAACGCTGACGATTGGGTTTTTGCTTGGGAATTTTTCCAATCCAAAGAAATTGTAGACCCCGTAAAAAACTATAAATTTAAAAGACTTTCCGTAAAAAAAATAAATGATTATTGTGTTTCCGTAACGGTTCTAAAGGATATGCCTTTTTCGGATTATGAGCTTTTGGATATGACTAATTTTAAACCGGTTGCCGAACATTTTTACGGAGGTATTGTTCCTAAAGATTGGGTTATCAAATATAACCGTGTTGCTGAACCTACTACGGGGCCTTACTATCTTAAAAGCTACGATTATAACAATGGTTTAAAATTTGTAAAAGTAAAAAACTGGTGGGGTCATTGTTATCCTCATTTTAAGGGAATTGCAAATTTTGAAGAGATTTTTTACCGTATAATAGCCGGACGAAAAAATCCTGCCTTTTCAAATTTTTATTCGGGCGCTTTTGATACGATTACTTTGGAAAATCCTGCCGAAAGACGTAAAGCGGAAAAAAGTCAAAACGTTACAGCCGGTTTTATAAACCTTTGGTATGCAAACTATGTTCCGGTTTCCGGGGCTTCGGGGATTTTCTTTAACACAAGGGAAAAGCCTTTTGATAATGAATTTGTGCGTAAGGGTATGTATTATGCTTTGGATATGGACGGTCTTGTGGAGATTGCTTTTTCCGGAGAAAACAAAAGGCTTCATACGTTGGGAGTAGGGCAGCAGTGGGAAGGGTATTCCTTTAATGATACGGATATTTTAAAACCCCGGTTTAATCCTAAAAAAGCTGCCGATTTTTTTGTTAAAGCCGGTTATGACCGTTTAAATTCAAAAGGTATTTTGGTAAATGCAAATGGTGAAGAACTTTCTTTTACGATTATTTATACCGATGAGCTTGAAAGAGAACTTTTCGGGTATTTATATGCACAAGCCTTAAAAGCCGGAGTTAATATCGAATTTAAATATTTTTCATCGGGTATTATAGAAAGGCTTTCAACAGGAAAGTATCAGGCATGGTGGGGTAAGATGACCGGTTATAGAATACCGGATTCTTATTCTTTTTTACATTCTTCCTATGCCGATAAATATACATTTAATAATTTTTTTGGATATTCAGATCCTAAACTTGATGCTTTGCTGGAAAAATACGATACTGCAAAAAATTATTCGGAAAAAGCAGAACTTAACCGCAAAATAGAAAAACTCGTTGATGAAGCCGCTTTAATGGTTCCGTCTTATTACAATAATTCGGTAAAACTTCTTGCATGGAAATGGATATGTTTCCCTGCATGGCTTAATATGAAATATCAGGCGGAACTTGTAGACCCTATGTTCGGATATCTTTGGGTTGATCCCCAAATAGAAGAAGAATGTAAAAAGGCGATGGCTGAACATAATTTAATGGAAAACCGTATTTATGTTTTAAGCAGCCGCTATAAATAGTCTAACCGTTTAAGAAATTTTGTATATGAGTTTGATCTTTTTCGGAAAGGTCTACAAAAGAAAGTTCAAGTGTAGAACTTTTTGCAGCAATTTTGCATATTGGGATTATCAAAATATTATTCAGTTTTAAAGAGCATTGATCCAGTAATGTTCCCGTATCTATGTCGCTCACGCTTGCAAGTGTGTCCGGTGCAAAGATTATGCTTTCTTTTGTAAGGTGTTTAACTGTTCCCGTAATAATGGTTTCCGTTATAGGATTTGTAAATAAAAATTGCACATGATCGGATGCGATTTTTTCCGTCTTTTCGGTTTCTGAAGTATAATATCTACTTAAAATATTTTTTATTTCGGGAAGTATAGCCGAAAAACCTCCCGTACCGAGTTTAATTATTCCTTGAACACCGGTATTTATTGCTTTATATGCTTCGGATTCGGAAAATTTTTCCGAAGTCAACAATATAATTAATATTTTTTCTTTTGAATTATCCCAGCGTACATGTTGTGTTATAACCTTCCAATGACGCGGAAAATCAAGGGTATTTATGATAATAGCTTCGGGCATTATTTCCGTAATATTGTCCAAAGCTTTTATCGGAGATTTATAATGGATTAGCTCAAAACTATATGACGTTAAAATCTGTTTTAATTCTTCTTTGGAATCCAGATCCTCTGCGATCAATAAAATTTTCATTGATATATCTCCTACTCTGTTCCAAGATTTTCTACTATATAATCATAGACAGTCCATATTCCGTCTTTTGAAGATAAAAAATATGTAAACCGTTTTTTTTCTTTAAAATTGCTGTACTCAAACCACTCTACAACTTTTACTTCAGCTTGTAAGTCCGTATACGAAGTATGTTCTACCTTAAAATCCGAAGGAATTACCGTTATTTCTTTATCCACACGTTCCTGACTTAACTCATGTTTATAAAGTTCTATCATCTTTGTTCTTCCGGCTTCGGATTCCGTTTTAAATCTTTTACTTCGTGAAGGATCTCTCATAACCATTTTTTCCAAGTTCATGTAAAGAAAAAACTGTTCCCAAAGAGATTTTTGTCTTGCCGTTAAAAGATAGGTTATTACTTGATCCGGCGGAATGGGTCTTGCTTGCAGAATATCTCCCGTAACTTGACTTACGGGAAGAGCACCCAAAGCGGCTGCGGAAGGAGCCGGTTTTATTTCCAAACTGAGCCGGTTGGAAGGCAGGTTTTCTTCGGAATTATCGGACATACGTTTTAATTCGGGGAAGAATGCCGCATTTAAAAGAAAAACACCCGCATCTTTTATTTCGATATAATCTTTTAAATTTTCTACAAACGAATAGGTTTCGCCTGCTTCCAAACTAATTTCTCTAAAATATATTTGTCTGTTTGTATTTCTTTTTCTTATCCAGTTCGGCGTATGATTTAGTTTGCGGTTTTTTGTATTTATTACCGAAAAATCTACACTAAAAGATCTGTCATCGGCAAGTTTGAAGCGGAGCGGTTCCGTACTGTTATTTGTAATGGAAATTTGTACAAAAATAGGATCCGAATCTCCGTCTCCCGGATAGTAAATTCTTCTATCGTAGAATCTTATGGAAATACCGGTTTTTTGAGTTAGAGCAGGTAATTCTTGCTGAGCAAAAATAAGCATGGTTTGAAAAATGCAAGTAAAAAGTATAATAATTTTTTTCATTTAATTCTCCCGGTACAAGGTTTTACCTGTACCTTTTTTAATAGTTTTGGACAGCTTACTTATAGCACAAAAAGATTGCAATAAATAAAATTCTATCTCTTATTTATCGGCATTTTCAATATAACTCTTTAAAACTGATTATCAACAATTTTGCTGCAAAGCTACAAGATTTGTTTTTAAAAGGTATTGCTGCCTTAATTTCGGCTTAGAGCGTAGACCAAGAAGACCGGGTATTAAATAGACCTGTTCGGAAACTTCAGTTTCAGAACAGGTCTAATCCTCTGTGTGAATCAACAATCCCGACGCAGAGCATCGGGGTACAGTACTCAATGTTTCACACTGTATGTGCAATCCGGCACAGATGCCGGTGGTTCCAAACAGAAACGAGTTTTTTGCTTTGTAAAAAACTCGCAGTAAAAAATATACACGGATGTATATTTTTGACGAGGTAGTTACAGTCGACATTAATACCCTTTGTTACGACGCAGAGCGTTACCGAGAAACGGCAGGTATTAAAGCCTTCGTACGAATAAAACCGATAAAGGCTCAGCCTGTTAATCGGTTTATTTGGTACAAAACATTTTACTTTACGTATTTTACTCCCGCTTTCCACATTTCCAGACAAAGCATAGAATTATTTTGTTTTTCTTTTTTATCCCTCGCCCTAACAACTACATTATTTTCCGGATGAGGCATAAGTCCTAAAACATTACCTTGTTTATTGCAAATACCTGCTATATCGGCTATGGAGCCGTTCGGGTTATAAGGATATTCTCCGTTTGCAGGCGAATTGCCGTCTTTTGTATATACAAGGACTATCTGTTTATTTTTAATCATGGTATCAAGCGTTTCTTTGCTATCCGTTAAAAAGCGTCCTTCTCCATGAGCAATAGGACAGTTTATGTTTCCTTTTAGATCTTTTGTCCAGATACATACCGATTTTTGCGGAATCATAGTTGTAAAACGGCACTCGAATCGCCCCTGCTTATTATTGGTAAGAGTTGCTTTACGGTTTTTATAACTGTCCTTTTTCGGTTTTTCTGTTTTGCTACCGGGTAAAATACCCGATTTTATAAGAGCTTGGAAGCCGTTGCATATTCCTATTACGGGTTTACCCGAAAAAATAAATTCGCTTACTTCATCAAAAAAATAGTTTACCAAATCCAATGCTAAAAGTTTTCCTGCTCCCAATGCGTCGGCATAAGAAAAACCTCCGGGAATTACAAGAATGGAATAATCTTTCCAGTTTTTTTCTTTTGCTTTGAGTTTGTTTATATGAACTATTTCGGGCAAGGCTCCGGCAAGATTTAACGCCGTGCAGGCATCTGCATCCCGATTTGTTCCGGTTGCATGTAATACCAGTGCTTTAGGTTTCATTTTATTCTCCTGATTATAAAAACTTACCGAATTTATGTTTCATTGTTTGAGTTTTTATCAAAAAGATGAAAGTCTTTTAATTTATAAAAATCGGAAGAAGATAAAGCCGTCTTCTTTTCTTTATCCGGGATTAAATTAAGCTCAAAAGAAAAGTTGCCTGTTTCAAAACCTTCTTTTGAAGCTGTTATTACAAAGACGAATTTTTTTTCTTTATCCAATTCGTCTTCCGATGCAGCAATGGACTTCGGACAAAATGTAAATATTCCGGGAGTTTTATCAGAGATTTTATACGGATTATCCCATAAAATATTTGTTTGTTTTACTATTTCGTTATTATGTCTTAGGGTTACAACAACCGATTCCATAGGTTTAAAAGTTCTGCCGTTTAAAATTTTTCCTGTTATTGCCGGGAAATTAAAAGCAGAACCTGTAATTTCTTCAATATCTATATCGTCTATATCGGACTCATGCGGTCTTTTAGTTTTAAAAACCCTTTGCATTCCTTCCATTGCAAGAGCCGTAATATCCGTTATAATTTGAGCTTTTTCTTCTTTTTCGAATTTTAAAAAATGGGCAAGACCTCTGCCTGATTTTATATAACGTGGTTTTACACGGTTTAAAACATAACACATAACATCTCTTCTGCACTGCATACAAGTACATACTGCATTGTCGGTATTTTGTTTTTCTGCTTCATCAAAAAGCTTATTTACTTCTGTGTAAATAAGATCTTCCATCACGTTATGAATAATCATAATCAGCTCCTTTTCTTGCTATATTAATAAAATCGGTAGTGTAGGATATTATCCGAATTTCGTACATGATTATATTTTATCCTATATTTAAAAAATCCGCAAGCTGATATTCCTTAAGTTTTGATATTTTTTGATATTTTTTTTGAGCTGTGGCAATTCTGATTTTTCTTAATGACGGTACAAGTGTTTTTATAAAATTTTCCGAAAAAACCGTAGAACTTTGTGTAAAATTTTTTTGTTCATCTTCGATAAAAAGATCGGATTCAAAAGATATTCTTTCCGGAATGTCTATTATAATTTCAGGCGGCTCTATTACGGTTTTTGACTTAACCGAAATAAACTCGGCGAGTTTTTTTTCTGTCTCGGTTCTTTTTACTAGATTTTCAAGAAGTACATGTCGTTTATTTTTGCCGTCAAAAGGGATTTCGCATATTATTTTGTAAAGTCTTCCTTCTTTTAAATCTAAGGCTATGTTTTTTTCTTCATAATTACATTTTTCGATTAAATTGAATAAGCTTAAATCGTCTTGACTGTAAAGAGCTTCATTTGAAAATTGTTTTTGTTCCAAGCCTAAAAAAACTGCCTTTTTCATCATTGCAGTTGCAATTCTAACATCTTTATGCCAATATACGGCTTTATACATTAAATATTTTGAAAATAAGACGCTTTCTACACTTATTATTGCTTTTGAATTTAGTTTTATTCCGCTTTTTTTATCCGGTAGTAATTGCGAAAATATAAAATCGGTATCTTGTATTCCGTACGGAACTCCGCAATAAAAGGCATCTCTGTTAAGGTAGTCGATTTTGTCCGGATCCAATACGCCCGAAAGCAGTTTTTGAAAAAAAACGGTTTCCGTGCCGCAGTTTTTTTCTTTTGTGATTATTGCAGCCGTTTGTTCGGGCAAAGCCCCTGCTTTTGCACAAAGACTTAAAAGAGGTTCTTTTAGTATTAATTCTCCGGTTAAAATTTCGTGTTCTTTTAAATTTAATTCTTTTAAAGAATGCGTAAAAGGAAAATGTCCTAAATCGTGCAACAGGGCAGCTGTCAAAAAAGACATTATTCCATGTTTTGTAACCCATTGAAGGGGGCATTTTTCTGCAAAATGTGTAAGCATCTTTAAGGCTGCATTGTAAACTCCTATGCTGTGAGCTGCCCTTGTGTGGCTTGCTCCCGGATAGACCAACTCTGTAGGTCCAAGCTGCTTTATCTTATACAGTCTTAAAAACGGTTCAGACTTTGTTATTTCGTATAATTCCGGGCTTAAGCGGATATGATTCCATATAGGATCTCTTATTGCTTTGGAAAAATTGCTTAATTTTATCATAACATAATTGATACTTTAACATAAATTTGATATAATGTCGATAATAATTCGTTTATTATTTAATTTACCCTATAGAAAGGGTGTTAAAATGCCGATATTTTAATAGTATAGGTATTTTACAAAAAAAATCTTAAGTTTGGTTTGACAAATAATGAATTTTCCAATATAATAGAAAGTACATTATTCAAAACAAAACAAAAGGAGTTATAAATGAAACATGGCGGTTTAGTTTTTGTTGGCATCATTTTGATGTTTATGTCCGTATTAGTGCCTCTTGCAGCACAACAAAGCGGGTCGATTAATTATCAAACGTATATGGTAGATACGTTCGATAATCCCGACGGACAAGATTGGGCATATCATGCCGTAGGAAGTAAATTTGTTACCGAAGGTTTTCCGGTACTACAATATTTTAACGATATTCCTAGGCCGGTACGCATAATGAATGGAGATGACGAAAAAGCAAAGTCATTGGGTATTTGGTTTAAGTTTAACCGAAAGGGTGATAACTGGGTTGATATTTTCCCGACAAAGAATGGAGAAAAAGGAAAAGAACCTTATGAAATTCCTTTTAAAGGAAATGTTCACCGTTTTGACATGTGGGTTTGGGGTGCAGGATATTATTACGATTTGGAAATAATAGTAAGAGACTGCGAAGGCAGAACTCATGCCTTGCCCATGGGTCTTGTAAACTTTAATGGTTGGAAAAATATGCATGTTACTGTTCCGACAAATATTCCTCAGTCTTCAAAATATCTTGGAAATAAAAGAAAATTGGCTTTTGTTGCTTTTAGGATAAGAACAAGACCTAGCGAGAGAGTTGATGATTTTAAAATATTCTTTGATGAGTTTAAAGCCCTTACCGATGTAGCTTTTTCTTCGTATGACGGCTATGAACTTTCTAATGCCGAGTTCGGTGAAAACGGCACAAAAAAAGAAAACGATAATTAGGAGAAAATAAGATGAAAAAACGTTTTGCTGTAGTTTTATTTTTAATCGGATTGGCTGTATTTTGTTTTGCACAGGAAAATTCAAATAACAATTTTTCTAATGTAGATACTGCAGATCCATCAACGATAGGCGTTGATACTGCCGAGCAGAGAATTAAGGAAGTATCGATAGAGAAGTTTGAAACCGAAGGAACTTGGACTTCAAAAATTTCTGCAGATGAAGGTATTATAAGTGCAAGGCTTTTTGATGGAAAGCCTTTAAACAAAAAGCCTATTCCTGCAGAAGAAGGTCTTGAGTTGCCTGATGACAAGGTTTTGGGTGTAAAAGTTTCTTTTTACAGAAGAGGATATAACTCTTTTGAAGTTCTTGCCGTAAAACCTCTCCCTGTAGAAGGTATTGCAAAAACTGCAAATTTTTGGGTTGTAGGAAGAAGCTATCCTCATACCATGAAACTTTTGGTAGAAGATTTTTGGGGAAAGAGATTTGAGCTTTATGTAGGAAAACTCAATCATTCGGGTTGGAAACTTATGACGGTTGCTATTCCTCCGCAGAATTCTGCCGGAAAAACCGGAATTATACAAAAAGATTATCATTACGCAAACAGAATGGGATTAAAGATTGTAGGTTTCCGAATCGAATGTGATCCTGAAGAAGCTTATGGTAATTATTACATTTATTTTGATGATCTTCGTGTTGTAAGCGATTTGTATGAAATCGATATGAGAGACGAAGATGATATGGCTGATAACTGGTAAAATAAATAGATTTTTCTTTAAAGATATTACTTTTTAGAAAAAACGGAATTTTTACCGAGCAAGACGGCAGCAGACAGTTGATGTAATTGTATGTTGCCGTTTTTATATTTTTGTATATAAAATAAACCTTCCTTCTTTTCCTTTTTGTTTTATAAATCCTGTTTTTTTAAGAAAAAGGCTTGTGTACGAAGCGTGTTTTCCTGCTCCCATATTTGCTAAATCTTTGTTTGTAAATTGTTGAGGTAGTTTTTTTAAAACGCTTTTACATAAAGCGTTTAAGGTTTTAAATTTTTGTATTTCGATAATCTTAATAAGTTTTTTGTCGATAATTCTTGGATTTTTGAAGCGGCTTCTTCCTTTTTTATCATCTATTTTTGTAACTTCGCTTTCTATAAACACTAAGGTGAGGTTTAAGTTTTTATTTTCTGCTAAATGGTATAATCCTATAATTTCTCTAAACACCTGAAAAAAATTACCGTGTTTAGGGCTTTTTCTTATCCGTTTTTCTGTTCCGTCTTCATTTAAAAGTTTTACAAAAGTATTTATTGAGATAGGGTAGACTATTTCTGTTTTATATTCGATTAGAAATTTTTCGAGTTTGGTTCGGAGTTTTGTTAAATTTGCAGTTTGGATTTCGATTATTTTTTTATTTTTGCATAGTATATCGCATACGGAACCTAGAATATCTTGTTCCATTTTACCTGTTTTGGGGCAAAACATTTTTTTTAGTTCATTATGCAGAGAGCTTTCGTTGTATGTTCCTATCATTTTACATGTAGCAGCTTAATTCCCCGGCATCCAACTGATTTAGTATGTATACGGTTTTTACAATTCCTTTTTCTTCCAAAGTTCTTTTGCCGGTTATTTGGTATGCAATGATTTTATTTGTCGAAAGAGGTTGCATTAGGACATTCCCGTTTATGTCGATTAATTCGCCTGTAGGCAGCGAGCCGTTTATTTCCTGCAATTCTCCTTCGGGAAATGCAATATAATATTCGTATAAGGTCATGCTTTAATTTATCATTTTTTTTTATTTATGTGAAGTTGTTTTGTAAAAATAGCGGTTCATCCATTCGGAATAACTGCTCTGTTTTTTATTCGCGCGGAGGGTTTAATATCCCGACGCAAGCGTCGGGGTTGTTGATCTATGCAGAAACTTTAATATTTAAAACAACGGATTAGCTTCTGTGTGGAGAAGTTGTTGTTTTATTTTGAAATGTAGGCGTATTTTAAATTATACGTTCCGGGATAAAATTGGGTTACGCCTTTTAGATTTTTGCTCATAAAGATATTATATGTTTGATTGGCATAAGGAGCGATGCAGCAATCTTCAGTAATAAGGATTTCTTCAGCTTTTTTGAATTTTTCTAACTTTTCATCAAAGGAGGAAGTTTGTTTTGCTTCAATGACGAGTTGTGTGTATGTTTTGTTTTCCCAGCCTATAGGTACGATTTTGTTTCCCGGTAAAAATAAGTCAAGGTATCTGCTAGGGGTGTCTATGCCGCCCGCCCAAGATTTAAAGCCGATTTCGTAGTCCAAACTTTTGTTTCTTTTTCTAAATACTGTAGGTTCTACTTTATCTATCGTAACTTGTATTCCCAGCTTTTTGATTAGATTTTGCTGTAGGTATTCGTCAAATTTTGAACTTTCGTTTGTAGGCAGCATTACCGTAATGTTGGTTTTTGAAGGATCTTCATTCAGCCCTAATTCTTTTAAGCCTTCAATAAAAAGTTGTTTTACATCGCCGGCTTCGGCAATAAGTTTTTTTATAGGTTCGCCTGCAAGATTGCGGTAGTTTTTTCCTTCAAGTTCTGTGGATATTGAAACAAAACCGTAAGCAGGTTTATATACATCGTCGAATAGATTAAGACAGATTTCTTCTCTGTCTAAACTTGCAGAAATTGCTTTTCTGATTTTTGCATTGGAGAAAAGAGTGTTTTTTTGGTTCATAAAGATGTACATAACGCGGCTGTCAATGCCTGTTATGTATGCGATGTCTTTTTCTTTTTTAAGCTTGTTTATCCAGCTTATAGAATATGCGTTTGCTATGTCGATACTGCCGTTTATAAGTTCGCCCAGAACGGCATTTTCTTCATTAATAATTTTAAATGTAAGGTTTTGGATTTTGACATTTTCGGCATTCCAAAATTTTTCGTTTTTTATTAGTTCGATTTTACTGTTATGTACCCATTCTTTTACTTTAAAAGCTCCGCTGCAAATAATTTTTCCGGCATCGCTTCCATAGCCGCTTTCAAGTTTATTGATAAAGTCTTCCCGTGCAGGAGGTATTTTTGCGGCAAATTCGTCAAGATTTTTAATAGGATTTTCGGTTATGATTTTTAGAGTTTTTTCGTCTATAGCTTTAATTCCTATTTCGGTATAGTCCATTTTTCCTTTTAGGATAGCTTGTGCATTTTTGATGTAATCATAATACATAGCCATTGGAGAAGCCGATTCTTTGTTTATAATCCGTCTTATGCTGTAAACAAAATCGTTTGCCGTAATTTTTATGCCGTCTTCCCAAAAAGCATCTCTTAGGTAAAACGTCCATTCGGTAAAATCGGAATTGCATTCCCATCTTTCGGCAATACCGGGCAGAATACTGTGTTTTCCGGTTTCATCGGTATGAATATTTGTAAGATTTTCGTTTATATAGTCGAGAACAATAAACGAATATCTGTCCGATGCTTTTGCCGCATCTAAAATTGTAGGTTCCGCACCTAAAGAAGCGGTAACAATTTGTTCTTTTTCTGCATGATTATTTGTTTTGTTGCAGGAAAAAAATAATAGCAGTATCAAAGATACTGCTAAACAAAAAATAGTTTTATTTTTCATGTTGGACCTCTTTTCCTAAGATAACAAATTTGTAAACTTTTGTCATCCGATTTTTGAGTTTTTAGTGTCCGTATAAAAAGTTTTCTATTTTTTCCAGTATGATATTTAGTTTGTTAAAGCACTGTATTGTTTTGGGCAGGCTGTTTATAAATATTGAACCATAACGTTTTACTAAAATGCGTTTATCCAAAACCGTAACAATTCCGCGGTCGGAACCTGAACGCATTAACCGTCCGAAGCCTTGTCTGAATTGAATTACTGCTTCGGGAACACTTAGCTGCATAAAGGAGTTGCCTCCGGTTTTGTCTATTAAATCCGACTTTGCTTTAAAGATAGGGTCGGACGGCACGGAAAAAGGCAGTTTTACCAAAATAACATGAGAAAGAGATTCGCCGGGAACGTCTACACCTGCCCAAAAGGACGTAGTTGCAAAAAGGCAGCTGGAAATGTCGTTTTTAAATTCGTTTAATAAAACCATCCGGTCGGCTTCGCCTTGTTTTAAAATTTTTATTCCGCTTTTAATATTTTCTCTTGTAAATTCGCATGTTTGTTTTAGCGATTCATACGAGGTAAAAAGAATTAGTGTTTTTCCGTTTGTTATTTTTAAAAGGGAAAGAACCGCTTTGTTTACTTCCATTTGAAAATTATGTTCGTCAGGCATAGGCATGTCGGAGGGTATATTAAAAACAACATTTTTTTCATACGGGAAGGGTGACGGATAAAAACCGTGCAGAATTTTTTTTTCGGTAAAATTACTTAGACCTGTACGGTTAAGCCAAAAGTCAAAACTTTCTCCTATTTTTAAGGTCGCTGAAACACATACCGCCGATGACATAGGCAGAAAAACCGACCGCCGCATTATCGGGGCAAGATTTAAAGGTGTTTGAATAAAGCGTACCGCTTCGCCTTGACTTATTCTTATTTTTTCAAACCAAAAAACATCATTCGGAAAATCTTTCCGGTTTAAAAAATGTTCCATCAAAGTCGCTGCATTTTTAAGGCGGCGTAAAATAACGGAAGTGTCTTTTATTGCGGTTTCGATAGTTTCGTCTTTTTTTTCTTCATCTATTGTATCGATTATTTTATCGATGCTAAGGTTAAGACTGTGAAGTTTTGTGTGAAAATCTTTGGCCGAAGTTAAAAGTTCCTGTACTTCATACGGTGTAATTTGAGTTAAACTTTTCGAAGATGTGTTTTTTAAAAAAGAAACGGCTTTTTCTTCAAGTATGTTAAACGCTGCTACGGTTTGTTCAAGCAAAGAAATAACTTGAGTAAATAGTTCTGCCGAATCCGAAACTGAGACAACGGTATTTAATAAGCCTGTTTGTTTTCCTCTACGCGAGCGGTATAAAAGGTTTATTTGTTTGTGCAAATAAAATCTGGATAGTTCATCCGAAAAAAAACTGCCTGCCGCTTCTTCAATTGTGTGAGCTTCGTCTAGTATAAGATTATCAAATGCAGGCAGCACTGCCGTTCCTGTATAGCCTAAACCGTCAGCACGCACGGCAAGGTCTGCAAATAAAATGTGATGATTTACAATTAATATTGAAGAAGTTTCCGCTTCCCGTTTCATCTTCATTACAAAACAGCCTGTAAAATACGGGCATTTATTTGCAAGACAATTATCCGTTTCCGAGCATACCGAAGACCAAACCGTGTCGTTAGGTAAAAAGTCAAGTTCGGTACGGCTTCCATCTTTTGCTTCCATAGCCCAGTCGCGAATTTTATTAAGTTCTTCCGTATTTGACGAAAATAAATCGTTATCCTGTAAAGTTTGCGATAAGCGGCGTAAACATACAAAGTTATGTCTGCCTTTTACCAGTATCGATTTTAGATTGGAAAATTGTGTTCCGAGTATTTTTTTTGCCGTAGGAACATCTTTTTCTATAAGCTGCTGCTGTAAATTTATTGTTCCCGTTGAAATTACAACCCGTTTTTTATTTTGTTTTGCCCAAATCATTGAAGGCAAAAGATAGGCTAAACTTTTACCTACGCCCGTACCTGCTTCAAAAACTCCAACCGCTTCGCTGTTAAAACAGCGGCAGATCTCTTGTGTCAATTTTAGCTGAGGTTCGCGTGGTTCATAATTTTTGAAAAAAGAAGAAAAAGGTCCTGTTTCGCCTAATAGTGCTGAAACTTTGCCGGGATCTAAAGGCGTGATTTTTTCGTATTCTTCAAGCCCTTCATAATCAAAGTTACTCATAAAAAACTCTCCGCTTATGCCGTTTAAAGTTTTTAATCTTTAGCTTGCTCTGCTTGGTAAGCATTTACAAATGTTTCGGAATTTTCATCTTCATTGTTAAAAACTTCAGAAACCGCTATTTTCTTTTCGACAATTTTTCCCATAAATACATCGGTGATAGTCCGTATTTTTAACGGTTCCGAATTTTCTTTTTCTTCGTCGGTTTTTTGAGGTTCAATGTATTCCTTTAAGATAATATTTATTCTTAAACCCGTTATGTCTTCAATGCTATCTCTTAAAATGCTAAGTTGTTTGTCCAAAAGAGAAATATCGAAAGAAGTTTTTGCCGTGATGGTAAGAGCTTCGTTTTTAAATTCCCAGTTCATACTTTGACCTACAGCGGAAGATAAAAGCCCGTATTTTTTGGATAGGTTTTCCGTTAGCCTTTGCTTTATTTCTTCCAAATTGTCAAAGTTTAATTTTTCCGTACTGCGGACAGTTTGATCGGAAAGTGTTTGTGTACCGCTTCCTTGCAAGACATTAGTGTCTTGCAGAATCAATTTAGAATTAGAATTTTCTGTTTGGGGATTCGGTTTTATAGCTTCGTTTTTTCGTACATCTTCATTTGCCGTTGAAGACTGCTTGGAATTACCCTTTTGTAAATAGGCTCTAAATTGCTTCTTCAAACTGTCCGCTTCGCTAAAAGATTTTGGGGTATCTCCTTGACTGTCTTTACCGGTATTTGTTTGCGGTGTCATTTGTCCGTTTGAAAAACTTCCCGTAAAGTTTTTTGATTTTTGTGTGCTGTTGTTTGAAGATAATACTTCTTTTGCGGCATTAAAGGCTTTTTTTAAATCGGCAGGAGAAACATAGTCCGAAAGCCACGCAAGTCTGGAAACTGCAAGTTCAAGTTCGTAACGCGGATCTATGGAAAAACGTATATCTTTAAAAAGTTGAAGCATTATGCTCAAAGCCTGTTCTATTTGAACCGAATTCCAAGCCGATAATATTTCTTGCGGAAAACGGTCTGCTCTTTGACCTATAAGGGCTTCTCTTGTTATGCCGTGTTTTACAAGCAAAAGACTTCTAAAATATCCTGCACAGTCGGAAACAATTTGTTCTACAGAAATACCGTTTTGTAAAATTTCGTCTAAAGTATTTAGGGCTTCTTGTCCGTTTTTTTGTACACATAAACTCACCATTTTATTTATGGAATCTATTCCGGTAAGTCCAAGTTTTTCGTGAATTTTTTCAAAAGTAATATGTCCGTCCGAAAATGCCGCAACTTGGTCAAAAAGCGTATAAGCGTCACGGACACTTCCGGTTGCTTCTCTTGCAACCCAATAAAGAGCTTCTTCATCTGCTTTTATGTTTAATTCATCAGCCGCATCCTGTAAAGCCTTTTTTAAAATTTCTACAGGCACCAGTTTAAAATTAAATTGTTGGCAGCGGCTTTTTATCGTTGCAGGAACTTTATGAATTTCAGTAGTTGCAAAAATAAAAACGACATAAGGAGGCGGTTCTTCAATGGTTTTAAGCAAGGCATTAAATGCACTTGTGGAAAGCATGTGAACTTCGTCTATTATATAGATTTTATATCTGTTGGCATTAGGCGGAAAAAGAATCTCGTCTTTAATCTGCCTTACATCGTTTACACCCGTATTGGATGCTCCGTCGATTTCGATAACATCCAAACAAGAACCGGCAGTAATTTCGGTACAGGAAGTACAATGACCGCATGGAGTGGTTTTTGTTCCTTCGGTACAGTTTAGAACCTTGGCAAGAATTCTTGCCGAACTGGTTTTTCCGCAGCCTCTGGGTCCTGAAAAAAGGTAAGCATGGGCTATTTTCCCCGCTTCAATAGATTTTTGCAAGGTGGCTGCCACAAATTCCTGACCCAATAAATCTTCAAATCTTTGAGGACGCCGCCTTGTTGCTGTTACTTGATATTCCATAAGAGTAGTAATATATCATATTTTCTTATTTTTGAAAATAACCGCACAAATCGCCGGCTATGATGTCTTTTATAGCTTTTCCTATTAATCATTAAGAAAGATTTCCGTGCAGCCGTATAAAAAGAAATAAAATTAGGCGTAAATACAAAAAAATATATTTTTTTTTAAATTTAGGCTAAAGTTTAACAAAGGCTTTGCCGATAAAGAAAATGAGGGATTTATATCCTTTCAAAACAAAGCAAGGATGCTTTGTAAAAACATTATTCCAGGGAGGAATATCTTATGATTATTAATCACAACATGAGTGCAATGTTTGCACAGAGAACACAGGGCATTACTAGTGTCCGCATTGGAAAAGACATCGAAAAACTTTCTTCCGGTTTACGTATTAACCGTGCAGGCGATGACGCTTCCGGTCTTGCCGTATCCGAAAAAATGAGAAGCCAAATCAGGGGCTTAAATCAAGCATCCGCAAATGCTTCTAACGGTGTAAACTTTATTCAAGTTGCAGAGGCATATTTGCAGGAAACAACCGACATCATGCAAAGAATTCGTGAACTTGCAGTTCAGGCTTCTAACGGTATTTATTCCGCAGAAGATAGAATGCAAATTCAGGTTGAAGTTTCTCAGCTGGTTGCAGAGGTTGATAGGATTGCAAGTTCTGCTCAATTTAACGGAATGAACATGCTTACCGGTAGATTTGCCCGTGCAACAGGCGAAAATGTTGTTACCGCTTCTATGTGGTTCCACATCGGTGCCAATATGGATCAAAGAATGCGTGTTTACGTAGGTACTATGACAGCTGCTGCTATCGGTGTCCGAAATATAGGTACAGAAGAAATTCTGTCTTTAGAAACTGCTGATTCTGCCAACATGAGCATCGGAACAATAGATGAAGGTTTGAGAAAAATCAATAAGCAAAGAGCTGATCTTGGTGCTTACCAAAACAGATTGGAATTGACAGTTGTAGGTATAGACATTGCTGCCGAAAACTTGCAGGCTGCCGAATCCAGAATTCGTGATGCCGATATGGCAAAACAAATGGTAGAATATACCAAAAATCAAATTTTATTGCAGGCGGGAACTTCAATGTTGGCTCAAGCAAATAGCAATGGTCAGCATGCATTATCTCTTCTTCGATAAATTTTATAAAAAGCTCTTGTAATTTTTTTATTATAAGAGTATAATACAGATAAGCGTTGGGGGGACTTCCCCCTAATGCTTAGATGTTCTTTGAAAAATCAGCCCTTTAAGGGCAAACCCTTATGAAGCCCTGTACCGCAGTATTATTAGCAGTTTGCGTAAACTGTTAATAATACTGTGTTTATGGATTGCGTAAAAGGCGCAAAATTTTACGCAATTTATAATCTACGGGTAAAAAAACTCAGCATGGATGCTGAATAATAGACTTCAGGAGGGTCATTATGATTATTAACCACAATATGAGTGCAATGTTTGCACAAAGACAGGGCGGAGTAAACGAGCTTCATCTTGCAAAAAACATTGAAAAATTGTCAAGTGCAGAAAGAATTAACCGTGCAGGCGATGATGCTTCCGGCTTGGCTGTATCCGAAAAGATGAGAAGCCAGATAAGAGGCTTAAACCAAGCAGGTAAAAATATCCAAAACGGAGTTTCTTTCATTCAGGCAACGGAAGGTTATCTTGCCGAAACTACAGATATAGTACAAAGGTTAAGAGAACTTGCCATTCAGGCTTCCAATGGTATTTATTCTGCAGAAGATAGAATGCAGATTCAGGTTGAAGTTTCACAGCTTGTAGATGAAGTAGACAGAATCGCAAGCCACGCTCAATTTAACGGTATGAATATCCTTACAGGACGTTTTGCTCAGGATTCGATTTCCGGTCCTATGCAGCTTCATGTCGGTGCAAACATGGATCAAAGAGAAAAAATCTTTATCGGAACCATGACTGCAACAGCTCTCGGTCTTGTCGGAGCTCAGCAAGGTGGTGGAGATTCTATGATTTCTATGTCTTCGGTAGACGGAGCAAATATGTCTTTGGGATCTCTCGACAATGCTCTTAAGCAAATCAATAAGCAGCGTGCAGACCTCGGCGCTTACCAAAACAGGTTTGAAATGGCTTATAACGGAGTTGCAATTGCAGCAGAAAATATGCAGGCTGCCGAGTCCAGAATACGCGATGCCGATATGGCTAAAGAAATTGTAGAATATACAAAGAACCAAATCTTGATCCAGTCCGGAACTGCAATGTTGGCTCAGGCAAATGCACAGCCTCAGTCCGTAACAAGACTTTTGTAATAGCAGCCGGAATTTTTAAAGTTGTAGGTATGTAAATTGTTAGAAACAACCGGATGTCGTTTCTAAAATTTTAACTATTGCTTTAATAATAATTTTTAGGAAGGAAGAAGATGCGCCCTTCTTCCTTCCTTTTTTTTACCGAGCGGAGTTTATACTTTTATTTTTTTGCTAGATTAGTCAAGGATGACGTTTTATTTTTTAACCATGGAGGTTATATATGAGCATAGAAATAATAGGTATGGGACACCATGCGGTACAAGTAAGGCGGCAGGATATTCCTGTTCCGGTTAATGTAAACCGTGCAGCCGAATCGGATGATATTCAGGCTGAAACGGAGCAAAAAGTTATATATCCTAATGAAATTTCCAAAGCGGTTGAACAAATCCAAAGATTGGGAGATATGTTCGATAGAAAATTGCAATTTCAGGTAAATAAAGACATAAACCAAATTGTTATAAAGGTAATCGACGCTAATACCGACAAAGTAATTAGGGAAATTCCATCCGTAGAAATTCAAAGGCTGCAAGCCCGAATAAGGGAAACTGTGGGTCTTCTGTTTGATGAAACTATTTAATCGGGATTATCCCTTTATAGTATTATAATTTAAAGGGGTTTTAATGTCCGATCTCAGTATACCGGGTGTAAACGGTACTTATGAAAAACTCATAGAAGCTTTAATGAAAAAAGAAAGTATTCCTCGCGACAGGGAAGCTGAAAATCTTGAAAAATTAAAGCTGAAAGATAATTCATTGCGGCAAATAAATAAATTCTCTCTTGAAGTGCGGGATATTGCCCGTAATCTTTATTCTTTTAATAATCCTTTTGCAGAAAAAAATGTAGAGTCCTCAAATGAACGTGCCGTAACCGCTACAGCTTCAAGATCGGCAAAAGATCAAAGCGTAAAAGTTCGTATTATTCAAACTGCTGCCGAAGACAAATTTTTATCGGCAGAAATAGAAGATAATATGGAAGTGGAAAAAGGAAAATACACTTTTAAAATAGGCGAAAAAGAAATATCCGTAAACTGGAAAGGCGGAAAATATAAATCCTTTATAAATCTTGTAAACAGCAGAACTAAAGATTTTTTAACTATAAATGAAATAAAAATAACGTCCGATAAAAAATCGCTTTTATTTGCTTCAAAAATGACGGGCGAAAAAAATAGACTCGAATTTAAAGACGATGCTTTGAATTTTGCCTTAAAAATGGGGCTTATAAAAAGAAGCGACACAACTTCAATTAAAACTTCGGCAAATACTGCGGAGGTAAAACCGGAAACAGCTTCCAAAATAACTTTTTCCCAAACTGCAAAAGCCGGAAGCCAATATTTGATGGAAATTAAACTTGCTCTAAAAGACACAGGACAAGAACCTCAAAACGAAAATACGGAAGCCGAAAGTACTGTTTATGAAGAGATAGGCTCAATTTCATATAAAGGCATTACAATTCAAAACGAGGCCTCTAAAGACGGTTTGAAAAAAACGGGGTTTAAAAACTTGCCCAAAGAACCTAAATCGCCTGATATGAATCTTTTTTCGCTTGAATCTGTCCGGGGCGTTTTGATTCCTATACCGCCTGTTTCGGACACAGAAACGGAACAAACTATAACAATCCCCCTTTCCGAATATGGAGACGTAAAAGCTCTTGCAATAAATAATAATACGGGAAAGACAGTTCTCATAGAAAATATACGGATTTATGATCCTAAAGCTGTGGGAGATTATGTTCCTGTAAATCCTGTTTCTACGGCTAAAGACGCAATAGTCGATTTTGAAGGTATTCAAGTCAAAAGAGAAAAAAATAATGTTGAAGACTTAATACCCGGGGTAACATTACATTTACATGATTCCACCGAAAAACATGAAAAAATTACAATAAAACCCAATACCGAGGCTGCAAAAAATTCCATTATAGAATTTGTTGCAAAATACAATAGACTGATTGCACAAATAAATATACTTACGCAAATTCAGCCTGAGGTAATAGAGGAGCTTGGGTATCTTTCCGAAGAAGAAAAAGCAGATGCCGAAAAGAAACTCGGTATTATGTACGGGGATTCTTCTTTAAGTTCTTTTAAAGGAAGTTTGCGACAGATTGTAAATGAACCGTATAAACCAAATGAAGATGCTCCTATATTTATGCTTTCGCAAATGGGAATTTCTACAAAATCCGATTCTTCGGGAGGAATAGATCGTTCCCGTCTTAGAGGTTATTTGGAAATAGACGAAAAAAAATTGGATGAAACTTTAAAAAATGATATGGAAGCCGTAAAATTTTTTTTCGGCTTTGATTCCGACGGCGATATTTTGGTTGATTCGGGGCTTGCTCACCGAATGTATGAACAACTTAATCCTTATACTCAAAGAGGCGGAATTTTTTCGGTTAAAACGGATTCTTTAAAAAGCAGAATAGATTCTTCCCAAAAGAAAATAGATAACTACGATAAAAAACTTGCCGAAAAAGAAAAAGAATTAAAAAAGAAATACGGAGTTATGGAAGGAACTTTAAAAACTTTAGAAAAAAGATCCAGAGAAATAGAAAATTTTAAAAAGTCGATGGAAAGTCAAAAAAAACAATAATTTTATAGGAAATAAAAATGAAAATAAAATTGAACGGCTCGGACTTTGATTTTCAGATTGAAAATGAAGTTACTGTAGGAGAAGTTCTGGGAAAGGTTGAAGAAGCCTGCGGTCAGCAAAAAAGCACTATAATCGAAGTTTGTCTTAACGGAAAAACATTGAAGGCAGACGAATTGGATTTTCTATTTGCAAAGAATGTAAAAGAAGATTTGACTGTAGAACTTTTTACAATAAACAAGGACGGCATAAGGTTGTATCTAAAAGATTTGGCTAAAAATTTTATCGGAAATGCCGAAGATTTAGAAAAAGTTCCGGTAAAAATGCAGACCGGAAAAGACGGGGAGGTTATATCGTTAATCGAAAATTTTTCGGTTAATTTAACCCATCTTTATAATACGATCAAATTATTTGATGTAGCCGATATTCCGCAGGATTATAAATTCGGCGATAAAACGATTGTTGAATATCAAAAACAAATCTCCGAATTTCTCGATATAATTATTTCGGCACTCGAAAATAAGGATACGATAGAAGTTTCGGATATTGCGGAATATGAGCTTAGCCCCCTTGTCAAAGACCTTGGAAATGGGTTATTATCTTTGGACATTTCTAAAAACTAAGTTAGATTTTAGAGATACCTGCCGAGTTTTTCATAAGTTTTTATATATCAATGACTTGTGAAAAATATTGCAAGTTAAATGTATGGAAAACTTCTAAAAAGCTGAAGTTTTAGAGGTTCCGTTTAGATTGTTAGGAGAAAAAATGATAGTTTCGGAAATAAAAGACATCGAAAAAGAAGACACGCATATATATTATCGTCAAAGATATGTTGCTACGGCTGTTTATAATATAATGGGTGAAGAAAAAACAGGAAAAATAGAATTTTTTGTAGAGCATAAACCTTCGGGAGAAACGGATATTCAGGTTAAAATGATTGATAAAATCGAATATCCCGTTTTGCAGCTTATGATGGATTTAAAGAAGGCCGTAAGGAATTTGCTTGATACCAATAAACTTCCTTAAATTATGGATTTTTTGTTAAAAACGGAAGAGGAAACTATTCTTTTAGGAAAAAAATTAGGCGAAAAGCTTCAAAAGGGTGCCATAATTGCCTTAAACGGTAATTTGGCTGCCGGTAAAACCTATTTTACGAAGGGAATTGCTTTAGGACTTGGTATAACTGAAGAAATAACAAGTCCTACTTTTACGATTGTTTCGGAATATACCGGCAGATTGCCTCTGTATCACATGGACGTGTATAGGCTTGATGGAGATGACGACTTTTTAAATATCGGAGCCGAAGATATGCTTTACGGAGATGGTGTCTGCGTTATAGAATGGAGCAAAAAAGTAAAAGGTTCTTTACCTAAAAATACTATCAATGTCGATATTTCTGTAAATGAAGACGGTTTTAGACGGATAAGTATTGATGGTTTACCGTTTGATATATAAACTTTTCGGTTTAAACGGGTTTAACATATTTTAAGGTAGTGCGGATGAATATAGTTTGTATAGATACGAGTTCCTCTATGTCGGTTACGGCAAAAGGATGCAGAGGAATTTCTTCGGCAGTTATAAAATCGGCAAAAGGGCAATATTCTGCAAATTTAATACCTTTGATTGGTGAAGCCGTAAAAAATGCGGGTTTTTCTATAAATGAAATCGAAAAGATTGTATGTCCCCAAGGTCCGGGAAGTTTTACAGGTCTTAGAATTGCCTATGCTGCGGCGAAAGCTTTGACTTTAACAAGCGGAGCAAAGTTTTATTGTGTTCCGGTGTTGGATGTGCTTGCATACGAATTTTTAGAAAAAAACGAGCAAGTTATTTCGGTTATAGACGCAAAAAGAGACCGTTTTTATGTACAGGCTTTTATAAACGGGAGCAGAGCAGGGGAAGCAGCCGATATATCCGCTGAAGAGGCTGTTAAAAAAACGGATTTAAGTAAAAACATAACGGTATGCGGTATAGGAACGGAAAAATTTAAGCTCGATATAGCTGCAAAGTGCGATTACAAAAACATTTCTTTTTTTGAGGTTGATTGCGGAAAATTCTCCGAAAAGATATTGAATTATACGCTTCTATATGGTAATATTGTAGAAGTCTGCGATTACGACGGACCTGTTTATATAAGGAAAAGCGACGCAGAAAAAAGTTAATTAATTATGAAAAAAGTCGATGTATATGATAAAATCTCCGTATCTCATGCCGATTTTGAAGCACTTGAACCGCAAGATGCAGCGGTAGAAGAGTTGGAAGAAGTTATACCGGCAGAAAGCGTTTTTGAAGAAGATTTTTCTTGTGTCGTGTCGGATTTTAAATCGGCTGTAAACGTAAATAAAAAATTGTTAAAAACATCCATAAACATGCTTTCCACACAAAATGTAAGTTCTCTTTTTTTAAATAAGGATTTTGTAATAATATATTCAAGTAAGTCCTTGCATAAACTTTTTGACGGTTATTATAAAATCGAAAATAAACCCTTTTTTTATATTTTTAAAGATGTTTTTTCCGAAGATGAACGTTGCAGTTTTTTCAATCACCTAAGATCAATAGAATACGGTTTTTCTTGGGCAGGAATTTTACCCCACAAAAACAGGTATAAAACAATATTATATACAAAGGTTAATATTTTTCCTCTTTTTGAAAAAAATATTGTTGCAGGTTATTGGGCTGTTTTTGAAGATATTACGAATACTTATACTCGGCAGTACAGTAATATGATGAACGGTTTTTTAAATGCGTCTAAATTAAAAGACAATGATACGGGATTTCATAACGAAAGACTAAATTATTATTCCAAAATATTAACCGAAGCTCTTTTTGACGAAGAGGTCTATCCGCAAATTGATGCAACATTTATAAAAGATATTTCGGCTCTTGCCGCCGTGCATGACATAGGTAAGATTGGCACGCCGGATTATATTTTACAAAAAAAAGGACCTTTAAGTCAGTCCGAATGGAAGATTATGAAAGATCATACCATAAGCGGTGCTCTTATTTTGTCCAGTTATCCTACGGTTATGGCTAAAGAAATAGCTTTAAGTCATCATGAACATTGGGACGGAACCGGTTATCCTTATAATCTTTCGGGAGAAATGATTCCTCTTTCTGCACGAATTGTTGCCGTTGCCGATGTATATGATGCCCTTAGAATGAAAAGGTCTTATAAAGAAGGTTTTTCCCATGAGCAAACCTTAAATCATATTTTGGAAGGCAGGGGAAAACACTTTGATCCTCTGATTATTGATGTTTTTGAAAAAATGTCGTCGGATTTTAATGATATTTGGGAGTCTTATAAAGATGAATCTCTTTCGGGACACGCCGAATCAACAAACCCGTCGCAGAACAGCGGGGTATGTTGTTCCTAAAACTTATCGGTCGGCTGATTAAAGTCCGTTAACGTTGATACAAAGCCTTGTAAACCCTCCGCACGAATAAAATTCCGTGTTTTACTTTGTAATGCTTGAAACTTGTATACACGCAGACGGGTAAAATGAGGAGTAATTACGGGAAGAGTTTACAAAATTATACTAAGGAAATGAAAGAGCATGTCTGCCGAAAGGAACGAATATTTGAGACTGGAGAATGGAATCATAAAAAAGCTCTTGGCATACTATGCGGAACAAGAAGCGAACAAGTTAAAATAACAAAAAGCTTTTTCCGAAAGAAAAAGTTGGCATAGTGCAGTTGAAAAACTAAGATTACTTTTTTCGACTGTCCGTAAAGTTTAAAATTAAGTTTTTATATTAAACGACTTAATTTTAAATATCGCAAATTAAATTTAAGGAAAACCTCCAAAAACTTCAGCTTTTAAGAGGTTCCATATTAGGAGATACTATGAAAATAAGACAATTTTTTGCAATTATATTGTTTAGCGTAACAATCAATATTTTATCGGCACAGGCAATATTAAATCCCGAAACTCTGCACAAAATAAACGGGGCAGTTTTTGAAGTCGCCGTATTAAAACCGCAAGAAGGAAATATAGAATACGAAAAAAAACTTCCGATGGAACGCATTCCTTTTACCATCCGTAATGATAAATACCTTCCTATAGGAACAGCTTTTTTAATGAATGACGGAAAATTTTATTCGGCAGCCCATGTTTTTAACTTATACGATGAAAGCCTTTACGGGCAATACTATTTGCGTTCGGCTTCAGGGGATATTTATAAAGTAGACTCCGTATTAAGCTATGCCACGGATAGAGACTTTATTGTTTTTACTGTAGAAAATTATAAACACATTAAAGGCGAAGGTCTTTTACCTGAAGACAATTTTACCCTAAACAGTCAAACATTTTCGGTAGGGAATGCTTTGGGCGAAGGAATAATTATTAGGGACGGACTTCTTACAAGTCAGACTTTTGAAGAAAGAAACGGTGCTTGGAAATGGCTTAGATTTTCTGCGGCGGCAAGTCCCGGTAATTCGGGCGGACCTCTTATAACTCCCGAAGGCAAAGTTCTCGGAATTATAACAATGAAAAGCCCGAATGAAAATCTTAATTTTGCACTTCCTTTTTCCGAAACAAAAAAAATACCGGACGGTAAAGGTATTGTATACTTGCCGATTTACTACAATATGCCCAACATAGTCGAAGAAAGTTTTTTTTACGAGTACTGTTATGAACAAAAACTTCCGCAAAAACTAAAAGATGTACAAAACTCTATTATTTCGGATTACAAAAACTTTACCGGAAATATTATTAAAGATTTAAAGAAAAAATTTGACATGGCAGGGAACGAAGCCTTTACTTCCTCGCTCGGCTCTGAAAGAATTATGTATAATTCATGGGATCCTTTATTTCCGCTGACTATTGTAAGACAGGATAACAAAAAATGGAGTTTATTTCTTCCTAAAGATATAAACGAATATAAGCTGCCTAAAAATGGAAATGTATCTTACGGAAAAATGCTTGGTTCGCTTATGGCTGTCATCAAAAAACCTGACAACATAAGCGAAAAAGAATTTATTTCCTCTCCCAAACTTTATATGGATTATATTTTGAGTGCTTCCAGAATTTACAGACCCATAGGTACCGAAAAAATTGCCATAACCTCTTACGGAAATCCGAACCGTTCGGAACAGCATATAGATGTTTACGGACGCAAATGGTTAGTAAATTATTGGGAACTTCCTTTTGCAGATGCCGAAGTAATATCTTATGCACTTCCACTACCCGGCGGTATTTATGTTATGACTAAAATAGATTCTGTTGCTTCAATCAGAAACGGTCATAATTTGGATTATACTTTTATTGCCGATTATGTATTGCCTTCATATACTGCATCTTTCGGCGACTGGAAAGAGTTTTTAAGTTTAACCGATAAAGACTATCCTAAAGACCCCGTAATTGCTTCAATGAAATTCGGCTTTGACAAAAAGGGAACAAGTATTAAAGCCGGCGATTATGATTTTTATATTCCGTCGGAGAACTTTGCTTGCGATAAAGAAACAACATTAACGCTTTCTTTAGGTTTCGGAATGACCAACGGTAAGCCGGTTTTCGATATACATAAATTATATATGTATACAAATTCCGGAAGTGATAATTTTACTTATATCTTACTTGCAAAAACTTTAAAACCGCCCAAAGATGCCCCTCAAGATATGATTGAAGCATGGCAGCAAAAAACGGAACAGGCGGCTCCGTTTAACTCCAAGCCTTACAATAAAGATCAATTTACATATTATGACGGAGTTCTTTTTGCGGAAAATATGAATAAAGAAGATATTACAAAATTATATTATCTTTGCTTGGAATTAAAGCAGCAGAATAAATTTGAAGAGATAGAAAATCTTGCAAAGATTATAAAAAAAGGTTTAAAATCTCCTGTAAAACCTTAAAGACTTTTCGGATTCTGTACGTAAGCCTTTATTAGTGCGGAGGCTTTAATACCCCGACGCTGTCGGGGTTGTTGATAAAACATTTACCGATCTTATAAAACACATTTTTTTCCGTACCGGTTTATCGCGGAAGGCAATTTTTAATGGTTAAGGTGTAATTTGTAATTGATAATGCTTAATTAAGAATTAAGGTAATTCCTAATTAAGCATTTATATTTTATCTTCTAGTTTTTCTTCCAGTATTTATCGCAATAACCGCCGTTATAGATTGTTTCGCGTAAATACTTGGCAGCTGTTGCGGCATTTGCCAAATCGCTCGGGGGAATGGGAGTATCGCCCGCTTTCCAGCCGGTTGTGTCTGCAAAGACTGCACTTGTTAAGCCCGTACAGCCGGCAAAAGCCCGCAAGCCTATTTTGGTAAGGCTTG
>CAUTTN010000005.1:0-33727 GCA_963541225.1 uncultured Treponema sp.
AAAAATGAAAAATATTCGATTTTTTTTAGAAAAAGACTTGACATTCCATAAATTTGTGTTAAAATAGGTTTATTGTAAAATTATGGTAAAAAGTGGTAAAAGGTGGTAATTAATTTGATATCGGGCGAATATAAAAATACTGTTGACGAAAAAGGACGAGTGATGTTTCCGTCGAAGTTACGTTCTGCTTTGCCCGAAGGAAGTTTGGTTATCACCAGAGGGGTTGACCGATGTTTGTGGCTTTTTACACTGGGTGAGTGGCAAAAACTTTCAGACAAGGTTATGGCATCGGCTTCTTTATTTAAAATGGAATCAAGGTTGGTTATGAGACGCTTGATTGCACCGGCTCAAGAAATTGCTTTCGATAAGTCCGGTAGAATTTCGGTACCGCAAAGTTTGCGTGAGTATGCCGGATTGGAAAATGATTGTATAATTTTAGGTCTTCATAAATATTTTGAGTTATGGGACGTAAATGAATATGAAAAATATTTAACGGATAGTGAATCCGATTTTGTTCGTGCCGCAGAAGTTTTGGGCGGAATAGGGTTATAAGTTTTATGGAAATAGTTCATACTCCTGTATTGTTGAATGAATGCCTCGAAATGTTAAGACCCGAAGCCGGTAATAATCTTTTTGTAGACGGAACATTGGGGGAAGGCGGACATACGGAAGCCTTCTTAAAAAAATATCCCGATTTATCGGTTATAGGGATCGATACGGATTCGGATATTCAAGTAAAGGCAAAAAAAAGACTATTGCCTTTTAAGGGAAGGGTAAATTTTGTTTCGGGGTGGTCGGATGATTTTTTTAAAAATTATCCGACCGAATTTAAAAAACCGGATATTATTTTATTGGATTTGGGGATTTCGATATACCATTATATGCAATCGAGGAGAGGGTTTTCTTTTAATTCGCTTGAAGATTTGGATATGCGGTTAAATCCTGCTTTAGAAATAAATGCCGCGGATATTGTAAATACATATTCCGAAAAAGATTTGGCTGATATTATTTTTAAATATGGCGAGGAAAGATATTCCAGAAAAATTGCAGCTAAAATTATAGAGCAAAGAACCGTTTCGGAATTTAGGACGGCAAAAGAACTTGCTTCCTGTATTTACTATGCGGTACCGCAGGATTACAGGTATGGGAAAATTCATCCTGCAACAAAAACCTTTCAGGCTTTACGCATAGAGGTGAACGGTGAGTTAAAAAGACTCCCGGTTCTTTTGGAAGCTGCTTTTTCGGTTCTTGCTTCGGGAGGAAAGTTGGGAGTTATTACTTTTCATTCTCTCGAAGATAGAATAGTAAAATTGTATTTTAGGGATTTGGCGAAAAACTGTACGTGTCCTTCAAATATGCCGATATGTAGATGTGGGGGTAAAGCAAAAGCTGTTTTGTTAAATAAAAAAGCAATAAAGGCTTCTGCCGAAGAGGTTCGCAGTAATCCTCCATCGCGGAGTGCCCGGTTGAGGGTAATCCGAAAAATAGGAGATGTAAAATGAAAAAAATATTTGCCGTTGTTTTAACATTATTAATTCCTTTTTTACTTTTTGCGGTAGTTTTACAGTCTTCCAGATATGTAAGTGTAGAAAGGGAATTAAAAGATTACGACAAAGAGCAATTTAGAATTATAGAAGATAATAAAAGGAAAATTTCAGGTATTTCGATTTTATCTAAACCTGAGAGAATAGAAAAAATTGCAACGGAAGAATTAAAAATGCGGAAAGCGCTTTCCGCAGAAATTTTGCGTATAGAGATTGCGAAGGAGAAAAATGGTGGATAAGATGACATTATACAATAATGATTTTCTCATGAGCTTTGAAGACTTGACTAAAAGTACTTGCGGTAAAGTGCTTTTTGATTTTACGGGTATTCATGCTTTTTCTTCAGTGGCAATCGATAGCCGTTATGCAAAAGAAAATTCTCTTTTTGTTCCCTTGCGTGGGCGAAATCAAGACGGTCATTTATATATAGAAGATGCTTTAAAAAACGGAGCTTTATGCTTTTTTGCAGACAAAGAATTTGTAGATAAAAATAAAGTAAATATTGAAGTTCTTTGTAAAAATTATAAAGCGGCTTGTATAGAAGTAAAAAATAATTTAAAGGCTTTGCAGGATACCTCAAAATTTTATTTATCCAAATTTCCAAACCTTTATAAAGTAGGTGTTACAGGTTCAAGCGGAAAAACTACTACCAAAGAAATTTTATTTTCTATTTTTTCTCAAAAATATAAAACTGTTTGCAATGAAGGTAATTTGAATTCCGAAACTGGATTACCGCTTTCCGTATTTAATGTACGTGCCGATCACGAAGTAGGTATTTTTGAACTCGGCATGAACAGAAAAGGTGAAATATCTGAAACCGTAAATGTTCTTTTACCAAACGCTGCCATAATCACAAATATAGGAACTTCCCATATCGGAATTCTCGGCACAAAGCAAGCAATAGTTGAGGAGAAAAAAGAAATTTTTTCAAAATTTACAAAAGAATGTGTCGGCTTTGTTCCCGAATGTGAATATACGGAATTTTTAAAAGAAGTCGATGAGGGGG
Organism: uncultured Treponema sp.; assembly: GCA_963541225.1. Lineage (GTDB taxonomy): Bacteria > Spirochaetota > Spirochaetia > Treponematales > Treponemataceae > Treponema_B. Next base: position 2,551 of record CAUTTN010000005.1, read on the forward strand.
ATGTTTCTGTTTATTCGAAAGATAATCTTCCGTTTGTAAAAGGCATTGAGGATTTAGGGCTTTCGGGTTCAAAGATATTTTATAAAGGTGAAACTATTATGTTTCCTTTGCCGGGTAAGCATAATTTGCAAAATGCTTTTGCCTGTATTGCGTTGAGTGAACGAAAAGGTTTTTCTGCTATTGAAATTAAAAAGGGGTTGGAAAATGTCAGGGCAATTTTCGGCCGTTCGCAAATAATAACGGGTTTTACTACGTGCTTTTTTGATTGTTATAATGCAAATCCTGATTCTATGAATGAGGCTATAGAATTTTGTAATTCGGTTAAAACAGAAAAATCAAAGCATTATGTTTTAGGCTCCATGTTGGAGCTTGGAAAGGATTCCGAAAAAGCACATGAAGATATTTGTGTCAAATTATTTTCTTCCGATGCGGATTTTATTTATTTGTTCGGTGATGATATTTTTGAAGCCGGTAAAAAATTAGATTGGGTAAAAAATGTTTTTATTTTTAAAACAAACGAATTCGAAAAATTACAAAACTGCTTAAAAAATAATTTGCATAAAGATGATTTTGTTTTATTAAAAGGTTCCAGAGGTTTGGCTCTTGAGCGTTTGGAAAGAGTTGTAAAAACCGGAGGGGGTACCGATGAAGATGAGTAATTATATTGCCGCTAAAAAAAATATTAGCAAAGATAAATATGATTTAAATTTTATTCTTTTAATGTTTACACTTTTCGGGGTGGGTTTTACAACTTTATATTCCGGTTCTACCTATTATGCGGAAAGGTTGTTTGATAATAATATGTATTTTGTTTCAAAACAATTAAAACATTTTATTGTTGCTCTTATTGGAATGCTGTTTTTTTTGTTTATAGATTTTTCTAAATTACGTAAATTTTTACCGGTTATGACGGTAATAGGTTTATTTATTTGTATTTTACCTTTTATTCCGGGTATAGGTGAGTTTAGGAAAGGGGCTGTAAGATGGATTCATATAGGCGGTTTTATGTTTCAGCCTTCGGAAGCCGTTAAATTTGTGATTATTATTTTTTTGGCAAATTTTTTCGATAAAAAAAACGATAAATATGATGAACCCTTAATTTCGATTTTTCCTCCTTTTTTAACTGCTGCTCTTTTTGTGTTGCTTGTTTATTTGGGAAACGATTTTTCTTCGTCGGTATTTATAATGTTTATTGTTATTGCGATGTTTTTTGCTGCAGGTGTTCCGATTAACTGGTTTTTAAAAGGATTAATATGTATTCTACCTATTGTCGTTTTGATGATTGTAACCAAAGAATACAGAATGGAAAGAGTGTTGACTTTTTTGGACCCTTCCCGTGATCCTTTAAATTCCGGTTTTCAAGTACAGGCTTCTTTAAATGCTCTTACAAGCGGAGGTGTTTTAGGTCAGGGATTGGGAAACGGAGTCCGTAAAATTGCAAGTGTTCCTGAAATTTATTCCGATTTTATTTTTGTTGTATGGGCAGAAGAAATGGGTTTTGTAGGCGTTATAGGCTATCTTTTAATTTTACTTCTTTTTTCTTTTTTTGGTTATAAGATTGCTTTTAAATGTAAGGATAGGTTCGGTGCTTATATTGCTTTCGGTGCTACTACCAGCATTTTGGTTCAGTCGCTTTTAAACTGTGCTGTTGTATCAAGTCTTGTTCCTGCGACAGGTATTCCGCTGCCGTTTTTTTCATCGGGAGGTTCATCTCTTGTTATTACATTTTGTTTGTGCGGATTAATTTTAAATGCTTCAGGTTGTGCTATAAAAAAAGGAGTTGAGTATAATGGCTGATATTTTGTATTCATGGAAAGAAAATTATGATAATTCTTATTCAAAAAAAACAAGTGTCTTACAGGTGTCGAAGAAGAATACGGCTAGGTCTTTATTTATTAAATTATTAATAGGTCTTGTATTTGTTGTTCTTGCAGGAGAACTTATTTTTTATTTTTTGATTTTACCTGCGTTTTCAAATGCGAATATAATTGTTTCGGGTGCAAATGATTTAACTGCAATACAGATAAAACAAATTGCCGGTTTGGAGCGTTCTATAAGATGGATAAGTGTAAACTCTTCGGCAGTTTCAAAAGAGCTTATATTAAATCCTTTAATTGCTTCAGCAGCGGTTGAAAAAAAATTCCCCGATAAGGTTTTAATTAATGTAGAGGAGAGGATACCTGTTGCCGTTGCATTTACCGAAATAAACGGAAAAACCGTTCCTATGGAAATTGATAAAACGGGAGTTGTTTTTAGGATAGGTAATCCTATTCTTCCTAAGAATCTTCCTGTAATAGGCGGTTTGATTTTTAAAAATCCTAAACCGGGGATGCAGATAAGCAGTCAGCTTTCAAATCTTTTTATGGGTTTGGATATTTTACAAAAAAAACAGCCTCTTTTACTTAATGAAGTTTCGGAGATTAAAATACGCGAAAAAAAATACGGCGGATATGATTTGGTTATTTATCCTATAAAAGCCAAACTTTCTATTATAACGGATAAAGTTTTGACGGAAGATAATTTACGGTATATGATGCTTGTTGTGGATGTTGCTCGCGAGCTTGGTATGGACGACAAAGTCGCGGAAATAGATATACGCGGTACAAATGCGGTGTATAAGAAAAAGTGGAGAAACTAATGAATGACGATATAATTGTAGGTTTAGATATAGGTACAAAAAATATTCGTGTTGTAGTTGCCGAGAGAATTGATGACGGAGGTTTGCAGGTTGTAGGAATAGGTAAAAGTACTTCTTCGGGTATAAGAAAAGGTTCGGTTACTAATATTGAAAGTATTGTACAAGGTGTGCATAGTGCAGTAGAAGCTGCTGAAATGATGTCCGGTATAGATATAGATAATTGCACAATCGGATTAGGCGGCGTTCATATTGAGTGTATTAATTCACGCGGTGTGGTTCCTGTTTCGGATAAAGGAAAAAATAATCGTGAGATTATGCAAAGCGATATAGATAAAGTTATAGATTCTGCAAAAGCTGTAGTTATTCCTATGGATAGAGAGATCATTCATGTTGTCCCTCAATCCTATACTGTAGATAAACAACGCGGTATAAAAGACCCTCTTAATACAATAGGCGTAAGACTTGAAGCGGATATTCATATTATTACCGGTTCTGTAACTGCAATAAAAAATTTAATTCTTTGTGTAAACAGGGCGGACTTACATGTTGAAAGTTTGATGTATCAAGGTTTGGCAGATATAAAAGCCGTTATGACTAGAGATGAACAGGAATTGGGTTCTATTTTAATAGATATGGGAGCAGGAACTACCGATATCGTAGTTATGCAAAACGGAGCTCCTGTTTTGACTCATTCATTTCCGGTAGGAGGTATACAGATTACAAACGATTTATCGGTAGTGAAAAACATTCCGTTCGATATTGCCGAAAAAATAAAAATTTCCGACGGATGTTGTTGGCATGAATTCATTGAAGAAAATGAACAGGTTTTATTGCCGACGCTTGGAGGTTTAGGTCCTAAAGAAATATCGAAGTTGGAAATATGCAATATATTTCAAATGCGTATGGCAGAAATATTTATGATGATTAAAGACAAGGTTCAATCCTCTATTTCAGAATATCCTCTTAACGGATCGGTTGTGATTTGCGGAGGCGGTGCTTTATTAAACGGTACGGTTGAGCTTGCATCGGAAATATTTAATATGCCGTCTGTAAGGTTGGGTATTCCTTCTACTATGGGAGGTCTTACGGGTGAATATAGAAGTCCGGAATTTGCTGCTGCTATAGGTTTAATTTTAAATGTCTATGACAGTAAAAAAGAAATTAAATCTTCGATGCCTGTCGCTAAAAACGATAATTCCGGAGTTATAATTGAAAAAGTAAAAAACTTTTTTAAAGAATTATTTTAGTCTTTTTCTAAATATTTTAGAAGTTGAATATTAATATTATTTCATAGGAGGGGATAAATTATGAAATATGAAATCATTGAAGCTCATCAGACAAAACAGGGAACTCCTGCCGTTATTAAAGTTATCGGTGCAGGCGGCGGCGGTTCTAATGCAGTAAACCGAATGATGTCAAGCGATATGCGGTATGTAGACTTTATTGTTGCAAATACCGATTTACAGGCATTGAGTTATTCCAATGCACCCGTAAAACTTCAAATAGGTTCTAAAGTTACGGGTGGCTTGGGTGCAGGCGGAAATCCTGAAGTAGGTGAAAAAGCAGCTCTTGAAGATAAAGAAACAATTGCAAATGCAATTTCCGGATCGGATATGCTTTTTATTACTGCCGGGATGGGCGGCGGTACGGGAACAGGCTCTGCTCCCGTAATTGCCGAAATTGCAAAAGAACAAGGAATTTTAACTGTTGCAGTTGTTACAAAGCCTTTCGATTTTGAAGGTAAGATGAGAATGAAACTTGCCGAGGAAGGAATTGCTAAACTTAAAGAATTTGTAGATGCTGTAATTATAATTCCTAACCAGCATTTATTAAAACTCGTCGAACCGAAAACACCAATAATAGAAGCCTTTAAAAAAGCTGATGATGTTTTACGTCAAGCTGTTCAGGGTATCTCCGATTTAATTTACCGTCCGGGTGAAGTAAACGTAGACCTTGCAGATGTAAAATCGGCTATGCGTGCACAAGGTAATGCACACATGGGCGTAGGTGTAGGGCAAGGCGACAAACGTGCTGCTTCCGCTGCAACAAATGCAATTAACAATCCTCTATTAGAAGATTCCAAAGTAGAAGGTGCAAAAAAACTTTTGGTAAATATTTGCGGAAATGTAGATTTGTCTATGAGTGAAGTTGAAGAGATAATGTCTATAATTACGGAACATGCAGATCCTAATGTATTTACATGTTTTGGTACGACAGTAGATAGTTCTATGGGCGATATGGTAAGCGTTACTTTAATTGCAACAGGGTTTGATTCGAAAAACTTTTTTGAATCAGGTAAAATAGGAGAAATGCGAGAAGATAAAAAAGATATTTCGCAAAACCAATCCGGAAATTCTTTTATCACTTCCAGTCAGTGGCAGGATATGACAAAAATAAAACCTCCTACATTAAAAGGTTTGAGTTTAAGAAATAATACGGCAGCAGAACCTATCCGGTCTTATCAGGTTCCGGGAGTGGAAGTATCTGCTCAACCCGATTTTATGAATGTGGGTATACCTGCCGAAGGTACGGACTTGGATATTCCTACATATTACCGTGTAAAAAAATAAAGAGGTAAATAAACTGACTAAGATACAGCTTCGTGCATTTTACGGATTTTTAATTTCTTCAGAATCTCATTCAAAAGCAACTGCTCAAACTTATATTAACACTTTGCAATTATTTCAAGAGCAGTTGCCTGATACATGTATTGAAAATGCAAGTGAAGCCGATTGTATTGATTTTATTTTGAAGCGTTCCGAAAACGGAATAATGGCGAAGACCGTTGCAAAAGATATTGCGGCTTTAAATTCTTTTTTTAGTTTTTTGATTATTGAAGGAGTAAGGCAAGATAATCCTGCTCAAAATATAGACAGACCCCGCCGAGAAAAAACTTTACCGCGAGTATTATCAACGGAAGAAATAGATAAACTTTTTGCTTCTATTCCTTTAGATACTCCGAATAATATACGGGACAGGGCTATGTTTGAATTAATTTATTCTGCAGGTTTACGTGTAAGCGAAATAGTAAATTTAAAACTTGATGATATTTTTTATAATGAAAATTTGATTAAGGTAACGGGAAAAGGTAATAAAGAAAGAATTGTTCCTTTTGGAAGTGCTGCAAAATACTGGTTAAAAAGATATATTGAAGAGGCACGATGTGTGCTTTTAAAAACAAAACATAGCGAAAATACTTTAATTTCGGGAGCCGTATTTTTAAATAACCGAGGAAGTGCTTTGACGCGTAAAGGAATTTGGAAAAGAATGAATGAGCTTTCAGATTCATGCGGAATTGAAACAAAGGTGCATACGCTAAGACATTCTTATGCAACTCATTTACTTGCAGGAGGAGTCGACTTACGGTCTGTGCAATGTCTTTTGGGGCATTCGGATATTTCTACAACACAGATTTATACTCATATTGAAGATAAATCTTTGGAGATGTATCATAATAAATTTTTTAATAATGGATAGGAGATTTTTGTAATGAAAAAAGAAAGTTTATATTGTAGATTATTTTTGCTTTTTATTATAGGAATTTTATTTTTTGTTTCGTGTAATAATAAATCTTACATAAAAAGACTTCAGGAATTTGAAGAAGGTGTAAGCCGTCCTACCTCGGAGGCTGAATTAAAAGAAGCTATACAAAAATATGAACGCCGTGTAAATGATATTATGATTGCAGAAGGCAGAATCGGTATTTGGTATAAGATATTGGGTTCAAGATATATGGATCAAAAAATGTACAAAAAAGCTTTAGAGTGTTTTAGACGTGCTTTGGAATTATATCCCGAAAATCAAAATATTTTTTATCAGGTAGGTTTGTCTGCAAGTCTTATTGCAAAAAATACTTTGGATTTTGATTTAAAAGGAGCCGACAAAGAAAAACAAAAATATTATGACCTTGCTGTATCTGCATATAAACGTGCAATAGAAATTGATCCTAATTATTCGCGGGCAATTTATTCTCTTTCTGTACTGTATGTTTTTGAGTTGAATAGACCTGACGAAGCTATTTCTTTATTGGAAAAAATTGTGAATATACAAAAAAAACCGATAGATTATATGTTTCTTTTAGCCCGTGCTTATTTTATGACGGGAGAACATGAAAAATCTGTTAGTGTTTATAGCAAGATTATGGAGACTACTTCCAGTCAGGAGAAAAAATCTGAAGCGGAACAAAATATAAAATTTATTAGGGAATTGGAGAAAAATTAAATAATCTATGCAGGATAAAAAAAAGCTTTTGCATTTGGGTCTTTCTCATTGTTCATTTTTAAAATGGAATGAAAAATTTCTTTTGGCAGAAGAACTTGACAGTTTAAAATCTCTTTCGTTACTTTCTTTAAAAGATATTTCTGTTTTGGTTAAACGTTCTCTTAAAACAAAACTTTGGGAAAAAGAAAATATCGAAAAGATAGTCGAAGCAGATTTAAAAATTATGGAAATGTATGGAATCCATGCTGTCGGTTTTGAAGAAAAAGATTTTCCGCCTCTGCTTAGAGAAATTACTGATCCGCCTATTTTAATTTTTTATAGAGGTCAACTTCCTGTTTCGGAAATACCTGCGATTGCTATGGTAGGAACAAGACACCCTACCGGTGAAGGAATTAATAGCGCATTAACTTTAGGAAAAGATTTTGCCGAGAGAAGTGTAACAGTGATTTCAGGACTTGCATACGGAATAGATACTTTTTCGCATAGAGGCTGTCTTGAAGGCGGCGGTAAAACGGTTGCGGTATTGGCGTGCGGAGTAGAGGTTGTTTATCCGAGAACAAATAAAAGACTTGCTACCGCTATCTTGGAAACAGGCGGATGTATTTTAAGTGAATATCCGCCGGGTACGGAACCTATGCGGTTTAGATTTCCCGAAAGAAACCGTATAATATCGGGACTTTCAAGAGCTGTGATAATAGTAGAAGCTCCTAAAAAATCCGGTGCTTTAATCACTGCCGAATTTGCTCTCGAGCAGGGTAGAGATGTTTTTGTATGTGAGAATATTTTAAACTCGCAACAAAATAGCGGCTCTATTCTTCTTAAAGAAGATGGTGCTGCGGCAATAAAAACTGCCGATGATGTTTTAAAAGAATGGAATATGTAAACAAAAAATAAAAGCCGAATAAGTATTTTTATATAAGAGGTAATTTTATGGCAAAAACCGGTAAGGAAACAAAGACAAAAAAAACAAAACAGAAAAAAAATAAACGCTCATGTCTTGTTATTGTAGAATCTCCTGCAAAAGCAAAGACGATAGAAAAATATCTTGGTAAAGATTATACGGTAAGAGCTTCAATGGGGCATTTAATAGATTTACCTAAATCAAGGCTTGCAATAGATATTGAAAATAATTTTACGCCTGAATATATTACCGTTCACGGACGTGGAAAAATTTTAAAGGAATTAAAAAAAGAAGCAAAGAAATCTACGGAAATATTTCTGGCAAGTGATAATGATCGCGAAGGTGAAGCCATTGCTTTTCATTTAAAATCGGCTCTTTTGGAAGATATAAAATCTCCGATACAAAGAATTGTATTTAATGAAATTACACCTAAGGCAATACAAGAAGCTGTAGAAAATCCTATAGATATAGATATGGGAAAAGTTAATGCGCAAAAAGCCAGAAGAGTCCTTGACAGGCTTGTAGGTTATAGCCTTTCACCTCTTTTATGGCAAAAAGTAAAAAATGGTCTTTCTGCAGGACGTGTTCAATCGGTAGCCTTACGTCTTATTTGTGAAAGAGAAAAAGAAGTAGAAGATTTTATACCTGACGAATATTGGACGCTTGATGCAGATTTTAAAACCGGAAGAAATTTTTTTGAAGCACAGCTTGTAAAATATAAAGGTGAAAAACCCGAACTTAAAAATGAAAAAGAAGTTGAAAAAATTATAAATGAATTAAAAAATTTTCAAGCTTCTGTTTCGGATATTAAAGAGATCGAAAAAAGTATTAAACCAAGACCTCCTTTTACGACATCGACTTTACAACAAACAGCGGCAAACCGTATCGGGTTTACTTCCAAAAAAACTATGCAGGTCGCACAGCAGCTTTATGAAGGTGTCGCAGTAGGTTCAAGCCGTGTGGGGCTTATTACTTATATGCGTACTGATTCGGTTAGAATTTCTGATGTTGCAGTAGAAGCCGTACGAAAATGGATTTCCGAAAATTATCCTGACGAACTTCCTGCAACACCACCGGTATATAGCGTAGGAAAAAAAGCTCAAGATGCTCACGAAGGTATACGTCCTACTTATATTGAATATACACCCTCTTATTTGAAAGAATACCTTACAAGAGATCAGCATAGACTTTATTCTTTAATATGGGAACGCTTTGTTGCAAGTCAGATGACAAATGCTAAAACAAAAACTTCTTCTTACGAAATAGAACTGGGTGAAGCAATATTTAGAGCATCTTCTTCCTTTGTGTCGGAAAAAGGTTTTTATGCTATTACAAAAACTTTGATTTCCAAAGATGAAAAAGGAAAAGCACTTCCTGCAATGAAAGTAGGCGATAATGTCGTAATCGAAAAGTTAAGACCCGAACAGCATTTTACTCAAGGTCCTGCAAGATATACTGACGCAAGTATTGTAAAAATGCTTGAAGAAAAAGGAATCGGAAGACCGTCTACTTATGCTCCGATTATTTCTGTTTTACTTGACAGATATTATGTTACACGCTCAAACAAACAGCTTGTTCCTACACAGCTTGGAAAAATTATTAACGGACTTCTTGTGAAAAATTTTTCCGATATAGTAGATGTAAATTTTACGGCAGGGATGGAAAATCGTCTTGATGAAGTTGAAGAAGAAAAAATCGAATGGCCTAATCTTATGGGTAGTTTTTACGGCACATTTAAAGAACAGGTTGATACGGCTTTAGAAAAAGTAGAAAGTATCAAAGGAAGTCTTGATGAAAAGACCGATATTATCTGTGATAAATGCGGTAAAAAAATGGTAAAAAAACTCGGACGCTTCGGATTCTTTTTGGCATGTGAGTCTTTTCCTGAATGCAGAAATACAAAATCGATACCGCTTGCTAAATGTCCCAGACACGGCTGCGGCGGAGATATAATAGCAAGGAAAGCAAAGGGTAGGGGAAAAGAATTTTACGGATGTACCAATTTTCCAGAATGCGATTTTATTTCTTACTTTAAACCCATTAATGCTTCTTGTCCGAAATGCGGTTGGTTTATGGTAGAAAAATACGATAAAAAACACGGAACTCATAAAGCATGTATAAATCCTGATTGTGATCATCTGCACAGTATTGTTGAAGGGGTTGAAGATCAAGATGAATAATATTTTTGTTTCTTATCTCGATTATGTTTCAGGAGTAAGACAGTTTACGCAAACCACAATAAACTCTTATAAAAATGATTTAAGTATTTTTGAATCATGGCTTTTAGAAATGGATTTAAATGTTTTGTCTGTTTCTGCTTCCGATGTAAGAATATTTATTGCAGAATTGGGAGATAAAAAATTTGCACCGGCTTCGATTAACAGAATGTTATCTTCTCTTAGAGGTTTTTATAAATATGCGCTGCGGTTTAATCTTGTAAAAGAAAATCCTGTAAATACTTTGCGTAATTTAAAACGGGCACAAAAACTTCCTAACTTTATGTTCCCCGAACAGGCACAACGGTTTTGTGCTTTGCCTGCAAATAAAAATTTACTTTGGGAAGCTCGTGATGCAGCTATTTTTGCTTCGCTTTATTCTACAGGCTGTCGAGTTTCCGAGCTTGCAGGTTTGGATATAAATGATTTGGATATAAATCTTTCATCTGCAATTGTTTTCGGAAAAGGAAAAAAGGAACGGAAAGTTTTTTTTGCAGATTTTGCAAAAAGATATTTAAAAACATATCTTTTTGAACGGGAACTTATGATGAAAAAAAAACATATAAAAGTACAAAGTACTGAATTCGGAAAACGAAAAGCTCTTTTTCTAAACCAAAAAGGAGAACCTTTAACGGAACGGGGAATAAGATATATCATAAACCGGTATGTTTTAGTATCTCCCGAATTAAAAAAACTTTCTCCCCATGCCTTTAGACACAGCTTTGCTTCTACATTGGTAACACGGGGTGCAGATATAAGAGTTGTACAAGAATTACTTGGTCATCAAAGTATTTCGACTACTCAACGATATACGCATATAACGGCAGAGCAGCTTCAAAATCTTTATAAGCTGGCTCATCCTCATTCATAGATAATATTAAAACGGGAGGTTTTAAATTATGGAACAAAAGATAAGAAGTACGACGGTAATTGCCGTAAGAAGAAACGGAAAAATAGCAATGGCAGGCGATGGTCAGGTAACACTTGGCGAAACCGTAATGAAAGGAAATGCCAGAAAGGTAAGAAAGATCTATGACGGAAAAATTATAACAGGTTTTGCCGGAGCGACGGCAGATGCCTTTACTCTTCTTGAAAAATTCGAAGGACGAGTAAAAGAATTTTCTGGCGATCTTACGAGAGCTGCCGTAGAACTTGCAAAAGATTGGCGTACAGATAAAATGCTTAAAAACCTGCAAGCACTTTTATTGGTAGCCGATTTAAAAACAACTCTTTTAATTTCGGGTAATGGAGATGTGATCGAGCCTGAAGAAGATGTGCTTGCAATAGGTTCTGGAGGGAATTTCGCCTATGCTTCTGCTCTTGCACTAATGCAAAGTACGGAACTTTCAGCTAGCGAGATTGCAGCAAAAAGTTTGACAATTGCAGGCAGAATTTGTATTTATACTAATGGGAACATTGTTATGGAGGAATTATAATGGAAATGGATTTAACAACACTTACACCTAAACAAACGGTTGCTGAACTTGACAAATATATAATCGGACAATCAAAGGCAAAACGCGCCGTTGCCGTTGCGTTAAGAAACAGAATGCGGCGGTTAAAATTACCTGAAGAAATAAGAGAAGAAATTGCTCCTAAAAATATTTTGATGATAGGACCTACAGGAGTAGGTAAAACCGAAATAGCCCGCCGTCTTGCTAAACTTGCAAATGCCCCGTTTTTAAAAGTTGAAGCGACAAAGTATACTGAAGTAGGCTATGTAGGACGCGATGTTGAATCTATGGTACGTGATTTAATGGCTGTAGGCTATAAAATGGTTAAAAGTGAAATGCAGGAAACTCTTAAAACTCAAGCCGAAAAAAATACGGAAGAAAGTATTTTAGACCTTCTTTTACCCGGATCAAATAAAAAAAATGTAAAACATACGAATTCTACGACGCCTGCTATTACTACGAATACGCAGGGGGAAGAGAAAAATACAAATGAAGCCAAAGAAGAAAAAAATGAAAACGACATGACAGCAACCCGCGAAAAATTTAGAACCATGTTGAGAGAAGGTAAACTGGAAGATAAAATGGTCGAAGTTAATATCCAACCGCAAAGTCCGCCGCCTTTTGAATTTATTGCAGGCGGTTCAAACATGGAAGATATTGAAAATGCAATGTCAAATTTTTCTAACATGATTATGGGAGGATTAAAATCCAAACGGAAAAATGTTAGTATAAAAGAAGCCAGAGAAATTGTAATGGCAGAACAGCTTGACCGTATGGTAGATCACGACAAGGTAATTGAAGAAGCAAAACACAGAGTCGAGCAAATGGGAATTATATTTATTGACGAAATTGACAAAGTTGCCTCGCGCTCGGATAGAGGAAGCGGTGCAGACGTTTCACGTGAAGGAGTGCAACGGGATATTCTTCCTATAGTAGAAGGCTCAAATATTTCCACAAAATACGGAGTTGTAGATACCCGTCATATTCTATTTATAGCAGCGGGTGCTTTCAGTATGTCAAAACCCAGCGACTTAATTCCCGAATTTCAAGGACGTTTTCCTTTGCGCGTAGAACTGGAATCGCTTCATGCAGAAGACTTTAAACGAATTTTGCTTGAACCCAAAAATGCCTTAACAAAACAATATGCAGAACTCCTCGAAACCGAAAATGTCAAAATAGAATTTGAAGATTCGGCTATAGACAGAATGAGTTTTTTGGCTGCCGAGGTAAATTCCAAAAACGAAAATATAGGGGCTAGAAGACTGCATACAATAATGGAAATGCTTTTAGAAGACATTTCTTTTAATGCAAGTGAAATGGGAGGCGAAGTTATAAAGATAAATGTAACTTATGTAGATGAAAGATTAAAAGATATAGTTCAAAATCAAGATCTTTCGCGATATATCTTATAGGAAAAAAATTCTAAGTATATTTTAAAATATACCGAAAATATTCATATAGATATAGAAGAAATTAATTCGGTAACCGTATTTTAAATACGACTAGAACTTTTTCGTAAGCTAAAGATAAGTTTTAATTACCGTTTTATGGGAGTAAATATGGGAATTAGTAGTTTTGTACGGACAACCGACATTTTGCATAGAGCTTTGGATGTAAATACTTTACGCTATACCGTAACTTCAAACAATCTTGCAAATGCAGGTGTTTCCGGATTTAAACGGACAAATGTAAATTTTGAATCGGAATTAAAGAGAGCTTTCGATTCCGAAAAAGAAGCTATGAACGGTTTTAAATTAAAACGTACACATCCTTTACATTTTGAGTCAAATGATGTAATAGATTATAAGACGGTCAAGCCAAGGCGTGTTTTGGATTATCTTAGTGTCGAAAAAGCTAATGGAAATAACGTCAATCCTGAAGAAGAAGCCATGAATGTATTGAAAATACAAATGCAATATCAGCTTTTAAGTCAAATGACAGGTTTTCAATATAATCAGATTCAATCGGTATTGAAATAAATAAGCGGAGAATAAAATGGGAATATTTACAAGTATAAATATTGCATCAACCGGAATGGGTGTAGAGAGGCTTAGGCAGGATGTTATTGCTGATAACATAGCAAATGCTTCTACAACAAAAACTCAAGAAGGTGATGTTTTTAGAAGAAGCCGTGTAATAGTCGCTCAAAAAAAATCCGGTATAGATTGGAAAACTCCTTTTACTCCTCAAAATGTTGAAAGAGGTATAGGTGAGGGTGTAAAAGTTATGGCTATAGAAAAAGATAAAAGCGATACAAGATGGATATATGATCCTTCACATCCTCATGCACTTTTGTCCGGACCTAAAAAAGGCTATGTCGAATATCCTAATGTAAGCATAGTTACGGAAATGGTAGATTTAATTGCGGCATCCCGTGCTTATGATGCAAATCTTGCTGTAATTCAAGGAGCAAAAGATATGTTCCAAAGGGCTTTGGATATAGCAAGATAAGTAATGGAGGTATATAATGGTAAATGCTATCAATATTAAACAAATTCCGGCTTTGATGGATGCTCCTAAAATGAGCGGAGTTATGATAGATAATTTTAGAAGTCGCATGACTTCTAATACCGATATGATTGAACTTGCACATAATAAGACTATGGCAAGTTTCGAACAAACTATTCTTAAAGCTTTTGATGATGTTAATTCAAAACAGATCAAAATGAATAATTTAAGTGAGCAAATGATAGTCAATCCCGATTCTGTCGATGCTCATGATATAACAATAGGAATTGCGGAAGCGTCATTATCGCTAAAACTTGCACAAACACTTATAGAACGGATTGTAAAAAGTTGGAACGATATTACCGTTGCAAGATAAAATAAAGAACTTGCGGTATAATTAAAAACTATACCGCATCGTTCAAGTACATGGGGGGAACATGAACGAAAAAATTAAAAACCTAAAAACAAAATTCGGAACTCTATGGGGAAAATGGACTGGAGTTCAAAAAGGAATCATTGCAGGAGTTGCAATACTTGCAATAGTAATGATTGTAGTTTTAACTAAGTGGTCTTCAAAACCTACGATGGTTTCGGTTTTGGATATTGCAGTAACGGATACGGATATACGCGAAAAAATTATTTTGCGGTTAAACGAAGAAAACGTTAAAACTTCCGTATCGTCTGACGGAATGATCTACGTAAATGATGAAAAAACTGCAAGACGTATGAGGTCAATTTTAATACGCGAAGACCTAATTCCGAAAAATACCGATCCTTGGAACATCTTTGATGTAGAACGCTGGACACGTACCGACTTTGAAAGAAAAGTAGATGTAAGACGTGCCGTTATTGCAGAAGTAAAAAATCATATCAAAGCTCTTGATGATATAGATGATGTAAGTGTTTCGGTTAATATTCCAGAAAAAGCTATTTTTTTAAGCGAGCAAAATCCGGTTACGGCAAGTGTTATATTATATCCCAAGCCGGGAAGCGATATTTCCACTAACAGAAAAAAAGTTGAGGGAATCCAAAAAATATTAAAATTTGCAGTTGAAGGTCTTAAAGACGAAAACATTACAATATCCGATAGCACCGGATCTGTACTAAACGATTTTGAAGGACTAAAAGATTTTGACAGACTTACCATAATAGAAAAACAGCAAAAACTTATTGCAAAACTTGAAGCCCAATACGAAATTAAAGTATTAACTGCTTTACAAAAAATTTACGGAACGGATAGAGTAAGAGAATTAAACATAAAAATAGATATGGATATGTCCGAACGCTCTGCCGTTACGCGGGAGTTACGTCCTACAATAATAAGACCCGATAATCCTGCAACACCATTTGATGATTCCGAAATAGTAAAATCTATTACCGTTAGTGCCGAAACTGCCCAAACAATTTGGGAAGGCTCAGGACTTAATCCGGAAGGCACTACAGGAACCGAGGGGCAAACGGCTCCGGCTTATAAAGACGCTACAAACATTGCAGGTCGTTCTACTCAAACAATAAATAAAACTAATGAAGAAATAAGCCGAAGAGATCTTACGGAAGTATTAAGTCCCGAACTTGGAAGACGTACCGTTTCCGTAAACATTGACGGCTTATGGAAAAAGAAAAAAGACGACAAAGGAAATTATATTATCACGAACGGTTCAATTGAAAGAGAATACATTGAAATATCTGATGAAGATTTAAAACAGACCGTAAAAATTGTACAAGATGCAGTAGGTTTTGATGCAGGAAGAAAAGATTCCGTAACTGTAGCAAATATTAAATTCGACAGATCCAATCAATTTGAAGAAGAAGATGCCGCTTATTTTAAATCAAAACAAAGGCAAACAGTTATATTAATATCTCTTGCAGGTATAGCACTTGTTTTACTTGCCTTTATTCTGTACAGAATAATCAGTCGTGAACTTGAAAGAAGAAAAAGGCTTAGAGAAGAAGAAGCTCTGCGTCAGGCTCAACTTGAACGCGAACGAATCCTTTGGGAAGCAGAACAGGCTGATAAAGACGTTTCAATGACTGTCGAAGAAAGACACAGGCTTGAACTTCAAGAAAATGCTATTAATATAGCCCGTGAACATCCTGAAGATGTTGCCCTTTTAATCAGAACTTGGCTTATGGAGGAATAATATGGCTGTAGCACCGGCAAAAGAAAAAACAGGACCAAAAAAAGGAAAAGATATAAATTCTCTAAGCGGAAAACAAAAAGCCGCTATATTTTTAGTATCATTGGGCGGAGAAATTTCTGCAAAAGTTATGGAACGTCTTCGCGAAGATGAAGTAGAAAAAATAGTATTTGAAATTGCAAGAACCGAAACTGTAGAACCGGAATTAAAGGATGCCGTTCTTCAAGAATTCCAAGATTTAATGGCAGCTCAAAACTTTATCACTACAGGCGGTATTGATTATGCCCGTGACGTTTTGGAAAAAACCTTTGGAAGTCAAAAAGCAATAGAAATTATAAACAGACTTACAAGCTCACTGCAGGTACGACCGTTTGATTTTATAAGAAGAACAGATCCTGCTCATCTTTTAAACTTTATTCAGCAAGAACATCCGCAAACTATAGCCCTTATTCTTGCATACCTTGAACCTGCAAAGGCATCGGTAATTTTACAAAATCTGCCTGACGAAATTCAAAGCGATGTTGCAAGGCGTATTGCAACAATGGATACAACTTCTCCCGATGTATTACGTGAAGTTGAACGTGTTCTTGAAAAAAAACTTTCTACAATTTCCAGCGAAGATTATACATCTGCAGGAGGTGTAGACAGCATTGTAGAAATATTAAACCTTGTAGACCGCTCTTCGGAAAAATCCATTATCGAATCTCTTGAAGATGAAGATCCGGATTTGGCAGAAGAAATTAAGAAGAAAATGTTCGTATTTGAAGACATCGTTATGCTTGACGATCGTTCTATCGGTAAAGTATTGCGTGAAGTCAATACAGACGAAATGGCTAAAGCTCTTAAACAGGTAGACGCTGAAGTTCAAGATAAAATATTCAGAAACATGTCTAAACGTGCAGGTTCTATGCTCCGCGAAGAAATGGAATATATGGGACCGATCCGTGTAAAAGATGTAGAAGAAGCTCAACAAAAAATCGTTTCTATAATAAGGCACTTGGAAGACAAGGGTGAAATTGTTATAGCCCGATCTGAAGAAGACGAATTAATATAGATAATTAACGGAGAACTCTTATGGCAAAAACTATTTTTAGAGGCTTTGAGGTAAATAAAAAAGATGATGAAGTTGTAAAAATCGGACTTCATAAAACTTTTTTGATTGAGCCTGAAGAAGCTCCTGTCGAAGATGTTCCTGCTTATGAAGGTCCGACTGCTGATGACTTAAAAAGAGAAGCGGAACTTTTTAAACAAGAATGGGAAACAGAAAAACAAAAAATGTTTGATGAAGCAAAAGCAGAAGCTGACCTGATTATCAAAAATGCCGAAAATGCTGCTTTTGCCGAAGTGAAACGGCAGACCGATGAAGTACAGGTTATTTCTCAAAAAGCTAAAGATGAAGCAAATGATATTATTGCAGATGCAAAAGAAAAAGCAAAAGAAATAATTTCCGATGCCGAAAAAAACAGAGATTCTGTAAACAAACAGGCTTATCAAGACGGTTTTAATAAAGGTAGGGAAGAAGGATACAAAGAAGGCGACCGTGAAGTTATCCGGCTGACTGAAAGACTACAAACCATCATAACGAAGATGATGGATAGAAGACAAGAAATTCTTTCCGAAACGGAACAGCAGATTGTAGACTTAGTTCTTTTAATGACACGTAAAGTTGTAAAAGTTATTTCGGAAAATCAGCGTAATGTAATTGTTTCAAATGTTGTACATGCTCTACGTAAAGTTAAGGGTAGGGGAGATGTAATAATTAGAGTTAATCTTGCAGATGTTGGTATGACAACCGAACATACAAAAAACTTTATTTCTTCTGCCGAAAACATAAAAAATATAACTGTTGTAGAAGATTCCACAGTGGATCAAGGCGGATGTATAATAGAAACGGATTTCGGTGCTGTCGATGCAAGAATTGCAAGTCAGCTTAATGAACTTGAACAAAAAATTTTGGAAATATCTCCTATTAAAACAAAAATAAAAACAGGAAATATTTAACTTATGACAAAAATCGGTAAATACTATGGTAAACCTTTTTGATAAATATACACATACGGTTAAGGAAACCGATCCGATTAAATTTACAGGTCATGTTATTCGTGTTAACGGAATGCTGATAGAAAGCGAAGGTCCTGTTGCTGTTGTAGGAGAACTTTGTCAAATTATAACAGAAGACAATCCGAGAGGTCTACAGGCGGAAGTAGTAGGTTTAAATGGAAACATTGTTCAGCTTATGAGCTTCAGTGATATTCAGGGTGTTAGAATAGGCGATCATGTAATTGCAAGCGGCGAAATACTTTCGGTTCCCGTAGGGGATGTTTTGTTGGGAAGAGTTGTTAATTCGCTTTGTCAATCTGCAGATGGTAAACCTGAACCTTATTCACCCATACGATATCCCGTATCGGCTCCGCCACCTAATCCTATGAAACGCAAGATCATAAAAAAAAGAATTGTAACAGGGATACGTGCAATTGACGGACTCCTTGCAGTAGGCTGCGGACAAAGGTTGGGAATATTTTCGGGTTCCGGTGTAGGAAAATCTACATTGCTTGGAATGATTGCCAGAAACACAAACGCCGATGTAAATGTTATTGCCCTGATTGGAGAACGTGGAAGAGAAGTAGTGGATTTTATCGAAAGCGATTTAGGTCCTGCCGGTTTAAAACGATCCGTAATTGTTACGGCAACATCTGATCAAAGTCCTATTGCCAGAATACGCGGAGCATATACTGCAACTGCAATTGCCGAATATTTCCGTGATCAAGGAAAAGATGTTATGATGCTGTTTGATTCCGTAACCCGTTTTGCAAGAGCTCAACGAGAAATAGGACTTGCTATAGGAGAACCTCCCGCTACCAGAGGATACACTCCCAGCGTTTTTGAAACAATGCCTAAACTTTTGGAAAGAACAGGAACTTCTGATAAAGGTTCCATTACAGGTTTTTATACGGTATTGGTTGACGGTGATGATCTGGACGAACCTATTTCTGATACGGTAAGAGGTATTTTAGACGGGCATATAGTACTTGAACGGAGACTTGCACAAAGAGGACAATATCCTGCAATAAATGTACTTCAAAGTATTTCAAGATTGGCAAATCGTGTTGCAGGTGAAAAAACTAAAGATGCGGCAATGCAAATGCGTAAATTACTTGCCGTTTATACCGAATCGGAAGATATGATTCAGGTAGGGGCATATCAAAAAGGATCGGATGCCCAAATAGATGAAGCTATTGATCGCTATCCTCATATCTATAATTTTTTAACTCAAGATGTAAATGATCCTGCAAAAATTAAAGATACGCTAACAAAACTTTCAGAAATTACAAAGATAGAAATACCGGAATCTGAAGCCGAAGAAAATGCCGTAGGTATGGGAGTAAGAAGAAAATATGAAAGTACTGCAACATAAAATTATTTTATAAAAGGAAAATGAATGAAGCGTTTTAATTTCCGTTTAAATAAATTATTGGAATTACGGGAATTTTATGAACATCAAGCAGAAATAGAACTTGCTCAAGCTGTTTCATATAAAGACTCCATAGATATAGCACTTAAAACACTGGCAAAATTAAAGGTACAGACAGGACATAAATTTACTGCCACAGGTTCTGCATTAGATATAAATTATTTACAATCTGTGCAAAATTATATGATAAAATTAAATGAACAAAAAGATGAACTTTTAAATAAACTTGTATCAGCCGAGCAAACTATATTAGAAAAAAGAAAAATTTATATTGAAGCAGCTTCTAAACGTAAAGTAATTTCTAAATTAAAAGAAAAAAAACTTATTAATTGGAAAAAATTTAATATAAAAGCAGAAGATGATAGAATTGATGATATGGTTACGTTTAAATCGGGAAAAAAATTATTTGAAAATAATCTTGATTAAAATTATATATGGTTATAAAAATTGAAAATTTTTATAACCATATATAAAGGATGTATAATATGGTTTGCATTTTTTTAGAAATACCTTATGAAAGACAATTACGTAAAATTGATGAAACTTCTATTGAAAATTTTTTAACCTCATTAAAAAAAGAATGTATAGATAACGGCGGAAATTTAATTTTTTCCCAATCCGGATTATTTTTTTGTTTTTCTGAAAAATGTATTGCATATTTATATTCTGCTTCAAGATTTTTATTTAATTTGAATAAAATTTTAAATATACATAAAAGAAAGATATCTGAAGTTAGATGTATTATAGATTTTTTTGATAATGAATTTTCATCACAAGATTTAACCGAATATTTTCAAAATTACAAAAAATATCTTATCCCGGCTGTAGGAATATTTGCATCAAAATCTACAGCAGAACAATTTAAATGCTATATAAAATTCGATTTAAATAATGAACCTATTCCTGTATGCAAAGATTTTATTTTTTTTAATAATACTCAAGTACAAAACAATGAATCTTTCCATGTAAGGGAATCTTTAATAGTTCACAGGAATGATAATTACTTTACATCTATTTATAATTTTATTATTTCACATCCGATTCATAATGATGTTTTAAATTCATTATCGGAAGAAGATAAAATTTCTTTTTCGGCAACGCAAAATTCTTATAATTATTTAAAAAAACATAGATTCCTAAAACAATATCCGCAATATTTTATTGATGCGTTTTTGTTAAATGCCGGTATTTATCTGAATACTTATGTAAAATTTAAAAAAATATATAAACCATTAATTGTTTATATAGATAATATTGACGATGAAAAAAATTATTCCGAAGCAGAAAAAATAAAAGCTGCATATCCATATATTGAAATAAGAGAACTATCTGCAAAACTTCCCTCTATATATAATATACCTAAAGATCTTTTAGAATTAATATATTTAATTTTAATATCTTCAAAATATTTCTTTTATGATGAACTTGATCTTTTTTTATTATCGCTAAATAAAAGTTCTGCCTTTTTTGATGATGTTTATTCATGGCTTTATCAGTCTGGAATTATTGTTATTAGCGAAAATATTTATTCGTCAATATATGGAGTAGCGGAAATTATTGATAGAAGAATAGGACATAATAAAAAAAATATTTTGGAGTACATAGGAAATTTTTTGTGGAAAATGTATGAATCCGGTTCTTTATATGTAGACAGTACATTAGAAGAGGTCTTTACAAATTTATTATTTAATGTCAATCCCAATTTTAAGCTTGCTTCTTTTTTTCATGTTTATTCCGATTATTCGCTTAAAAATGTTGATTTAAAAAAATACAAAGAACTTCCTTTTTTTGAACCATTGAAATATTATAAAACCGCAGTGAATACACAAGGTTCAGGGAATTTCGGTAAATCAAAGTCTCTTGCAAGATCTGTAATAAGTATTTTTCAAGAACAAAAACTTGAATCGGGAGAATTTAGATCTTTATCTCTTTTAGCTTTTTTAAGTCTTAGTGAAAATAAACGCAGTGATGCCCTTACATATTTTTCCTATGCGTTAAATAATGCAAAACAATCTAATGATACTTATTTTATTTGTGAAGCTTTATTTAATATTGCGGTTGTTTATTTTTTGCAAAATAATTTGAAACAAACAATTATTTTTTTGGAAAAACTTTCGACTAAAATAAATGATAGTTTTGAACAAATATGGAAAATCCCTTGTCTTTTTATGCAGGGTAGAACCTTGTTACGGCTTGGAAATTTTAAACAAGCCGAATATTTTTTTAACCGTGCTGCCGATTTTGCCTCTCTTTATTTTGAAAACATGGAAGCTGTGTGCAGAGTATGGGCTTTTAGATCCGTTATGTATGCCGGAAAAGTAAAGATTGCTCAAGAGAACTTCTTAAAATTTATAGATACGGTTGATGATGCCGTTTTATTTTTACTTGAATCATATTTAATTAATTTTTCATCAAAGCAAGAATTCAACAACCTTGAGATCAATATTAATTCTTTATATAATTATTATATGCAAATACCATTTTACGATATAAAAACAATGCCTTCAGGTTTTTGTTATGCGGAAGATTTAATTTTATATAAATCTGATAGAATGTCTACCGGTAAAAAACTTTTTAATGCTTTTTACAACTATTATAATTATAAAATTAATTTTTCAAAATTAAACAGTAACGATTTGGAAAATTTTATTTTAGAACTTGAATCTTCCGCTATGGATGCTATGTATCAAAATGATCCTTTTACACCATTATATTTATATCTATGTTACGATATATTTTTTTCAATTAAGAAAAGTTCCGAATCTCAAATTATGGGTTATTTAAGTAAAGCATTTAATGCCTTACAAAAAACTGTTTTGGCTATATCTGAAAATGATATCCGAGATCAATATATGCAAAATAATTTTTGGAATTCGAAAATTTTTAAAGCTGCACAAGAGCATGAATTTATTTAATCTTTCCAATACAAAATATAAATTATCTTTTATTTTTTTATTTTTCAATTTGTTTTTTTTAGTTGCAGAAGATGTTGATTATTATCAGGATAAAAAAATTAATGAGTTTATTTCAAAAATGTCTTTGGAAGATAAGGCTGCACAAGTACTATTTGTAGGTATAGATGGTAAAAAAGAATTTCCCGCCTATATGTATAAATATTATAATGGTTTACTGCCGGGTGCTGTAATTCTTTTTAAATATAATATTGCCGATACAGCAATAGAAACCGCACATTACATAGAATCAGTAAAAAAAGCATTTAAAAAAATCCGTACAGATAAAATTTATATTCCTGCATTATTTTCTACTGATTGTGAAGGAGGTTCGGTTTACCGTTTACATTATTTCGGTTCTAAACTTCCTTCTCCTGCAATGGTTGCAACAAAATTTTCATTTGACGAAGCCAAGACTTTATATTCGCTTACAGCGGAACAAATAAATCTTCTGGGTATTCATTTAAATCTTGCACCTGTTGTTGAGATTGAAACAAATGAGATAAAAAATTTTTTTGATGAACGGTTATTTTCAAATAGTTTGGATGCAGTGAATTTTTATTCAAACGCTTTTATAATAGGTATGAAAGAATATAATGTTTTTTCCGTATTAAAACATTTTCCCGGAACAGGTTCATCTGATCCGCATTTTACTGTTTCCGTAATAGATACAGAGGAAAATAATTTTGAGAACCATTATATTCTGCCTTTTAAAAAGCTGCTCGAAAAAAATGATTGTGCAGTGTTGATTTCTCATTCCAAAGTACCTTTTATTGATGATATGCCTTTTTGTTTTTCTAAAAAAGGTATTCAAAATATTTTACGCAATAAATTAAATTTTAAGGGCCTTGTAATAACCGATGATATTTCTATGGGATCTTTAAAGACTGATGGTAGTTCAACGGAGGATAATGCAATCCTTGCTTTATCGGCAGGTTGTGATATGATAATGTGCAGTGAAAACTGTTTTTCTCAATTAGTTCAAGCAATAAGCAAAAAAGCTTTTTTAGATATTCAATTTAAAAAGCGTCTTGATGAAGCTATTTTTACAATTATAAAAACAAAAATTAAGATGAAGTTGTTGGACAAAGATTTTAATTCTTGTGAAAAATATATATTCAATTTAAAAAAATTTAATGACGCAAAGAAAAAAGCAAATACTATTGTAAATTCTAAATTATAAATATTATACGAAGACAAAATTTTAGAATAATTTTTGAAAACAGTTTTATGAGTAAAATGGTAATTGTGCGTAGCAGAATTGTTACTTACAGCAGTTTAACGTCATTGTTTTAGATTTTTATCGGGTCGTTTTTGTAGTTATGACTTCAATCTTTGCCGTTTTGGATTTCGCCTGATAACCGGTTACAGTCAAGCCTGTTTACGGTTTTCGTTAAGGCTTTGTTTCTGTAAGAGCTTAAAAGGGATTTACCGATAGTTTTTCTATGAATAAAAAATGGAGGCTGCTTTTTTTAAGCCTGTTATAAGAATGTCAATATCTTCTTTTGTATTAAAAATCGAAAAACTTGCACGGCAACAAGAATTTATTCCTAAATAAGCCATTAAAGGCTGTGTACAGTGATGTCCGCTTCTTACCATAACGCCGAATTCGTTTAAAATATGGGCTGTATCGTGGGAGTGAACGTCCTTTACATTAAAAGCTATTATTCCGGCTCTTTCTTTTGCATCGGTATTGTATGTTTCTACAAAATCTAATTTTTTGAATTCGGAAAGGGTATATTCTTCAAGTTCGGAAATAATTTTACCGATTTTAGCATAGCCGATTTTTTCGATATATTCAATGGCGTATTTTAAGGAAACAATTGCGGAAACATCTAAAGTTCCGCCTTCGTATTTATTAGGAATGTTTTTAAATTCGCTTTTTTCTTCGGTTACGAAATTTATCATGTCGCCGCCGTATAAAAAAGGGGGCATATTATCAAGCAATTCTTTTTTACCGTAAAGAATGCCTACGCCGAATGACGAAAAAAGCTTATGACCGGAAAAGGTTAAAAAATCGCAGTCCAAAGCGGAAACATCTTGTTTAAAATGTGTGATGGATTGGGCTGCATCCACTATTACGGCGGCATTTTTTTCATGGGCAAGTTCTATTATTTCCTTTACGGGATTTACAACCCCTGTTGTGTTTACGACAGCCGACAAGGAAACGATCTTTGTTTTGTCCGAAAGTTTGCTTTTAAAATCATTCATATCCAAGCTGCCGTCTTTATTAAGATAGATATATCTTAATTTTGCCCCCGTTTCTCCGGCTGCAAATTGCCAAGTAACCAAATTTGCATGATGGTTTGAAACGGGGATAAGAATTTCGTCTTCCGGTTTTAAATTTTTTAGGGCATAGCAGTAAGCGATTATATTAAGGGATTCTGTGGAATTTTTGGTAAAAACGATGGTTTCCGGATTTTTTGCACCGATAAAAGCCGCCGTTTTTTTTCTTGTTTCATCAATCAACATAGAAGATCTTATTGCAAGAGAGTGCGAGCCTCTGCCTGCATTTCCGTTCGATTCCATAAAATACTTTAAAAGTCCGTCAAGAACAGCTTGCGGTCTTTGTGCTGTTGCTGCAGAATCCAAATAGTGAATATCGGGATTTTGTATCAAAAGCGGAAAGTCTTTTTTATATTCATTCATAATTACTCCGAAATTTCATCAAGGCTTGTATTGAATTCTTCCAACAGCCTCTCTTTTATTTTTTCATCATCAATCATATTAAAGACGGGTTTAAAGGCTGCTTCAATGATTAATTTTTTTGCACTTAATTCGTCAAAACCCCGTGTCATCAAATAGTAAAGTTTATCCTTATTAACGGCTTCAAAGCTGGCGGCATGTTCTCCTATAACGTCATCTTCATCGCAAAATATTGTGGGAATACTTGCTCCTACAGTTGTTTTATCCAGCATTATCGTATTGTCGGCAAATTTTGCAATGGAATGGCTGCAACCTTTGTTTAAAAATATATTGCCTCTAAACATTTTATGAGCTTTGTTTTTTAATGCCCCGCGGGCAGAGATTAAGCCGTTGGAATTTTTTCCGTTTATGATAAAGTTTTGTTCCAAGTCTATTTTTCTGTCTTTGTCGGCAAAGTAAAGCGGAAATATTTGAACGTCTGCCCATTCTTCCGGCATATAAGTGGAATATGATGAGCCGTTTATTCCGGCACCTAGCTGAATGTCATATAATTTTATTTGAGCTTTTTCCAGCGCATTGATTTTGGCGGTTTCAAAATTAATTCCGCAATGTGAAAGGTTTTGTACCTTAATAAATTCCATGTATGAATCTTTTTCGGCAATGACCGTTAAAAGTCCGTTTCTAAAAATATCCGTTTTGCCGCAGCTGCCGGGTTCTACATCGTAATAAAGAAAAATTTTAGCCTTTGCTCCCTCTTCAATATGTATAAAACTTTGGTCGTAAAGAACGTTATTGTTTTCGTCCATGTTGAAGTGAATAAAAAGACCTGGAACTTTATCTTCGGTTTTTGATTTTCCGATTTTTAAGTAAAACCCCGCATTCCTTTTTTGTTTTACTTCTTCAATGTAATTATCGCCCAAGCCGCAATTTTTTTCGCGCTTGCTTTTTGTATAATCAAAGATACGGTTAATTTCTTTTGTGTCCGCCTTTGTCAAAAATTCTTCCATCGAAAGATATTGTATATTTTCTTCTAATCCGCTTACCTTTAAATTTGTAAAGGGCTTTGAAGGAATATTCTGTTTATGATAATTTAATCTTTTAAAGTAATTTATATTGGCCATAATTTCTTCTTTAGCCTATAGTTCCTTCCAATTCGATTGTAATCAAATTGTTAAGTTCGACTGCATATTCCAAGGGAAGTTCCTTTGAAATAGGTTCCACAAAACCTTTTATGATAAGGGATTTTGCCGTAGCCTCATCTAAGCCCCTTTGCATTAAATAAAATACCATGGATTCGCTTATCCTGCCTATCTTGGCTTCATGCCCTATATCCACATCATCGGTATGAGATTCGATTATTGGAATTGTGTCCGATCTTGATAGGTCGTCCAGCATAAGGGATTCGCATTCTGCTACAGCCTTTGCATGTTGAGCGTTTGCTCCTATGTACAAAAGCCCTCTGTAATTGGCTTCTCCGCCGTTTTTTGCGATTGAGCGGGAGCGCATTTCCGACACGGTGTTTTTCCCGATGTGGACGGTTTTTGTGCCTGTATCAAGGCATTGCCCCTCCGAGGCAAATGTTACGCCCGTAAATTCGGAACGGGAGCGATCGCCTTTTAAAATGCTCATAGGGTACAACATTGTAACCCTTGACCCGAAAGAGCCGGATACCCATTCGATAGCTCCGTCGTCTTCAACGATTGCACGTTTTGTGTTAAGGTTATAAAGGTTACGTGACCAGTTTTCGATTGTGGAATAACGCAATGTTGCTTTTTTTCCTACAAAAAGTTCGACGGCTCCTGCATGCAGGGCGTTTTTATAGTATTTGGGTGCACTGCATCCTTCTATAAAATGAAGATAGGCTCCCTCTTCTACTATTATAAGGGTGTGTTCAAACTGCCCCGATTGCTGTGCATTAAGCCTAAAATACGATTGCAGTGGAAGGTCTACTTTGATGCCCTTGGGTACATAGACAAACGAACCGCCCGACCAAACCGCTCCGTGTAAAGCTGCAAATTTATGATCGTTAGGGGGAATAAGCTGCATAAAATGCTTGCGTACAATATCTTCGTATTTATGTACTGCCGTTTCCATGTCAAGATAAACTACACCTTGTTTTTCAAGTTCCGCCTTTAAGCTGTGATATACAACTTCGGAATCGTATTGGGCACCTACACCTGCAAGCGAATTTCTTTCGGCTTCGGGTATTCCAAGTCTGTCAAAGGTTTTTTTTATTTCTTCCGGTACGTCTTCCCACTTATCCGCAAGTGGCTTTGCATCGGAAACAATATAATGTATTATTTCCTGTATATCCAAATCGGAAATATCGGCACCCCAGTCGGGCATCGGCTTTTCGTTAAAGTGCTTTAATGACGTTAATCTTAAATCGAGCATCCATTTGGGTTCCTTTTTTCTTTCCGAAATCTTTTTTACAACCTCTTCATTAAGTCCAAGCCCTGTGGAATACCTGTAATCAACCTCGTCTTTTATGTCATAAATGCCGCGTTCTATGTCGGAAACAAAGGTTCTTTTTCTGTTTTGAAAAATGCCGTTTTCTTCCGAGTTTTTTTTATTTATTTCGTCTTTATTCATAAATTCTCTTTTATGTTTTCGTAGCCGTGTTTTTCGATGTATTGAACCAAGTCGATTCCGCCCGTTTTTACGATTGTTCCGTCAACCAAGATATGCACAACATCGGGTTTTATATAGTCCAAAACCTTATTATGATGAGTAATTATTAAAATACCCATTTCGGGTGTCTTTATTTTGGAAACTCCCTCAAATACTATCTTTGTGGCATCTATGTCCAAACCTGAATCCGTTTCGTCCAGAATGGCAAGTTTCGGTTTAAGGATTGCAAGCTGTAAAATCTCGTTTTTTTTCTTTTCGCCGCCTGAAAAGCCTACATTTAAACTTCTTGAAGCGTATGCAGGGTTAATTCTAAGCTCTTTCATTGTAGCGGCAAGTTCCGTATGGAATTTGAGCATAGGCGTTTTAACGCCCGTTACGGCTTCTTTTGATGCCCTTAAAAATTCTTCAATTTTTAGTCCCGGAACCTCTTCCGGTATCTGAAAAGAAAGGAAGATGCCTTTTCTTGCTCTTTCAAAAACGGGAACCTCATTGATAAGCTCGTCTTCAAAATATATGCTTCCGGAATTAATGGTAAATTTCGGGTTTCCGACAATGGCGGCTGCCAGTGTTGATTTTCCGGCTCCGTTTGGACCCATTACGACATGCACCTCGCCCTTATTGATATTCAAATTAAGCCCGTTGAGAATAGTTTTTTCTCCGGCTGATATTTTAAGCTCCTTTATATCTAATAGTTTCATCAAAACTCCTTATTACGGTATAACTTTATTAATATACCAATTTAACGGCATATATTCAATAAGAAAAATGAAAATATATAAGGCAATAGCATTAAAAACAAATGACAATATGTCATAATAATATGCTGTGAATACATCTTATAAAATGTACATTCTTGTCCGGTTTATAAAAATGCATTTAGCAAAGCGCAAAATATGTCTGCAATCAACGACATTCTTGTCGGTATTATTCAGCGGTTGCCGGAACAGCGGAATCGAGATTTTTACTATGCAAAAAAAAAGATTCTGATGCGTTTGCCTTGTAATATATTGTAAAGCTTATGTAATCTTTTACAGTGTTTCAATTTGAAAAAACGTTTTTATTGCAGAAAATATTTATAAGGTCTTGACATTAGCTTTTTATATTGATAACCTATAAATAATTAAAGGTTATCAATATAAAATAAATCTAAATATCGAGGTAAAATATGGAATCAAAATTTAAAGTTTCTATTACAACGGTTTTCGTTCCGCTCTTTGCCGCTTTAATTTCCGTAAGCGGTTTTATTGCAGTTCCGCTTCCCGGAACTCCTGTTCCGATAGTTTTGCAAAACATGATGCCGATTTTGGCAGCAGGGCTTTTGGGCGGGCTTTACGGAACGGCGGCAACGGCTATTTTTTTATTGGCAGGCATAATCGGACTGCCTGTTTTTTCGGGCGGAAGAAGAGGCATTGTTCATCTTTTGGGACCTACGGGCGGTTTTTTGGCGGGGTATCTTGCAGCGGCTGCTATTTTAATTCTTTTCTTCAAAAAGCCGTCGCAAAAGGATTTGCATAAAAATTCTTCAAGCAAAAAAGCGTTTTTGATAAAAACGGTTGCAGCATCTTTTTTGGGCTTTTCCGTGATATACATTTTGGGTATTCCGCGGTTTATGTATGTTACAAAAAGGAGTTTTCAGGAAGCCTTTGTCCTTGCCTGCCTTCCGTATCTTCTCGGAGATTTTCTTAAAATGATTTTGACATCTTTTTTAATTTACAAGCTGCGCCCCGTTTCTGCAAAATATATTTCGGCAAACTCAAACTAAAAATTTTCTATGCAAGAAATAATAAGATTGGAAAACATAAGCAAAACTTTTATTCAAAACGGTTCGGAAAACGCTGCCGAATTTAAAGCCTTGGACAATATTTCTTTAAGCGTTTTTAAGGGGCAGACAATTCTTATCTCCGGTTCAAACGGTTCCGGAAAAACGCTTCTTATGTGTATAATTGCAGAGCTCATAAAACCGTCCTCAGGAACTTTGAGCATAAAAGAAAAATGCGGTATAGTTTTTCAAGATGCCGATTTGCAGATTTTGGGTGAAAGCCCGGAAGAAGATATTTTGTTCGGGTTAAAGAATTTAAAACTTCCGAAAGATGAGGCTTCAAGAAGGCTTGAAGAAGTTTTGGAAAAAACAGGCTTAAAAGACAAAAGACATTTTTCTTCACGGTCATTGTCGGGTGGAGAAAAAAGACGGCTTTGTACAGCGGCAATTTTGGCAATGCGATTTCCCATTATCATTTTTGACGAGCCTTATGCAAATCTGGATTATGAGGGCGTGCTTCAAGTTAATTCCCTTATTAAAGCATTAAAGGCTGAAAATTATACTATTTTGCTTTTAAGCCACGAGCTTGAAAAATGTTATGCTCTTGCGGACAGGTTCATTGTTCTTTGCAACGGGAAAAAAGTTTTTGACGGTGAACCGCAAGAGGGTTTAAAACAAAATCTGAAAGAGTGGAAAATAAGACCTCCTATTTTTTCTTACACAAAACGGGAGGATTTAATTTGGATATAAAACCCTTGTTTTCTTACCGGGCAGGGAAAAGCTTTTTGCATAAAATGCCGCCTGTTTTAAAACTTATTTTTCTTTTTGTGCTGACGGCTTTGGTGTTTTTCTTTCCTTATTATTCGCCGCTCTATTCTTTGGGTTTTATTGTGTTCGCGCGCTTTTCGGGTTTTTCGTTTTTGCAGCAATTAAAGGATTTAGAAACAATTTTGCCTTACAGCCTCCTCTTGTCCGCCGTTTACCTTTTTTCTGTTTTGATGAAAACCGAAAGCAATGCAAAAGATTTAACATTCATAATTTTGCAGTTGATATGTCTTGTACAAATAAACTCTCTTTTTTTTAATACTACAAGTTCCATGCAAATAAAAGAGTCGCTGGAAAAGTTTTTGCCTTTTAAAGTATCCGTTTTGTTTTCTCTTTTTTTATTTTTTATTCCGCTTTTATTTTCGATTTGGACAAAGCTGGATTATGCATGGAAAGCACGCTGCGGAAAAAACGTTTTTTTTAAAGTCTTTAAATTGTTTCCTGTTTTTATCTCCGAAGCCTTTTACAATGGACAAAAACTTTTATACGCCTTGCAAAACAGAAACGGGTAAACTCTCAGTTTATATGCCGTTTTTGATTTCATTACAAAACAGTGTAATCAGACAATCCTTCAAATCCGATTTTCTATTTTGTAAAATTTGAATATTTTTAAGCATAAAACGCTATATTGACTAAAACCGATAAATTTGTAATAATTTCTTTTTTAGGAGGTTTAAATGTTAGCTCTTATTATTGGTGTTATTTTAATGGCTTTTACCGTTGCTGCCGCATTGCCTATGGGTTTAGGCTGGAGTGCAGACATCTTGCTTTTTTTACGCGGCGGATTCCCTATTTTTACGGCTTTTGTAGGTCTCATTGCAGTTATAATCGGTATAGCCGACATAAGAGATAAACAAGATGCTAAAAAAGAAGAAGA
>CAUTTN010000006.1:0-33452 GCA_963541225.1 uncultured Treponema sp.
AATAAAATTATTGAATTTCATATTTATAAAAAACTGCAAAATCAAAAATCAATTAACAATGCTTTCTTTGCAAGTTCATCAGCTTTTTCATTATAAAGTATTCCGTTATGAGCTTTTATATGGAAAAAATTAATTTCTATCAGTTTTGATTTTTCATCAAAAAATTTAACATATTCTTTTGTTAAATCGATATTTGTTTTCCATTCTTTTAAAGCCCATTTTTCTACACCGGCATAATCATAATAAATATCTATTCTTTTTTTATTATTTTGTATTGACCATAAGATGGATTGCTTTACGCCTTCTATTTCACCTGCAACATTTCTTGAGCCTGAATATTCATTGCGTGCAAAAGATTCGTATATAGAATATTCTCCGTCGGAGGTTATAAGGACTGCTCCAAAACTATATTTGGCTTTTCCGTTTATATTTGAAGAATAACTTCCATCGGTAAAAGCCATTACCGTATCTTCATTTATAGTTTTTATTTTTTCCCGTATTTTTTTGTTTATATCTTCGTTGGAATATTCATCCAAATTCTCTGTGTCGGTATTTCGTTTACTGTCAATATAGTTTACTGCTTCATCTTCGGTATTAAAAGACTTATATTCTGCTCCGGGAAATCCTATTACTTGTGCTTCGGCATCTTTCCAGTTTGTATATATACCCGTTTTTTTGCCTGTGCGTACCGCATAATATTTTTTTTTTGCCATAACCATTTATTTATTTTGCACTTTTTTCAATGAAATAAATAATAAAATAAGTCCCGTACCTGTCATTATCTGACCTATTCCCGAAATACCCGAAATTGCAGAACCGGCAGCTTTTGTAAGTAGTATATTCATAATTTACTCCATAAAACCCGTTAAATTTTGTAAATTCCCTACAAAAAACGCCGCTTACCATTGCCGCGATTGCATAATCAAATACAATATTGATATATTTTTTCATTTTTCTTTCTCTATTTTCTAAATATTATATTTATTAGTGCGGAGGGGTTAATACCTGACGTTCCTTGCCTACGCTCTGAGTTATAACAAAGGGTATTAAATCCGACTGCAACCACCTTATGAGAACATACAGTGCGAAACATTGAGTACTGTACTCTGATGCTCTGTGTCGGGGTTGTTGATTAATTTTCCCCTAAAATATATTTAACGATGCAGAGACCCTTATTCTCCTTTCTATTATACTAAATTTCAATGTTTAATGCAAATTTATAAAGAGGATAATTTTAAAAAGTTAGTTGAGTTTCTCCAAAAAATATTTTTTTACGGAAGACTATAACTTCGGCATTTTACCGAAATAAATTTTAAGAAGTTGAAACACTGCCGATTTTTGGTGTATACTTATTTTTAATTGATGTCTTGTAAAAAGACAATCGGTTTTTATACCCAAGATTACCCCTTATTCGGAGAATTTTATGAAAAAAGAAAAAGATAGTATTTTTGTTTTGGATGCTTACGGTCTTATTTACCGCTCTTATTTTGCATTTATTTCCAAACCGCTTACAAACAGTAAAGGCGAAAATATTTCCGCCATTTTCGGTTTTTTTAAAAGTCTTCATATAATATTAAGCGAATACGGTCCTAAACTTTTTGCCGTTGCATTGGATTCAAAAACACCTACTTTTAGGCACAGGATGTAT
The DNA here is from genome assembly GCA_963541225.1 of uncultured Treponema sp. Taxonomy (GTDB): domain Bacteria; phylum Spirochaetota; class Spirochaetia; order Treponematales; family Treponemataceae; genus Treponema_B. The sequence continues at coordinate 1,649 of CAUTTN010000006.1, forward strand.
GCCGAATATAAAGCAACCAGAGACAAAACCCCTGATGAACTTTATACGCAAATAGATAAAATAGAAGAAATATTAAAAATAATGAATCTTCCTATGATACGGGAAGACGGATTTGAAGCGGATGACATCATAGCTTCAATTTCCAAAAAAGCAAAGTCGGAAAACCGCTCCTGCGTTATTATTTCCGGAGACAAAGATTTGGTTCAATTAGTAGACGGAACGACTACAATGCTAAAACCGGGTAAAATTAAGGCTTGGGAAGAATTCGGAATAAAAGAAGCTCAAGAACATTGGGGAATACCTCCCGAAATGATGCTGGATTATCTTTCATTAATAGGAGATTCTTCAGACAATGTACCCGGTGTAAAGGGTATAGGACCTAAAACAGCAATCAGTCTTTTAGAAAAATATAAAAATTTAGACGGTATTTTTTCTCATACGGAAGAATTAAAAGGTGCCGTAAAAACAAAACTTGAAACGGGAAAAGAAAATGCTTATTTTTCGCAAAAACTTATAAGACTTTATTATGATATTCCTCTTAATAATCTTGAATTTTATTCTGCCGAAGATTTAAATTTAAATGAAGCCGTTTCCGCTTTTAGTAAAGAAGAACTGCCGAATATAGCAAAACTCTATTCCAAAGACATTTCTTCATCCAAAAAAAATATAAATGAAAAACCTGAAAAAGAAATAAACGGTACAGAAAATAATACAACAGGCGGAACTTCTATTTTAGAAAATCCGTTTTTTGAACAAAAAACTTCAGACATAGAGCTTCCCCAAAACACCGGAAATTATAAATTAATAACCGATAAAGAAAAATTATTTAAAATAGTTGAAGAGGCGTTAAACCAAGGTATTGCGGCCTATGACTGCGAAACTACCGGATTAAATCCCGTAACTTCAGAATTATGCGGCTTTTCTATTTCGCTTAAAGAAGGAGAAGGTTTTTATTTTCCTCTAAAGGCTCCCATGCCGGAATTAGGAGAAGAACAGCCTGCTCTTTTAAAAATTGAAGATGCAAAAAAAGCTGTTTCCAAACTTTTTGAATCAAAAATAATCCTTGTAATGCACAACGGAAAATTCGATATTCAAGTTGCCAAGACTCATGGGCTTTATACAAAATTTAACGGCACACTCTTTGATACTATGATAGCCGCATGGCTTTTGGAACCCGACAGATCTTCTTACGGTATGGATAACCTTGCAGAGAGTGTTCTAAAAGTAAAGACATTAAAATTTAATGATATTGTAGAAAAAGGCGGAATTTTTTCTTCCGTATCTTTAAATAAAGCAGCCTTTTATGCGGCTGAAGATGCCGATATTACTTTAAGACTGTATAAAAAATTTGAACCTCTTTTAAAACAACATAATTTGGATTCTCTTTTTTACGGACTTGAAATGCCTATAACTTCTATTTTAACCGACATGGAACTTGAAGGTATTTATTTAAAAAAAGATGAACTTATTAAATATTCTAAAGAACTCGGAAAAAAAATAAACGAAGCCGAAAAAGAAATTTATTCTCTTGTGAGACACGAATTTAATATTGCTTCGCCTAAACAGCTTCAAGAAATATTATTTATTGAAAGAAAACTCCCGACCGGAAAAAAAATAAAAACAGGTTACTCTACCGATACCTCCGTTTTAGAAGAACTTGCAGCTTTGGATCCCGTGCCTGCAAAAATTTTAGATTACAGGGCATTAACAAAATTAAAATCGACTTATACCGATTCGCTTGCAGAACTTACGGATTCCAAAGGAAGAATTCACACAAGTTTTATTCAAACAGGAACAGCAACAGGCAGACTTTCCAGCCGTGATCCGAATTTGCAAAACATTCCTATACGCGGTGAAGAAGGAAGAAAAATAAGAGCCGCTTTTCAGGCGGAAGAAGGTAATGAACTTATCTCGGCAGATTATGCTCAAATTGAACTTGTAATTTTAGCCCATCTTTCGGGCGATAAAAACTTAACCGAGGCATTTAATTCGGGCGTAGATGTTCATGCAAAAACTGCAAGTCTTATTTTCGGCACCGATATAAATAATGTGGAACCGGATATGAGGCGTATTGCAAAAACCATTAATTTCGGCGTTATGTACGGAATGAGTGCTTTCAGACTTGCAAACAGTCTCCGCATTACAAGAACGCAGGCTTCGGAATTTATTAAAGCTTATTTTGCAACATATTCCGGAATAAAAACATTTATGGACGAAGTATGCCGCAATGCAGAAAAAACAGGCTATGTACAAACAATAATGGGCAGGAAACGTATGCTTTCGACAATTAACAGTAAAAACAAAGTCGAAAAAGCCGCTGCCGAAAGGATTGCCGTAAACACTCCGATTCAGGGTTCTGCAGCCGACATTGTAAAAAAAGCCATGCTTGAAACCGTAAAAGCTATAAAAGCAAAAAAACTTTCAGCCAAACTTTTATTGCAAGTTCATGATGAGCTTATATTCGAATGCCCAAAAGAAGAAACCGAAAAGGTGAAAACTATTATAAAAGAAAAAATGGAAGGAGTTATAAAACTTTCGGTTCCATTGCGTGTAAGTATAGAATCGGGAAAAAGCTGGGGAGAATTCCATTGACAAGAAACTTAAAGAAACCGTTTTTAATAGGGCTTTCGGGACAATCATGTGCAGGTAAAAATACCGTTTCCTCAATTCTCGAAAAAAAAGGATTCTTTTGCATTGATGCTGATAAAATTTCTACTTCTTTATTTTCTGTATACGAACAGGAAATATTTGCTATGTTTAAACCCGAACTAATAAAAGCAAAACTTTTAAGTGAAGAAGAGGGAAAAATAAAAGCAGATAAAAAAGAATTTGCTTTAATGATTTTTTCCCAAAAAAAACTTTTACAAAAACTCGAAAACTTTATTTTGCCTAAAATAGCCGGACAAATACATACTGAAATACAAAAACAATTCGCCGTAAACCCAAAAACGCCTATAGTATTAAATGCTCCCACTCTTCATAAAACCGATCTTATAAAACATTGCAACTTTATTTTTTACGTCAAAGCCCCAAAAATAATACGCATTATACGGGCATTAAAAAGAGATAAAATCGGTTTAAAAAAAATTCTTGCAAGATTTTCAAAACAAAACGATTTCTTCGCTCAATACTTTTTTTTAAATGCCGATATAGTGGTAGTAAAGAATAGCGGAAGTATAAAAAAAATGGAAAATGTACTTTTGCAGGAACTTACAAAAAGAGGTTTTAAGGTTTAAACTATGGAACAGAAAAAAATTTTATGGGTTATCGTGTCAATGTCGGCATTTGTTTTGATCATTTTTGGAATTGCCCTATATCTATATGCTCCTTTTAGAAATAAAAGTACCCGAACCGCACCCGAAATGACCGATTTAGGTACTATTCAACGTTCCGATACGGAAAATGCTGTAGATCCGGTAAAATGGAGTAGAGATCCGGATTCCATACCGCCTCTTGAATCCGAAACACCGGCTTCCGTAAATGTAGTAAACAATTTTACGGTTGTAAACGGAGAAACCGTTACATCGAAAACCGATAACAGTTCCGTAGATGTACAAGACCTTACAGAAACTTCCGATGAACAAAGGGTTGGCTCTCTTCCTGAGAATTTAGCCAAAACTATAGGTGTAGATCAGACAAAACCTGCAGAAGAAAAAGAGGTAAAAACTAAAGAATCTAAAAAAACTGTAAGCGGAGTAGCAGATAAAAAAGGCTCCCTTGCAATTAAAACACAGCCTAAACCTGAAACAAAAAAAACTACCGTTAAAAAAACAAATCCAAAGGTAAATACGGCGAAGAAAACGGTTGAAACAATATATTGGGTTCAAACAGCATCTCTTTCGAGCCGTCTTAATGCAGAAAATGCAAGAGATACTTTAGCCGAACGGCACATGAATGTGGAGATATTTACAAAAGAAACAACATCGGGTACAACTTATCGTGTAAGAGTAGGTCCGTTTAAAAATAAAACGGAAGCCGAATATTGGTTAAAAAAAGTCAAAGCTATAAAAGGGTTTGAAGGAAGTTATATCACTCAAGACAGAAAAAAAGCATAATCAATAAATCCGAACGTATTATAAGCGGTGCTATTTGTACCGCTTAAAAACATGCCGTAATGCTATGAGAAATCACTTTAAAAATTATCCGAATTTAGTAATTTTAAACGGTTTTTCCAATCGGGCAAATATAAACTCATATATTTTTTAAACCTATCGTTATGAAGTCTCTCTTTAAAATGAATCAGTTCATGCACCAATACCATTTCGGCACATTCGTATGGAAAAGCTGCCAGCTTTATATTCAAAAGAATTATTCCTGTTGAAGTATTACAAGACCCCCATTTACTTTTCATATCGCGGAATTTAATTTGAGAAGGTTTTTCTTTTACCGTTTTTTCCCAAAATGGTAAAATCTCTTTTATATATATTTCCATTTCGGTTTTGTAAAGTTTGTTTAAAATTAAATTACGTTTTTTTACTGAAGCATTTTTTCCTTCTTTGATATATATAAACTCATCGTCCACATCAACAGAAGAATATCCGCTGCTGCTAATTATTTTAAGCTTATAATCAAGCCCCCAAAGATAAATTCTTTTTCCATTTTCCAAAATATTTTTTTGATTGGCTGTAAGTATTTTTTGTTCTATTTTGTTTTGATATTTTTTAATCCAATCCGTGTTCTGTTTTAAAAATTCTAAAACCTGAGCTTGAGTATAACACGGCGGCACATGAATAACCGCTTCAGCCGTTTTTGGAGAAATAGTCAGCCTGAGTTTTCTTCCTTTAGATAAAGCCCATCTGACTTGTACACCGTTTATGTCAATGTTCATAATAGTCTATTATACACGTATATTATATTTTTTTATTATACCCGGAAAATTTTTCAGTTTTACTTCTTCACCTTCCGAAGTTAAAATAGTTCCCTCAAAAGTTCCGTAGATTGTAGAATATTCCGTTCTAAAAATTATTGCACTTACTTTACGGAAATTATGGGAAAGAGGCGTAAAAACCAAATCTACCATACTTTCCGTATCCTGTATAATCCACTTTTTTGTATAGCCGTAAGGGGTTGTCATTCTTACAGGAGGCAGAAGAGTCCTTTTTCCGCAATAAAGCATTATATTTTCATTATGTTTATTACTGTCGGGAGCTATTGACGAACCCAACTGAAAAGCTAAAGATTTTCCGTCTATTTTTCCAAGTCCGGTTACAATATTCCTTTTTGCTCTTAACCCCGTGTAAGTTTTCCGTATATCAAAAAAACCTATTGAACTGTCCTTGTTTAAAACAATGTCTTCATTGTAGCCCAAACTTATCCAACCTTCAACAGCACCGCAATGAACATAAACTGCCTGACACCTTCTGCTTACTTTATAAGGAACTACACAGGAAAAATTTTGAGCTTCGGGTACTTTTATGTCAAGGTCAAGTCTGCCTTCGCAAGGAGGTCTTGTGTCCCTTGCAACAAAATCAAAATCGGCATGGAGTTTCCCATGCGATAATCGCGAAAATATCTTTGCATATCTTCCCTGTTTCCGGCAGGCAGTAATACTGTAGCTCAAATGCTTAGGCATGTGAATAAATCTGTAAGGCTGATATTGTTTATAAGAATATTTTTGATTGGTTTTTCTAAGCCAAAATGTAGTCTCCATTAAAGAAAAACTAAAACATGAAAAAAAAGCAATTTCCCCTATTATATCGTCATTACAAAATACAAACCGCATACTTCCGGTTATCCTTGTATCCGTAAGGATTTTAGGAATTGGTAAATTACCGAAAGGTTTCCAAAGTCCTTTGATTTCGAATTTTTTAAACGCTCCCGAAAAAGAGCCGAAAACGGGTTTTCCATCTTTTACAGGACTTTCGGGGGGAGGTAAAAGTTCACGCGTATACAAATTATCCTTATCCATAAAAAATTACCCTTAAAGATAAAATTATTCTACCTGAATCGAAAAGGTCTCAATTTTTTCATTCCCGGTTATATCTCTTGCACTTATTGTAAGATTGGTTTTCCCCCTTGTAAGATCAATCTTACCCAAATAAAGATAACCCTTTTTTCCGTACAGTAAAGTTTCGTGTATTTTACTTCCTTTTAAATAAAATTTACTTTGGTCTGAAGTCAGCACTTCAAAAGGAATAATAGATACATTTGTACCATTAAGAAAAACGGTAACCCTAAAAGGAGAAAAATCTTTACTTTCTTTTGTTATCTTATCGGATATGGAAGCGTATAAATCGTAAGAACCCTGTTTTATCATTTTTATCTCATTAAGATTGACAGTATTATTTTTGCGATCGGTTAAAATTACATTTTGAATTTGAGGTAAAATTTTATCTTCAAGATAAGGCATCAGCAAAAGAGGATTTAAGAATACCTTGTTTTTTATATCCGCAACTTGAAAAATTAAAGATTTAGGTTCCGACCAGCCGGATTGTCCTGTAGTTCCTATTATAGAATTTGCATCGGTTTCTTCACGTGTCTTAAAAAGTTGTGTATCTTCCAAATTGCCGTATACCGTTTGCAATCCGTCTTCATGAATGAAAATCAATGCATTACCCAAAGCACTTGGAAATCTTCCGATATTGTCTTTTTTTTCTATAGCTATCAAAAGTTTACCATGTTCCGAAGCCTTAACTGTTTGCGTATCTTTAAAAACAACACCTTGCGAAAAATCTTTTCCGGTTTCTTGCCCGAATAAAAGCAAAAAATCTATATTTTCGGAAGGCCACTCCAACGAAAAAACGGACTGAAAAATAAAACACAAAATTAAAACCGAAAGCTGTTTTTTCATCTTAAACCTCGTATTTTACAGTATAGTATTTTATTATCTGCACCAATATAAATTTTATCGTCTTCTTGAATTAAAAAAGTATTTTCGGCATCAAAACTTGTTTTACCTATAAAAAATCCGGGCGTATCCACAAAAAGAATACTGCATTTTTTTTCATTTTGAATTAATATATTTAAAATACTTTGGTTTTTATCGATACCGATTCCTATTATGGAGCCTTGCTCATCTATAAACGAACATGTATAAGTTTTGGAATCCAAGATACCTATACCGTCTGCATATTCAAAGACTATAAATCTGCCGCCTGAATCAAAATCGATAAAGGCTTGTTTTCTTAAATTATTTTTTAGGTAGTGATGATATATAATCTTATGCTGACTTCCGTTTATATTTATTAATAAAACACGTTGTTTTTCTATACCGCAAATGCAGGCAACGGTTTTCCCGTCTTCCGAAACCGAGGCTCCAAGTATAACTTCAAAATTACTTCCTCCCGGATACATATCGAAAATTTTATTACCGTCTTTGTCTATATAGCGTAGCATACCATCGGAATAACCTATAACCGTTCCGGCGGAAGTAGAATTAAATGCCGTAATAGGTGCCGTATGGGAATATTTCCATAATCTATTTCCTTTAGAATCATATTCGCATACACTATTTCCTCCATGAACAAAAAGATAAATTCTATTTTTATCTATATGAACAAAACCGGCTTCATCTATCTTAAAACTTTGTTTTCCATCCGGAGAATAAACTTGAGTGGAAAGATTTTTTTCTCCATAAACAGCCATCCAATCGGACGAAATACTTACATTTTTCCCGTTTCTTTCTTTTTTTAAAATACGACCTTCTTCAGTAAAATAACCAAAACTATCTTTCAAAATAAAAGGTTTTAATTTTAAATCCGGATTTTCAAAACCCGTTTCGGTATCTATACATAAATTATCATTATCCGAAATATCCAAAGCCCATTCCGGTGTTAAATACACATCTTCGCCTAAAGGAAAAGAACCTATAAAAATATATATTATAATGAATACAATCAAAACCGAAAAAATATATTTCAGCTTACCTTTAAAAAACATAAATAATATGATATACTAGTTTTATGGAAATTTCAAGAGAATTAACCGATTTATTCGATATTGCTTTAAATTCGGCAAAAAATGCTTATGCGCCTTATTCTTGTTTTCATGTGGGAGCGGCTATTTTATTAAAAGACGGTTCGGTAATTACAGGTGTAAATGTGGAAAACCGTTCTTACGGCTTAACTAATTGTGCCGAGCGTACGGCAATTTTTAAAGCAGTTTCGGACGGAAAAAAAGATTTTAAGGCTTTGGCTATAGCAACTCCTGATGCACAATACCCTGTAAGCCCCTGCGGTGCTTGCCGTCAAGTAATTTCGGAATTTATGGAGGCTTCAATACCCATTGTTTTCGGCTCTTCAAAAGATAATTTAGTTTTAACCGATGTAAAGGGTATTTATCCTTTTGATGCCCTGCATGAACTAAAAAAAGAAAAATAATAAAGCCGTATAGTTCAATACCCTGCGGCTCTCCAACAAGCCCGTTGATTACTTATGGAATTTTATCAAAAATATATGAAGAAAGAATATAAATGTAAACTTTGCAAAATATGTAACGGTAAAGGCTGTATAGGCGAACTACCCGGAATGGGCGGAGTTTTTGAAAATGAGGACTTTATTGCAAATTGTGCCTCATGGAAAAAATACTATAACAAAAATTTAAAACAAGAGCTTCCCAAAATAAGATTGGCACCCATTGCAGGCGGCATCCAAAATGTAGGATATGAAGACGAAAAACAATTTTATTTTGATCTTATAAAAGCTGCCTTAAATGCGGATATTTTTTTAAGTTTAGGAGACGGACATCCTGATGAAAAACTAAAATTCGGTCTTGAAGCTTTAAAATTTTATAAAAAGAAAGCCGCCGTTTTCCTTAAACCGTATCCTCAAAAAAAACTCTTTGAAAGAATAGAAATAGTACAAAATTCTGCCGAAATAATAGGCATCGATACGGATTCTTACAATATAGTAACTATGCGTAATCTTGTAAATCTCGAAAAAAAAACGGCAAATGATTTAAAAATTTTAAAAAAACATGCAAAACACCCCTTTGCAGTAAAAGGTATTTTTACTAACTACGATATTGAAATAGTAAAAGAACTAAAACCCGACATAGCAATTATTTCGAATCATGGAGGACGAATTGAAACCGAAAGGGGCAATACGGCAGATTTTGCTGCAAAACATGCAAAAGAATTAAGCCGTTTTACGGGAGAACTTTGGATTGACGGAGGATTACGCACCGCAGAAGATCTTATAGTCTGTACTTATTTCGGCATAAAAGAAGTCTTACTTGGGAGACCTTGTATTATAGGTCTTTTACAAGACAAAGAAAACGGCATAAAAAATATGATAAACGGCTTACGTAAAAATAATGAAATCCAGACTTGATAAAATTTTAGCGGCAAACGGCTTAGGCTCAAGAAATGACATAAAAAAATTACTCCGCAAAAAAAATATATGCGTAAACGGCTTAAAAGTTACAAATCCTTCTTTTTTGGTGGAAACGGCTTCCGATATTATTACAATAGATGATGAAATTTTTACTCCAAAGGAAAATATTTACATTATGCTGAATAAACCGTCAGGCTGCGTAACTTCTACTGAAGATCCCTTTCATAAAACCGTAAACGATTATCTAAAACCTCCATTCGACAAAATAAAACTTTTTTCGATAGGCAGACTGGATATAGATACGGAAGGTCTTATAATACTTACAAACGATGGAATTCTTACACATAAAATAATATCGCCAAAATCAAAAATAGAAAAAACTTATTATCTTGAATTTCTGCATGATCCCGATGAGGAACAAATCATAAAATATACAGCCTGTTTTGAAAAAGGTATAGTTTTAAAAAGCGGATACAAATTTTTGCCTGCAAAATTCAAAATGTATAAAAATATTACGGGTTCAGGAAAAAAGGGCTTTTTAATCACCATAACCGAAGGAAAACATCATCAGATAAAAAAAATGTGTTCGGCAGTAGAAAACAGCCTTGTTTATCTAAAACGTATTGAAATGGCTTCCATAAAACTGGATACTTCTTTAAAAAAAGGCGAATACAGGGAACTTACAAGCGAAGAAGTAAAATCGATAAAAAAATACCTCGATTGAATTTATTTGAGCAGAGTGTTTACTACCCGACATTCCTCGTATATGCTCTGCATGGGGGTGATTAATTAGTATTTACTTTTACATTTGTAAATCGAGTACTTTAAATACTGCAAGAATTTTCGGATTTATATCTTTGTAAAGGTATAAAGCTTCTTTATCTTCATCTTTAAGCCCTTTAAGACGCGAAAGTTTTTTTAAGGTTTCGGGGTTTTTATTCTTTTGAGCTACAATAGCTCCTATATCGACAAGTTTTTTACTTACGATGAGTTCTCCACCGGCAGCAAGATTTTGAAGACGGCATGCCAAATTTATGCCGTAACCGACATAGTCTCTATATTTCAATTGGGAGGCTTCGGCAGAAATTTCGTACTTAAAAACTTTATCCAATACAAGAGCACCGCCAAGCGACAAATTGTCATAAGGTTTAAAAAGTTCTTCATGCGCAAATTCCATATAAGAATTAAAAACCATAACGGCTTCTTCAATCGCTTTTCCGTCAAGTTTATCCCATATTACCAACGCTCCGTCACCTAGCAGTTTATAATAAGAGCAATTATAGCCGAATTGATTGACACAGGAAAGAAAGTTAGAAGTAAACGATGTAATCAGAGAAAAAACGGTTTTTTCATCATAACTACACATAAAATTACTAAAACCTCTGACATCAATACAAAGAATAAGAGAATTAGGTCTTGTTTCCCCAAGATAAACATTATCAAAAATATCGACGGGCATTTTTTTTAATCCGGCAAGGTCATTTGAATCAAGTTCGACCATACCCTCTTCCATACTACCTGCCCCGATCTTTTCTAACAATTCGCTATCACTCATAAGTTTATTATATTACAAATTATCAAAAATAGCAATAGATGAGTTATTTACATTTGTAAATCTTATAAAGTTAAAAAGCAAAAACCAGTGTCGCATTTAAGCAATGTTGTCGGCACCGCCTAAATGCAAGAGGTTGAGTTATCTTTTAAAAACATTTTCCAAGTTTTTCGGAAAAATCTCTTTTTACTTACTTATTGTTTCTTTGATCATTTTTTGTAATTCTTGAATAGTTATTTCTAAAGATGGATCCGACGTTATTTCTTTTTCTATCTTTCCAAAACCATGCAAAATAGTTGTATGATCCCGTCCTCCGAATTCCGTACCGATTTCGGTTGTAGAACATTCCGTCATTTCTCTACAAAGGTACATTGCAACCTGACGCGGAAAAGAAAAACTTTTTGAACGTTTTTTGCCTTTTATATCAGATAGCGAAATATTAAAATAATTTGCAGTTGTCTTTTGAATAACATCTATGGAAATATTGCGTTGTCGTGTTGATCCGAATACGTCCCTAAGTAAATCTTTTGCAATATCTACAGTTATAGTTTTGTGTGTAACCTCACTATAAGCCAAAATTTTTTTTAATCCGGCTTCCAAATCGCGCACATTGGACGATATATTCTTTGCAACGATGTGTATAACTTCTTCCGGTATTCTTATAGCCCGATTTTCCATCTTTTTAAAAAGAATGGCACAACGTGTTTCATAACCGGGTGTTTGTAAATCGACATTAACGCCCATTTCAAAGCGTGATTTTAAACGCTGCGAAAGATCTTTAAGTTCGGAAGGCGGACGGTCGCATGTAAAAACTATTTGCTTTTTTTTGTCATAAAGCTCATTAAATGTATGAAAAAGCTCTTCCTGAGTTTCAATCTTTCCTTGAAAAAAGTGTATATCGTCAATTAAAAGAACATCTGTAAGTCTGTATTTATTTTTAAATGCAGACATCGATTTTTGGTTAAGTGCCGTAATAAATTCGTTTGTAAAATTTTCTGCGGTAATATAAATCATTTTTAGATTTGAATCACGCCAAATTTGGTTGCCGAGTGCCTGCATAAGATGTGTTTTTCCCAGCCCTACCCCTCCGTATATTAAAATAGGGTTGTAAGAAGTTCCCGGATTTTTAGCCGAAGCCATAGCAACACTTGCCGCAAATTTATTATTTTCACCTATAATAAAATTATCGAATGTATATTCCGCATTTAAACTCGGATGTTTTTCCTTTTGTTCTTGCTTTTTTTGAGGTTTGACCTCTGAAGCAAGTACCGGCGTTGCTTCATTTTTTTCTGTTTCATCGGAATTTTTCTGTTTAACAATAAATTCCAATACTAAAATCTTGCCCGATAACTCTAGAAATTTTTTTTCGATAGCAGTTTTATATTTTTGTTTGATCTGATCTTCAAAGAATTTTGACGGAACAGAAACGGTAACCGAATTTTCGCCGGATTTTTCATAATCCATAGTCGAAAACCACATGGAAAAAACATTAAAACTCAATTCTTCTTGAAATTGCCGTACAACTTCATCCCAAAATATTTTATAATCCCACTCTGTCATGGCAGCCATTATACTACTTCTTTACTTTTTTTTGCAATAATGGTATAGTGAAAATTCAAAATAATTATTGAATTTACGCAAAATTTTAAGATTTTAAGGAAAAAAAATGACCTCAAATTATTCTGCAAACAATATAACCGTTTTAAAAGGTCTTGAAGCTGTTAGAAAAAGACCGGGTATGTATATAGGCTCGACGGGACCTGACGGATTACATCATTTGGTGTATGAAGTTGTCGATAACTGTATTGACGAAGCAATGGCTGGTGTATGCGACAATATTCTGGTAGTTTTAGAGCCGAATAATATTGTCCGTGTCGAAGATAACGGACGCGGTATACCTGTAGATATACACCCGGTTGAAAAAGTAAGTGCTTTAGAGCTTGTTTTAACAAGACTTCATGCGGGGGGGAAGTTCGATAAAGGATCTTATAAGGTTTCCGGAGGTTTGCACGGCGTGGGAGTTTCGGTTGTAAATGCTCTTTCAGTCTGGATGGAAGCAAAAGTTCATAAAGACGGTTTTGAGCATTATGCAAAATTTGAAAAAGGTAATATTGTAGAACCCGTAAAAAAGATTGGAGGAACCGAAAAACATGGTACAATCATAAGATGGTATGCCGATAACTCAATCTTTACCGAAACAACAACATATAATTTCGATGTTTTGGCAACCAGACTTAGAGAACTTGCTTTTTTAAACAGTAAGGTATCGATTACGCTGCGTGATGAGCGTCTTTCTACTCCTAAAGAAATTATTTTCGCTTTTGAAGGCGGAATTTCTCATTTTGTGTATTATCTGAATGAATCGAAACAAGTTATTCCGAAAGAGCCTGTATTTATCGATGGAGAAAAAAACGATATTATTTGTGAAGTTGCTCTTCAATACAATGACAGCTATAACGAAAATATTCTTTCGTTTGTTAATAATATTAATACGCGTGAAGGGGGAACCCATCTTGACGGTTTTAAGACGGCATTAACCCGTGTAATGAATGAGTTTTTAAAAAAATATCCTAAACTCGTAAAGAAAATGGATAAAGAAGAAAAACTTACCGGAGAAGATGTCAGAGCCGGTTTAACAGCCATTGTGTCCATAAAAGTACCCGAACCGCAGTTTGAAGGTCAAACAAAAACAAAACTCGGTAACAGCGATGTACGCGGTATATTAGATTCCTTGGTAAACGAAAAACTTACACTATTTTTTGAACAGCATCCAAACGAAATCGAAAAAATATTGGAAAAATGTGTTGCAGAAGCCTCTGCCCGTATTGCCGCACGTAAAGCCAAAGAAGCTACAAGAAGAAAAAGCGGTTTGGACAGCTTCGGTTTACCCGGAAAACTTGCGGACTGCTCCATGAAAAATCCCGAAGCCTGCGAAGTATACATAGTGGAAGGTGATTCTGCAGGCGGTTCTGCAAAAAAAGGACGAGATAGTAAGACGCAGGCAATTCTACCTCTTTGGGGAAAAATGCTCAATGTCGAAAAAACCCGCCTTGATAAAGTTATAAGTAATGAAAAACTACAGCCTATAATTGCAACACTTGGAACGGGAATAGGAAAAGATTTCAATATAGAAAAAATCCGTTATCATAAAGTTATTATCATGGCTGATGCCGATGTTGACGGTTCTCACATAAGAACGCTTTTACTTACGTTCTTTTTTAGATACATGCCTCAGGTAATAGAGTACGGCTATGTTTATATTGCAATGCCTCCTCTTTATAAAATTTCTTACAATAAAAAAGAATGGTATGTTTACGATGATAATGAAAGAGATAATATTTTAAACGAAATAGGACGTTCAAATAATGCGGCGGTTCAAAGGTATAAAGGGTTGGGTGAAATGGACGGAACACAGCTTTGGGAAACAACGATGGATCCCTCCCGCCGTAAGATGATGAAAGTAACTATGCCGGATGCTTTAGAAGCGGACAGGATTTTCAGTACACTAATGGGCGAAGAAGTAGAACCCCGTAGAAGATTTATAGAAGAAAATGCTGTCTATGCAAATCTTGATGTTTAAAATCTTGGTTTTTAATCGATGAAATATAATATGAAAAAAGAAGATAATAAACCGGCAATGCTTTTAACTTTATTCTTGTATTTTTTTAAGGTTGGAGCTTTTACTTTTGGCGGAGGTTTGAGTATGCTGCCCGTTTTAACGCGCGATCTTGTTGAAATAAAAAAATGGGCAAGCGAAGAAGAAATGATTGATTATTTTGCCATAGGACAAAGCACGCCCGGAATTATAGCCGTAAATGTTGCAACATTTATCGGTTACAAAAAAGCAGGCATAACAGGAGCCGTTTCTGGTGTTATAGGAATTATTTTTCCTTCCCTGATTATAATAACTTTAATTGCAGCTTTTATTTCCAATTTCAGTGATATTGTTTGGATTCAAAAGGCTTTAAAAGGAATTAATGTGAGTGTTGCCGTTTTGCTTTTAAAAGCGGTTTTTACATTCGGCAAAAAAACGATATTTGACGTATTTACCTTTTTAATTGCCGTTTTTGCTTTTGTTGCAATGTTTATTTTTAAAATTCAAGGTGTCTGGATTGTTTTATTTTCGGCTTTTTTAGGATGGCTTATTCAAACGGCAAAAAATATTTATCTTAAAAAAACGGCTTAATTTATGCTGTGAATTCGGTAACAAAATGAATTTGATAGGATTGTTTTTTTTATTTATGTATATAGGAGCCTGTACCATAGGCGGAGGACTTGTAGCAATTACGTTGATGCAGCAAGAATTAATTCCGCGAGGGCTTATAAGCTCTGAAGATTTTTTTGCAATGGTCGCTATTTCGGAATCGACCCCGGGACCTATAGGCATAAATATGGCAACATATATAGGTTACGAACTATACGGAATACCGGGAAGCATTGTGCTTACAATCGGAATTGTCCTTCCCTCGCTGGTTGTTATTCTTATAATAGCACGGTTTGCGGCAAGTTTTCAAGAAAAACCTTTTATAAAAAAAACTTTTTACGGACTAAGGGCGGGAGCCGTAGGAATGATAGCCGTTGCTTTTTGGCAAGTTATAAACATTACAATTCTAACTATAAGCAATTTTAATAAAAGCGGAAAAATTATAGATTTAATAAATATAAAATCATCTATTCTTTTTTTGATTTTATTACCGTTATGTATTTTTTTTAAAAAACTTCACCCGATAGTTTTGGTTATATTGGGAGCCGTTTTCGGCATATTATTTTTATAAAAAATTGCAGAAGAAAAATATTTTATGCTCGTAATTTTTTATTATTTATTTGTGTAAAATTAAACAGCCGGAATTCTTCCACTACAACTATTGCATAAAAATTAAGACAATCGAATAAAACCGAAATACCCTTTGCTCTATGTTTTTAGCGAAGTGTTAAGGCAAAAAGCCCGTTTTCCAGTGCCAAACCGGTTTTGAAAGTTCCGAAGAAAATGTTTGTACACGTGTAAAATCGGGAAGCCAATCGTCGGAAGGATTTAACTCTTGATAAAAACCGTCATCAATTTCCATTAAACTTAAAAGCTCTCTTAAAACCTCATCATCGTCATTACGCAGCATTCTGTTTTCAAATGATTTTAATGTTGCGTTTATAGTTTTACCTTTTATGGGAGTATATTGCGTCATAAGAGAAAATAAAACCCGCCCCTTTAGGGCGGCAGCAAACCGTAAAATATTTTTTGTATCTTCTATACAGCCCGGAAGTGCCAAATGCCTTACAATTACTCCGCCTGCCAATCTTCCAAAAGGATAATCCGGTTTATATTCTATTTTAAGCGGCGACATATCTGCCATTTTTAAGATGGCTTTTACAGCAGTATCGGGATAATCCGAAGCCTTAAACAGAGAACCGGATATTTTTATATCCATAGTTTTAATGTCGGGAAGCCAGCCGTCTACACAATCCGATAAAAGGTCAACGGCTGTTTCATTTTCATAAGCCGAACTATTCCAAACAACAGGAATTTTTAAATTGCTTTGCTTAGCCGTTTTAATACATAATGCAAGAGCAGGTATTGCATGGCTTCCCGTAACTATATTTATGTTTTCTGCACCTTCTGCTTGAAGTCTTAAACAAATTTTTACAAATTCGTTTAAACCGACTTTAGTCCCCATTCCATCTTGTGATATTTGATGGTTTTGACAAAAAGAACATCTTAAATTACATCCGGTTATAAAAATAGTACCCGACCCTCCTATACCCGTTACAGGAGGTTCTTCACCGAAATGTAAACCAGCCCAAGAAACTTTTAGCTCATTTGTTTCTTTACAAAAACCGGTTTCTCCCAAATTACGGTTTACATTACAATTTTTAGGGCAAAGCCGGCAGCTTGTATATTCGGGAAGTGTAAAATCGTTCAACAAAAAATACCTATATTTTTTTTCGGCTTACCAGTATAGACATAATAGAATTCAATAACTCCATATCCATTTCACCGGCTTCGGAAGAAACAATTAAATTTATTTCTTCCCAGTCGCAATTTTCAAAATCCATATCGTCTTCAAACTCTGCATTAATAAGAGCTCCTGCCTTATAAAACCACTCGACAGCTTCTTCACCGTTTTGTACACTATTTGCATAAGTTCTAAGCCAATATTCCGAAAGTCCTTCAGCAATACAAACAGCCTGTTTATTACATGACAAAATTGCTTTGCAAAAAAGATTAGTAAGCTCCATATCAAAAACCGGATTTTTTTTTACAAGTTTTTGAGCATCGGAATAAAATTTTTCAAGCGAATTCATATTTCTTCCTAAAATTTAAAAATTTATTTTTATAAGCAAATCGAATTGTCCGAATTTTACTTTTTCGATAGGATGTGCGTATACAATCCCTATATTTGCAGCTCCGCTTATCGTTGCATAAAATTTTCCGTAAATAGATTGATAGAAATCCGGCTTATATTTACCGCTTCCGTTATCCAAAAAAACTACTACATTTTTATAGCCCAAATTGAAATTTATCCGGTTATAAAATATAGGCAATACGGAACTTCCTGTTTGAACTTCATAACTAAAAACTGTAAGCTCACCATCTAATGCAAAACCCAGACTGCTTTTACCTATATTCTGTCCCGTTTTTTGTACAGCCTGATATTCGGGCATTGCCGGAAGATAAGCCCCCATACCCATAAAAACATAATTATTAAAAAACTTATAAAGACCCGTTTGGGGAACAAAGCAGGCATTTATACCGGCATAACCGCTTAGTTTTAAGCTAAACGGAACTAAAGGTGTATAAAAGGCTGCATAAATTTGGGCTAAACCTGCATTTGTTTTTGAAGGAATGTGGATCCCATGCTTTATTCCAAAATTTATTTGAGTACCGATTTTTTCTTTTGTAAAAAAATATCTTTGCAAATTGTATTTTGTTTTTAAAAACGAATATCCTAATTCGGCTTGTTCGGAAAATACGGGATGACCAAGCTTAAATTCATAAAGAGTTTTTTTCTTCTCCGTGAAAAAACTAAAACCATCGCAAGATACACCGGCTTGTACCGAAAAATTCCGGTTTATATTTTTAGTCGGAATATTCATTCCGGCATTAAAGGATGCGCCTGTTTTTCTAAAAATAAAACTATTATTAAGATCATAAAAATTGACGTTAAAATTTACCGGAGACGAATTTATTTGTAAATTAATTTGTGTATGATAAAAAAACGGTTTAAAATAAAAAATTGAAGAAGTTTGAAATTTAAAAAGATTTGTAGGATCGTTTCCGTATAAATCGATAGCCAGTCCCGTAACTTTTGCTTTGATAGTGTTAAAACTAAAAACCGGATATATTACGGGAAAAACCCGCCACATCCATGAAATATAATTATATTTTTTAGGCTTTAAAATTTCCGGTTTAGGTTCTTTACTTTTTATTTCTTTTGCATCAGGTATAAAACTTATAAGACCGGAATCCTTGACAGTAAAAGCATCTTCGCTTATTTTATAAATCGAATTATATTTTGAATGAAAACCTATATATGCAATCTCTTTACTTTTTACGGATTCGTTTTCAGGAAGTATTACCGGAAAAAATACACCGCCCGAAATATCTTTTTCTAAGACTTTAAGTTCATTTGTATTTATAGCATATAAAGCCGCTCGGTAAAGCATGTTTTTTTCCGCCCAAGAAAAAGTCAGCACAGGATTATCCGAAGAATTATTTGTTTGTAAATATCTTATCGCTGTAAGTGGTTCTTTAAATTCTATTTTTTTTATTTCTTTTGAAACAATATCTATTATTAAAATATCGCGGTTTATTCCGTTTGCGGCAATAAAAGCAATTTTATTTTTTCCGGCAAAAACAGGATTATACAAAGCAGAATACGCAAGTCCCGGTCCCGCTTTAAAAAGACTATCGGTTTTTTCAAATGAATTTACATCAACCGTAATAAGTTCTGAAAATTGACCTTTAACTTCTACACCGCAAAACATATCTTCTGCACAAAATGAAGCATAACGGATAGATTTATATTCTTTTTTGAGGAATTCGTTTTTTTCCATATCGAAAATAAAGGCCCTAGTTTTTTCGCCTTGTAATGTTAAAATCATATCGGTTACAAGTAAAAGTTTTCCGTCTTGAGAAAAACTTAAAGCCGAAAGAGTCGGGTTTGCAGAAAAAAGTTTTTTCCCGTTTCCAGTTGAGTTGTAAAAGACAACCTCTTTTTTTGCAAAGTCAAAACAAGCAAAACCGTTTTTATTTGCTGCCGTTATATTAAAACCCGATTTATTATTTTTTTTCCGTAAAGGTTTCGGTTCCATAAAATCTTGAGGAAAATAAATAGATGCTATAAAATTATTCCAAAGAACTTTTAAGCTTTTATTAAAGATTTTTTTTGTTTTACCTTGCGGAAAAATTGAAAAAGAGCTATGCCAATATTCGGCGTATTTTTCCATACCGTATATTTTTTGAAGATAGTCTGCAAAAGCTCCTCCGTAAATATATCCCCAAAAAGCACCGGGATATACATCTCTATGACCTGCCGCTTCCTGCCACGAAGGAGTTTCCCCGTCTATTCTTCCTTGCATTAGATGGTGATAAATAAGCGGATCATTTAATCTGCCTTGTACGCCGTCCAAACTCTCGTACATAACCGCTGCCCCTTCCGAAAAAGAAAGAGGTAATACAGGCAAATAATAAATAAGAGAAATTGCATGAGTAAGTTCATGATAAAAAACTTTTAAAATAGAATCGCTAAAGTTCCCTAAAATTCCGTCTTCCGGAGCCGTATCAAAAATTGCAATTTGAGGATACGGAAAAAAAGTAAAATATCCGTTTAAAGCATCTTTATTAGGAGCTATAAAAACAGGCATTCTAAACAAGATTTTTTTTCTTAATTTAGAACAAATTTCATCGGCATAATTATCTGCATACTCTGCAATTAAAGCCGCCGTTTTTTCCGAGGATTTAGAATAAATTATATCGAAATATCCGGTTTTATGGACAAGAAGACTTTCTGCCGATAAATAAAAAAAAGTTAAAATAAAAATTAATATAATAAGGTATTTTTTTGGAGAAAACTGCATGGGCTTAAGTATGCCCGAAAAAAGTTAGGCTGTCAAGTCCAAAGCCGCTGCCGTATTAGGAACTCCCCCATACCCTATAAGTTCCGACTGTATTGTCGCATTTTTTATTTCATTATGATAATAAGCTAAAAGACTATCGATTTGATTTTCGTTGATTTCGCTGTTTATTTTAGCCTGAGCCGATTTTGAAATTTCCGCTTTTTGCGATTCGTTTGTTTTCATTTTTACAAGCTGATCGATTATGGTATTTAAAATTCTAAGTTTATCGACACTTATTCCTTTTTCTCCGGTGGATTCGGCAAAACCGGAAACATATTTAAAATGAGAATATAAAACCTGACTTCTAGGTACAGGAACATAAGTTCTTCCGCCTGCCGATATTCTAGGCATAGCTGCAAAAGATATACTTCTAAGTGGTGAATTATTGGATATCATAGTTTTCCGAAACCTCCCGTATATAAATCTTACATTTATATTATCGGAAAACAGAAAAAAGCCTTTAGGAACTATTAAACCGAATACGGAACCTGTAAGAGCCATAAAGCTCTAGATTTTTTTTTAATACTATTGTATAGTTTTATCCATAAAACAGATAAACCTTGTTATATTTTTTGACAATTCCGCAAAAGGTTGTTTTTATGTTACATAAAAGAAAAATATACTTTACATTAGGACTTTTTTTTGTATTATTAAATTTAAATGCTCAAAACATATCCGTTTCTCAATTTGAAAGTACAAATAATTTTTACGGAGCGGATAAAAGTCCGTATATTAAAGCAGCATCGTCTTCTATATTGAAAATGAGATTAAGGCCTCATCCTATATGCTATTTTGATGCGGGTATCTATGCAAATATCGGCGATGTTGTAAATTTTTTTAACCCCGTAAACAAAATACAAAACACGAGTAAAGGAAATTTCGGTTTTTCGGGAGCTTCTTTAAATTTTCCGAATATGGGAGGGCAGATATTTTTTACATCAATTTTTACAGGTCTTTACGATAATCTCGGCAGCGATTCCCTTTTGCAGGAGCTTATAAAAACAAAAATTGAAGACCCGAAATACAGAAAATATTATCCCGGGAATTCGTTTAAACCGCAAAATCACATAAAGGGAACAGGTACTGCTATATACGGTGCCTTTAAACAAGGCTTTTATCTGGGTACCTATACTTATTGGAATGAGCAGCTTAAAAAAAATGCAGAAGTAAAAACCGATATTAGAATGGGCGGAAAATTCGATTTTTTTTCCTTTGATTTTTTCTCGGGAATTACCGTTCCTTTTGAATCTAAAGATTTTTATTTTCGCTCCGGTATTTTAATGTTGTTTGACACGGATTACGGATATAACTTTTTTGCCGAAGTAGGTGTGGCAAATATGCTTATAAATAAAATCTCTGCCGAAAATTTAAATAGATCTATTTATGCTTCATTTGAAACCAGAATAAAAAAAGAAAATTTTAGTACTTCAATATCTTTTTTTCTTTCTCCTGTATTTTTGCTTCCCGTATGGATTACGGATGAATCACTGCAAGACTCTTTTTATGTCGGAGTTAGTAATTTAATTACTTTCGGAAATATTGAAAAATACAATATGGAAGGAGGTGTTTTGTTATTAGGTTCAATAAATCCTAAAAAACCTGCACTAATTACACCTTTCTCTTTTTCGATAGCTCCTTTTTATACATTAAAATTAGAAAAATTTGAACTTGACTTTAGAGTTCCCGTAAATCCTTTAATGTATAAAAATATAAAACAAATGTTTAATGTTCAATTTTCTATAAAGGCGGTATATTGATGAAGTTGAATAAAAATAAATTGATTATAATACTTTTTTGTTTAGTGTTTTCCAAGATTTTTTGCTTGGATATTGAAACGGCAATTAACTCCGGAAATTCGATTTTAAACCATAACGGAACTTTTTACAAAATTCCCGATTTCGGGTTTAAGCTTGTTTTAAATGAAGATTTGGGAAAAAGTATACACGGTACTTTAGCCGTCGAAAGGGAACCGGGAATAGGTAATACTGTATGGAGCCGGGTCTCTTATATAAAAGACTACTTACAAATCGGAATAGGACCTACACTCGGAATATTAAATACGGATTCTTTAAAAAGCAATTTTATAACTTTTTTTCAACCGGGTTTCGGTATTACAATGTCATTCAGAACACCTAAAGGTTTTTTGGCGGCAATAGATACGAATTTTTCAATTCCGTTTATGTCCGGTAAACAAAATAGTATTTATTTACAACACGGTTATATCGAATTCGGTTGGCAGTTCCCTAATATCATAACGGCATTAAAACTTACGCAAAAAAATAAAGCTATCGTAAAAGATAGCGGCGAGATTTATGTAACCGTTACGGATATAGGTTTATATACCACAGCCTATTCAAAACCATCAAAGATAAGAATTCCATTTAATTTT
The DNA here is from genome assembly GCA_963541225.1 of uncultured Treponema sp. Taxonomy (GTDB): domain Bacteria; phylum Spirochaetota; class Spirochaetia; order Treponematales; family Treponemataceae; genus Treponema_B. Next base: position 23,973 of record CAUTTN010000006.1, read on the forward strand.
ATTTATAGAGAAAACCGTTTTAATAAAAAAGATTCTGTTTCTGAAAATAAAAAAATCAACAGTATGGTTTTGGAAACAGGTTTTACGCATGTAATAAGCAGTGAAATAGAATGGTTTATACACTTTGGGGCTGCAGTATTTTCTTTTTCCGGCAATGAGCAAATTTCTCCTTTAAAGAATTTTTTGTTTAATGCCGAAGCAGGAATTCGATTTAGTATATAAAGTTAAACCGAAACCGACTACTAAACAAAGAATTTTAAAGTTATACTGCCAATCAGTTTTTAGGCACAGACTTTTTTTGCGTTTACAGTTTTTTCTCGAAAGCTTTTTTAATAAGCGATTTTTTTCCGCTCTTTAATGTAACTTCTTTTGCAGATACGGCTTCTCTTGAAGCAAGTTTTACGCCTTGTGCTTTTAAGCCTTTTTCCATAAAATCTTCCGCTTTGAATTCATCTTCAAATTTTTTGATACGCGGTTTGGGTGTATACTCAACCTTAAACGAAAATTTATTTTTTGTACTTACAAAGATAACCTCTGCATCATCGGGAGCAAAAAGATAATCCCGGTTTAAAATATACCCTTCTACCCTTGCCCTTTTTATATAAGGATATTGAGTTTTAGCGTCTTTATAAATAACCGTAAATAAGATTTTGGAAAGTTCTTCTTTTTCTGCAAAACCGCAATACCACATTCCGGTGTCTACAAATATTCTATCGGGAATATCCATAACCGTATACACTCCGCTTTTTCTTAAAACGAAGATTCTGTCATAAGGAGTTACCCGTAAGATTTCTTTTCCGCTTGAAACCGCTGTCCCAAGATAACCGGTTTCTTCGTCATATCTAAGCGGTATATCGCGGCTTACAGCTTCTTTTACATCTACTTTTGTAAATCCCGTTATTTTTGTTTTGCGTTTATATTCTTCTTCGGGAAGTTTTGCCAAGATTTTATCTAAAACGGAAACGGCATAGTCTTTAAGGTTTTTTAAGAGTTTAGCAATTTCTTTTAAACGGTTGTTTATTTCTTTTACTTCTTCGCGGTTTTTATTAATGTCATATAAAGAAATTCTACGAATGGGGATTTTAAGTAAGCGGTCAACATCATCTTCCGTAACTTCTCTTATTAGTTCTTTTTTAAAAGGAATAAAACCTTTAATAACCGCATTGATAACACCTTCGGCAGTTTTCATTGTTTCGATTTTTTTGTAAATACGTTCCTCTATAAAAATACGTTCAAGTGTACGCAGGTGTAAACGATCAATAAGCATTGCTTTTTCATACTCAAGCTCATCTTTTAAAATTTGCATAAGCTGTTTTGCATGATTTTTTATAATATCGGTAACTGTGATTTGAACCGGCAGATTATCTTTAATTACAAGCAAATTACATGAAATAGATTGTTCGCAATCGGTAAAAGCATATAAGGCATCTACTACATCTTGGCTATAAACACCGCGGGGAAGTTTTAATTCTATCTCTACATTTTCGCCCGTGTAATCGCTTATTTCGGAAATTTTTACTTTGCCCGCTCGTGATGCTGCTTCTATGGAGCTTATAAGGCTTTCCGTTGTACTGCCGAAAGAAAGTTCCCGTATGACAATTCTTTTTTCATCGGAAGTGTCTAATTTTGCACGTACAAGAATTTTTCCAAGCCCGTCTTCATATTCCGAAATATCTATTAAGCCGCCTGTTAAAAAATCGGGATATAAATTAAATTTTTTTCCGTTTAAAAAAGCTTTTTCGGCTTCGATGATTTCTATAATATTATGCGGTAATATTTTGGTTGACATACCTACGGCAATTCCCTCAGCCCCTATAGCAAGTACAACAGGAATTTTAGCTCTAAAGACCAAAGGTTCTTTATTGCGTCCGTCATACGATTGTACATATTTTGTAATGTTAGGATTATATAAAAGAGTTTTTGCAAGATCGTTTACTCTGCATTCGATATATCGGGGAGCAGAAGCTTCATCTCCCGTGTAAAGATTTCCGAAATTTCCCTGCTTGTCTATAAAAAGATTTTTTACCGCTAAAACTACAAGTGCATTTCCTATAGAAGCATCTCCGTGCGGATGATACTTCATACAATGCCCTATAACATTTGCAACTTTATGAAACTTTCCGTCATCCATTTCAAAAAGAGAATGTAAAATACGTCTTTGAACAGGTTTTAATCCGTCTTCCAAATCCGGTATGGCTCTATCTTTTATAACATAACTTGCATATTCCAAAAAATTTTTATTAAAAAGGCTTTCAATATAATCCATCGTATTTCCTAAACATAAAAATTAAGGAGTAATTTTATATTAAAATTTAAATTTTGTCGATAGGGGCTGCTAAGATTAAAAATTAATTTTAGTTTAAGTCAAATTTATCTGCATGCCCTACAAGAAGCACAACCCGTAAATTTTGTTTCTTCGTGTTTTGTACCGAAGACGGTGTTTTGAAGTTTTTTTCCAGTAGGGGTAGATGCAAGCCCTCCTTCGGCAGTTTCTCTTAATGCTGCAGGCATTGAATCTCCGATTTTTTTCATGGTTAAAATAACTTCATCGGCGGGTATTTTGCTTTTTATTCCGGCAAGAGCCAGTTCTGCTGCCGTAAAGGCAAGACTGACACCGGAGGCATTCCGTTTTATGCACGGGATTTCTACCAATCCTGCAACGGGATCACAGACAAGACCTAAGATACATTTTAAAGCAATGGCGGAAGCATGCATTACCATTTCGGGAGTTCCGCCGCATAGTTCCACAATGGCAGCGGCTGCCATGGCAGAGGCGGAACCGCATTCGGCTTGACAGCCTCCTTCAGCACCCGAAATAGAAGCTGTGTTGGCTATGACCATTCCTATAGCACCTGCCGTAAAAAGCGACATAACCGCATTTTTTTTATCTGCGTCTTTTACTTTCATAACTGCCCCTATAGCACCGGGAAGAATTCCGCAAGAACCTGCGGTCGGAGCCGCCGTAATTTTTCCCATAGAAGCATTGAGTTCCGAAACGGCAAGAGCCATTCTTATTCCGTTAGCTAAAAGAGGTCCGCAAAGTGCATTTCCGTTTTCGGCTCTTTCGTATATTTTATAGGCATCTCCGCCTGTCAAACCGCTGGTGGATTTTGTATTGGGATTTGTTCCTTTTTCTATTGCTTCAAGCATTACATTTAAATTCTCTGCCATCCTTTCAAAACAGATTTCTTCACTTTCCTCCAATACTGCACTTTGATCTTTTAATACAATATCCGATATCCGCAAGTTTTCTTTATTTGCAAGATTTACAAGTTCTTCGATTTTCTTATAGTCCATGATTATTTCTCCGGTTTTTAAACAGGCTGTATTAGAATTACATCATATACGTGCTGAAGTTTTAAGATGTCTTGTTTTAAATCTTTGGCGATGTTTATCCCGTCCATTTGAACGCACATTGTGGCAGTCCCGCCCCGGTGATCCCGTCCGATATGAATTTGAGAAATATTTATGTTGTGTTTTGCCGTTGTGGAGGTTATGGCTGCAATTTGACCGGGAATATCGCTGTATCCTACAACCAGTGTGGGATTTTTGCCTGTAATTTCTACGGTTTTATCGTTTATTTTGGTGATAATGATGTTTCCTCCGCCTATGGAAGAACCTTGTACGGAAATTTTTTTTCCGTCTATACCTTCTGCTTCAATTAAAGCCGTATTCGGGTGAGCGTCGGGTATATCGGTCGTTTCAAAATTGATTTCAAGACCTTGTTCTTTTGCTATCAGTAAACTGTTTCTTATGCGTTCATTATCCGGCTTCATGCCCATAAGACCTGCAGCAATAGCCCGATCCGTACCGTGTCCTTTGTACGTATGGGCAAAGGAGCCGTGTAAATAGACATTAGCTTTTATTGCGGGTTCCGACAGCAAAACACGTGTTAAATATCCGATACGGACGGCACCTGCCGTATGCGAACTGGAAGGACCTATCATTATCGGCCCTATTATATCAAAAACATCCATAAAATCCCCTGTAATTTATAAAACTATACAGCAGATACATACTCAAAAAAGCGGATTTAGCAATTACATTTCTTGAGAAAAAGAAGTTGTTTTTTCCGTCAAAAATTCTTTAAACTCAAAAAGGCTCATAACTTTTTGTGTACCCTTTCTCATTCTTACGGCAACGGAACCCGAATCTTCTTCGCTTTGACCTACGATCAGCTGATACGTTACCTTTTCTTCCTGATGCTTACGTATTTTGGCATTCATTCTATCCGTTCCCAAATCTGCTATAACCCTAAAACCTGCACTGTCAAGTTCTTTTTGGACTTTTTCGGCATATCCGTTAAAGGTTGGGGCAACGGGAATAACAACAGCCTGAACAGGTGAAAGCCAAGGAGGAAATACTCCGGCACAGTTTTCGATTAAAATTCCTATAAATCTTTCCAGAGAACCTATAACGGCACGGTGAAGCATAACGGGATTATGTTTATTGTTATCATCGCCTATGTATTCCGCATTAAGTCTTTCCTTTGATGGAAGTTGGTAGTCAAGCTGAATAGTGCCGCACTGCCATTCTCTTCCCAAAGCATCTATCAATGTAAACTCCAGCTTCGGTCCGTAAAAAGCCCCCTCCCCTTCTGCAACTTCGTATTCAAAGCCGGCGGCTTTACAAGCCTCGCCCAGTGCTGTTTCCGCCTTATCCCATGTTGAATCTTCCCCTATTCTTTGTTCGGGACGTGTAGAAAGTTTTACCAAAATGCTTTCTTCCAAAAAGCCGAAATCTTTATATATCCTTTTTAAGAGTTTACAAAATCTTTTTACTTCAGAAAGGATTTGTTCTTCGGTACAAAAGATATGGGCATCATCCTGTACAAAACCGCGTACACGCATAATACCGTGCAGAGAGCCTGAAGGTTCATTTCTTGTACAGGAGCCGAATTCGGCAATCCTCAGCGGAAGGTCGCGGTAGCTTTTTATACCTTGTTTAAATATTTCAACATGTCCGGGACAGTTCATCGGTTTTAAGGCGAAAAGGCGTTTTTCGCTTTCGGTAATAAACATATTTTCTTTGTATTTTGCCCAATGTCCAGACCTTTCCCAAAGACTTCTAGGCATAACAAAGGGGGTATTTACTTCCACATAGCCGTCTTCTTTTAACCTTGCACGGATATAGTTTTGAATTATCAAATATAAAGTCCAGCCCTTGGGGTGCCAAAAAATTTGACCGGGATTTTCTTCTTCTATGTGAAAAAGATCCATTGCCTTGCCGAGTTTTCGGTGATCGCGTTTTTCCGCTTCTTCCAGCATTGTAAGATATTCTTTTAAATCGTTAGGTTTTTCCCATACCGTACCGTAAATACGTGTAAGCATAGGGCGGTCTTTATCTCCCCGCCAATAGGCTCCTGCCGTTTTCATAAGTTTAAAACTTTGGGCGTTTATTTCGGACATTGAAGAAACATGAGGACCTCTGCAAAGATCTGTAAACTCATTGGAGCGGTAAATACTTATTTCTTCAGTTTCGGGCAAACCCTTTATAAGCTCAACTTTATAAGGCTGGTCTTTAAACATTTCAAGGGCTTTTTCTCGACTTATAACTTCTTTTTCAAATACAGATTTTGTATTTAAAATCTTCCGCATTTCTTTTTCTATTGAGGTTAAGTCTTTTTCTGTGATAGGTTTCGGAAGTTCAAAATCATAATAAAACCCGTGTTCTATTGAAGGCCCTATGGCGACTTTAGTTCCGGGGAAAAGTTTAATAACGGCTTCTGCCATAACATGGGCAGTACTGTGTCTTAGAGTACTTAATTTTTTTGATTTTTCTTGTAATGCCGGCATAGCTTTTTTCCTTAAAAAATTATTTATAAAATTCTTCAAAAATACGTGTAATATAATATTGATCTTCAGTTCCGCCTAATTCCCTTACCGAGTGCATTGCCAAAATAGGATTTCCTATATCGACACTTTTTATATTTAGGTTAGAAACCGAAATAGGTCCTATCGTAGAACCACCTCTCATATCCGAACGGTTTACAAAATTTTGGAAAGGTATTTTTGCACGCATACAAATATCTTTAAAGATACCTGCCGAAATTCCGTCCGAAGTATAGCTCATGGAAGCGGCAAGTTTTATTGCAGGACCTTTATTCATAAGCGGAAAATTTGTTATATCGTTTTTTTCCGGATAGTTAGGGTGCAATCCGTGAGCCTGATCCGCAGAAATCAAAAACGAATATCCGAGAGCTTTTTGCATTTCTTCAAAAGGATTTTTTGTCGATGTACTTATAATAATTCTTTGTAAAATATCCTGTAAAAACGGACTGGCTGCACCTTGTGCTGTACGGGAACCTACTTCTTCATTATCAAAAATAGCGGCAACTTGTACAAAGTCTGAGGATTTGGAAGAAATTAAAGCATCGATTGAAGCATAAGCCATTCCCAAATTGTCGATTCTTCCTACCGAAAAAAACTCGTCATTTAATCCTATAAAACAGCCGGGCTGTCTGTCATAAAGATAAAGATCAAAATCTAAAATATCATCTTCGTTTACCTTTAACTCTTCTGCCATTAATTTTACCAAAAAATTATCTTTTTGAAATTTTTCGTTTATTATTGCAATCAAAGGCAGCGTATCTTTTTGAAAGTTATAAGAATACCCGTCATTTATTTCGCGGTTCATGTGAATTGCAAGATTAGGAATTGTAAGTAAAGCTTTATCAAAATCAATAAGTTTTACTTCAGGATTTAACAAATCCTTTGTCCGCAATACAACTCTGCCTGCCGCTGATAATGGTCTGTCAAACCATGTAGAGACAATAGCCCCACCGTACACTTCGGTATTTAATTTTAAGAAATGATTTTGAACCGTAATTTCAGGATTCGGTTTTATTCGGAAAGTCGGCGAATCGCTATGACTTCCAACGATACGGAAACCTTTTTCTGCAGTTCCGCATTTAGGCATTTGCCATGCAATTAAAGCACTTCCGTTATTTGTAACAAAATATTTTCCTTCGGGTTTTAATTCAAAGGTTTCTTTTCTGCAAAGATGTTTAAATCCGTTTTTTTCTAAAAATTCTTTTGTATTTTTTATTGCATGATATACGGAAGGGCTTCCGTCAATAAATTTCATTAAATCTTCGGCTTTTTTTTTGTTCATTATTAAACTCCTTAACTTTGTACAAGTTGCAAAAATAAATTAATAATGCATTATAATATATAAGTCTATTTTTTTCAAGTTGCTTAACTTAAGCTTAAAAATAGTTTTTTTATTCGTGCGGAGGGTTTAATACCCCGACGCTTTGCGTCGTAACAAAGGGTATTAAAGCCGACTGCAACCACCTTATGAGAACAACATACCCCGACGCTCGCGTCGGGGTTGTTGATTAAACCGGATTTTTACGGATGCCCTAATATCTGCTTCCGGAAGAACTGCCAATATCTTTTAAAACTATGTCGTGAGCTCCGCCTTCAATTATACTTGAAGAAGAAACTAACGTTATTTTTGCATCTTTTTGGAATTCGCTTATACTTAGAACACCGCAGTTACACATAGTTGAACGTATCTTGTTCAAAGTTACCGACACGTTATCATGCAATTTTCCTGCATAGGGGACATAGGAGTCAACACCTTCTTCAAATGAAAGTTTCTTTTCTCCTCCCGAATCGTAACGCTGCCAGTTTCTGGCTCTTGCGGAACCCTCGCCCCAGTATTCTTTCATATAATTTCCGTTTACTAAAACTTTATTTGTAGGGCTTTCATCAAACCGTGCAAAATAACGACCTAGCATACAAAAATCGCTTCCCATTGCCAAAGCTAAAGTCATGTGATAATCAAAAACTATTCCGCCGTCCGAGCAAATAGGTATATACACACCGGTCTTTTTAAAGTATTCGTTTCTTGCTTTTGCTGTTTCTATTACTGCCGTAGCCTGTCCTCTTCCTATTCCTTTTGTTTCCCGCGTTATACATATAGAACCGCCTCCTATTCCGACCTTTATAAAGTCGGCACCAGCTTCAGCCAAAAAATTAAAACCGTCTGCGTCTACTACATTTCCTGCACCTATAGGAATAGAATTCCCATAGTTTTCTTTTACGAATTTGATTGTCCGTTTTTGCCATTCGCTAAAACCGTCTGAAGAATCGATACACAAAACATCAACACCGGCTTTAACAAGAGCGGGAACTCTTTCTTTATAATCCCGCGTATTTATTCCTGCACCGACCATGTAACGTTTTTTTTCATCGAGAAGTTCCAAAGGGTTTTCCGTATTACTTTCATCGTCTTTTCTAAAAACAAAAGCAACCAGACAGCCATCTTTATCAAGTATTGGAAGAGAATTAAGTTTATGTTCCCAGATAATATCGTGTGCTTGTTTTAACGATATGCCCTCATGTGCCACGTGGAGTTTGTCTATAGGTGTCATAAATTTTTCAACTTTTGTGTCTGTCGATATATATCCCATTCGGTAGTCGCGTCCTGTTACAACGCCCAAAAGTTTACCGTGTGCGGTTCCGTCTTGGGTTACTGCAACGGTTGTGTGATCCGTTTTTGCTTTTAAATAAAGAACATCATTTAATGTATTTTTTGGAGTAAGATTTGAATCGCTTTCTACAAAACCGGCTTTGTAATTTTTTACGGCACTTACCATCATCGTTTCATCTTTGATAGATTGTGAACCGAATATAAAAGACAAGCCTCCTTCACGGGCAAGGGCTATTGCCATATTATGATCGGAAACCGATTGCATTATTGCAGAAACAAGCGGTATGTTAAGACTTATTTTAGGTTCTTCATCTTTTTTGAATTTTGTAAGCGGGGTCTTTAACGATACTGCTGAGGGAATGTGTTTAGCTTCCGAAAGCCTAGGTATAAGTAAATATTCGCTGAAAGTACGGGACGGTTCATCATAAAAAAAAGCCATAAAATACCTCTTTAAAATTTTAAGACATCTCTAAAAATTTTAACTTTTTAGAGATATCCTACACTTAGGAAATCCCGAACATAATTTTACAGGTTTCCATAAGTATAAATTGTAAGCTATAAAGTTAAATGTTATCATTTTTGCACAAAAAATTCAATACTCGAATGTATTAAATCAACAACCCCGACGCGAGCGTCGGGGTATAAACCCTCCGTACGAATAAAAATATATAATCTCACCGCATAGCAGTCGGGTATTAAATTCTCCGTACAATAAACCAAACTTAGAAATTAGCAGTTTAAAAACTACATTGTAATTTACATTTTAAAAATTTTACTCATTAGCCGACTTGACAGATTTGAATGTTTGTGTTAGAATATGGTTACATGTATGAATGTATAAAAAAGTTTATTTTAAGCAGTTTAAATACCGGTGTTTTGAAAAAACTTTTTTTAGGAAGAATGTTTATTATCCGTTAATGCGGATACAATGAAAAATTCAAAACAGAGCCGTTAAGCTCTGATCTTATCTATGACAAATTTTATAGGAGGAAATTATGGAAAAAAGCGATACAAAATTAAACCTTTTTAACAATATCTTCT
>CAUTTN010000007.1:0-30937 GCA_963541225.1 uncultured Treponema sp.
CGATTTAGAACTCGTCGACCTGTTCGATAACGGAGTTATCGAACAGGTCTATTCGGAACGGTATGTTTATGGCTTACCTTTGAAAATCCAACAAGTTTTATAGTTATCCTAAAATTTATACCCTTTTCGCATTTTATGTTTTACTAAACTGTAAGTATCAATAATTTTTTTAAGTTTTTTTAAAATTTTCCGAAATTAAATATGTAAAAGCACCTGCATTACAAAATATTTTAAACAAAATGCTTTTGTAAGGAGAAAACATGCTTCAAAAAGTTGTTTTTCAAGATGATTTATTTTATATTACAAGAACTCTTGATACGATTAACGATGCCCTACGTTTAGATATAACAAAAGAAATATTTACCGAGAAAATAGCGGAGGATTTATTGTTTTTTGACTCTGCATTACAAAAACTATTTCATCAAATAGAGCCGCAATCTCATTTACCCGATTATCTTGATATAATAAATTGTCTTTATTTTTGTATGGAAAAATATGTAGAAACTTTACGGAATTTTCTTAATTATCAATTTAAAGATGAAGTTTCTACAATAGCTGAAGAGCAAGGTCGCCTCATGCTTAAAAAACACGAAGCCTATATGGAAAAAATACATACAAATATTGAAGAATCCGATATTCATACCGAACCTTATAATGTAGTTTCGCAAAAAGAACTTTCGCAGTTATTAAATTTTTAATTTTATAGATTTAGGAACTATAAGGTGAGGATTACAGGCGGTATTTTGAAAAACAGACAAGTAGAATGCCCTAAAGGAATAATTCGTCCTGCAATGGATAGAATGAGAGAATCTTTATTTTCCATATTGGGAGATTTAGAAGGTTTGTCATTTTTAGATCTTTTTACAGGTTCCGGAATTTGCGGATTGGAAGCATATTCGCGGGGTGCATATCCTGTTTATCTTGTAGAAAAAGACGCTGTTAAGTTTCCGGTTTTGCTTAAAAATGTTTCTATGGCAGATAAAAAATTGGAATGCAAAAGAATGGCTGTAGAACTTTTTATAAAAAAAGCAAAAACTTCTTTTGATATTATTTATACCGATCCTCCGTTTCCGTATAAATTTCATATTGAACTTTTAGAGCAAGTTTCAAATTCATCAGTATTGAAAGCCGGGGGACTGATATTAATGCATCGCCCGTCGGAAAAACCTATGCCCGATACAATTAATTCTTTAAAAAAAACGGATGAAAGGAGTTACGGAAGATCAATAGTAGATTTTTATGTAAAATTATCAGTTGATTAAATTTTAAATTAAATGTCTTTACATTACATATAAAATATGTAATAATTAAATTCGGAAGTACAGTATGTATAAATTTTTTACGTTTTTTTATGCCGTATTTTTTTTATTATGCTCTATTTCATGCAGCAGCGGCTCAAATAATAAAGAAACATTGTATACTGTAGAACGCGGTGTATATGATATTTCTAATCTTGGAGCATCCGAAATAATAGACTTAAATGGGGAATGGGTTTTTATTCCTAATAAATTAGCCGATCCGCAAAAAGATTTTTCCGGATATGATAGATATGAGTTAATTAATCAAAGCTGGACGGAATATAAAGAACCTATGCCTGCTTTCGGTTATGCTACTTATTCTATACAGATAAATAATTTTTTGGAAGACGCTGTTTATGCAATAAAAATTGCGGAGGTTTCTTCTGCTCTTACAGCATATATTAACGGTAAAGAATTTTTTAAGGCAGGAAAAGTGGGTATTTCCAAAGAAGATGAGATATTCGATTGGAATTCGAATGTTGTTATTTTACCTTTAAAAGATAAAAAAGAAGCGAGAATAGTTTTTCATGTTTCAAATTTTAGCGATACGCGGCCTGGTTTCCATACAAGTTTAAAAATAGGTTTTTATTCCACACTCCTAAAAGAAAATAGCAAAGATATTGCTTTTGTTACAATTACGGCAGGAATTTTATTGGTGCTGTCAGTTTTTTTTATTTCGCTTTATATTTTTTATAGTAAAGATAAAAAATCGCTTTATTTCGGATTAATTTGTCTTATTTTTAGTTTAAGAACTTTTTGTTATGAGGATTTTTTACTTACAACGATTATACCGCAAATCCGTCAAATATCTATGCATAAATTGGGTTATGTAACATTATCGCTTGCTATTATTTTTGTTTCGTTATTTATTAATGAAATATTTGAAAAGATAAATAATAAAATTTTATACATAATTCTTATACCGAGTTTAATTTATATTTGTATAAATATTTTCACGCCTATTTCTGTTTCTATGTCTATTCTTTTTTATGCACAAATTCATCTCATAGCCGTTGCTATATGTAATCTTTATATTTTAATAGCTGCTGCAATAGCTAAAAATAAGACTGCTCTTTTATTTTTGTTTGCTTTATTTTTATTTTTGTGTTTAATTGCACGGGATATATTGATTTCAAACGGAGTTATTGAAGGAGCTTTTATGTCCCAATTCGGAGTTCTTCTTCTTTTAATTCCTATGATGATAATTGTTCTTAATCATTTTAAATTTACTTTTGACAATATTACCGATATTACAAATAAAATAGAAATAGTAAATAATTCTTTGGTTAAATTTCTTCCTAACGAGTTTATGGAAATTTTACAAAAACAGCATACGGAAGTATGTTTGGGAGATAATAATTTAAACGAAATGTATATTGCCTTTATTTATATTGGTATACATCAAGATTTAAAGAGCAAAGAAAAAAGATTAAGTTTACTTGAAATTTATAATCACCTTCTTGCAGAAATAAATCCTATAATTAAAAAATACGGCGGATTTATCGATAAATATTTAACGGAGGGTTTAATGCTTCTTTTTTCTTCAAGTGCAAATGATGTAATAAAGTGTTTATTGGAAATAGAGTATTTCATAAAAAAAGAAAACATAGGAAGAAATATTGAAGGTCTTCCTAAAATCAATTTTGCGTGCGGTGTACACTACGGTCAGGTAATGCTCGGTACTATAGGAGAAATAGAACGTATGGATAATACGGTTATTTCCGATGTAGTTAATGTAGCTTCAAGACTACACTTTTTTGCTATGGAAAGTGAAGGCGGTATTTTTATAAGCAGTGCGGTAAAAAATAAAATTATTTTAGCCGATTTGCAAAATATAATTTTTAAAGATTCCGGAGATATAAAGCTTAGAGGCAGAAATGAGTCTGTGACGGTATATGAGGTAGTAAAAAATGTATAAAAAAAGAATATTTTTGGGTGCATTACCTTTTTTTATTTTAGGATGTTTTTTTTGCTTTGTCTATTTTTTTTCCGAATCATATACCAATAAATTAATGCATATAAAAGCTGTAAAAGGAAGTATCGTAATACCCGAAACTTCAGAACCGAGACTTTTTTCTATAAGCGGAGAATTTCATTTTACACCCAGTCAATTTTATTCTTTAACGGACAGCTCTAAGAAATCTTATGGAAATATTCCAGGGACTTTTATGGATACAAAGCTAAAATCCATATTCGGATACGGTTCTTACGGACTTTATATTTCAGGTTTAAAGCCTAATGCAATTTATACATTGCATGTGGGGCAGGCTTCAAGCAGTTGTAACATTGTAATCAATTCTAAAGATAGTTTGCAACAAGGTCAGCCGGGAATAAGCCGTGATATGGAAATCCCCGGTATTATGACTTCACAAGCTCCATTTAGAGCCCGCCCTGACGGAACCGCCGATGTAATTCTAAATATTTCAAATTTTAGAAATAAAAGAGGGGGATTTTATACGCCTTTAGTTTTAGGAGAAGCGGAACAAATTAAAACTATGTTCCGATCCGATTTGATTTTAAATTCCGGTATATTTGCCTGTATATTTACGATAGCAGTTTTTTTCTTTGTACTTCCTTTTTTTTATAAGCAATCTTCGTTTATATGGTGGTTTGCATTTGCTTCAGTTATTGCTGCAATACGTAGCAGTTTTTTTTATCCTAATGTTGCTTCATTTTTGTTCCCGTCATTATCGTGGCATATACATTTTATATTTAAACATATAACTGTTCCTTTATTGATTTTATTTTTTGTAATTTTTATGAAGAAGACATTAAACGTTTATTTTAAAATTCCTTATATAATTATAGTAACGGTAACAGTTTGTACGGTTGGTTTAATGATTTTATTGCCGCCTCAAACAGTTTCAAATGTAAATTTTGCTTATCAGTTTTTTATACTAGGCTGTATAATATACTCTGTTTTAATTTCAATTATAAGTTTGATAAAAAAACGAGAAATGAGTCTATGGATTTTTACATCAATTTCGGTATTAATAATTTTTGGAGTACACGATTTATTGGTTAATTTCGGTATTATTTTTGGTAATTTATATGTTCATATAGGATCTCTTGTTTCGGTTATGATCCTTTCGGTTATGATTTTAAATCAATATTCAAATTCGATTATAAAATTGGAAAAACTTAATAAAGAAATAAAAATTATAAATAAATCTTTAACAAGATTTTTTCCCGAAAAAATTATAAAACTTTTAAATAAAAATTCTATAACCGATGTAAAATTGGGAGACAGTGCGGAACTTCAAATGCCTATTCTATCTATCGATATACGTTCTTTTACTTTAATATCGGAAAACCTTGCAGCAGATCAAGTATTTAAATTATTAAATGAATATTTTGCTTTAGTTGTACCCATTATACGGAATTGCGGGGGAATTATAACAAAATACTTGGGTGACGGTTTTTTTGCATTATTTCCGGACGGAGCAGATGCCGCCGTTTCTTGTGCAATAGAAATACAAAATCAGATTAAGGAACATAAAATAATTCCGCCTAATTGTGAACCTATAAAAATAGGAATCGGAATAGATTTTGATAATCTTTTGTTGGGAACAATAGGCGATAATTCAAGAATGGATAGTATTATCATTTCTAATGCCTATTATGTTTCGGAAATATTACAACAGCAAACAAAAAAGTATAGAACTTCTATTATTATTTCGGATAGAACTTTTGCAAATTTAGAAAATCCAAATGCCTATTATATCAGACCTGTTCAAAAAATAAAAAATGATTTTGAAAAACAAAGTTTTTTATTTGAAGTATATGATAGTGATGATTCTTTATTAAAAGAATTAAAATATAAAACACAAGATTATATAGAACAAGGGCTTCATGCCGTGTTCAATCAAAAAGACGCAGCTCATGCAAGTTTATTTTTTGAAAAAGCCTTAAACATATATCCTGAAGACGCAATAGCAATCAGATACAAAAAATTACTTAAAAAGTATAAAGATCATCTTTAAAATTATCCTGTTTTTTGCAAAACAAACTATAGTTTTATATGCTCTCATCGACTATGTTCTTATGATATAATAAATTTAGTATTGAGGATTTTAAATGACTTTTACGATCTACCATGAACTTGTTCATATACATTATGGAAATAAATACTAAAGAAAATTTAAAAACTTACTCCAATTTTTAACTAACGAAAAAAAATTACAATGACTGCGTTTGAACAAGTGTTTTTTTACAATAGCTTCTGCCGCAATAATTTTTTCAAGATATAGAAATAAAAATAAGGATTTAATCGGAATTATAAATGAGTTCGAAAAAGAGTTGGAAATAAACGGAATTGAAGATACCTGGTTTAATAAATATTTTGAGCAAAAAAATAAAAACTTTACGGAATGGACGAACTTGGAACCTTATGGTATTTCCCATGAAGATCACCCTTTGGAAGACCGGAACTCTATAGACTTGTCTGTACGTAAAAAAGCTTTAATTTGTTTTTGGAAGAAATCAAACTTGATGATAATCAGGTCTAAAACACTAAATTTCAGTATGATAAAATATTTTATAAATATTTGAAACATAATAAACAATTTTAATTTTTTATCCATTTAACTTTTTCGGATATTTCTTTAGCCGAAATAATGGAATCTGCGTTATACTTTATGTCAAGATATGTTTTTTCGCCTAAAAGAATTTTATTATCTTCAGAAACAAGAAACTTCCATAAAGGCGGGGTTCCTAATTCTGCGGCTTTTTTTGCAATATTATCGGGTAAGTTGGGAAATTGACGGGCTTGTAAAGGTCCTGATTGAGTTATTATAAGATAACCATCGGATAATTTTAAGCTTAGAAAAATTGAAGCTCCGCTTGATAATACGGCTATAGCTCTTCCTCCTCTCATTATTTCGATTCTTTCCAAACCTTCTTCGCCGTGCCATGACCCTGAAAGGGTTTCCAAACTATTAACTTTTACTGCTTTGTTTTCGGTAGATACGGTATCGGTTTCTTTTTGATTTGTATCGGAAATATTTTCGATAGAGGAAGACATGTCAAAAAGGCTGTTTACAAGCAGTCTGGAATCGAGAAGAATGAGATTGGTATTTCCATATATTTTAGAAATAGTTTTTTTGATCTCGTCGTTTTGATTTTTTAAAATCAGTGTTAATTCGATTCCGTTTTCATGCCCTATAATTGCTCCCGTAAAAATAAAATCTAATTTTCCATTTATTTCGGATGTATTTGATCTCATGTCTATTATTTCGTATTGTTTTATTTCTTTTATAAAATTGAAAATAGCATTATTGATTACCGCATGTGTTTGACTGTTTATATTTTTAGATTCAAGTTTAAAAACACCTACGGAAAACTCTGCATAGACTTTGATATTTAAAAAAAATACAAGTATTATAAGAGATTTATAAAATAAACAGTGTTTTAACTTAAATCCGATTTTTAACATTAACTAATTATTCCTTATTTTTAATTCCCTTTGTATGTCCCTTTTTACATCTTTTTCCTTAATATCCGCACGTTTATCAAAGGCTTTTTTGCCTTTACAAACTCCTAAAAGAACTTTAACAATTCCGTTTTTAAAATAAAATTCTAAAGGAATTAAGGTATATCCTTTTTCATCGACCTTTCGTTTAAGCCGTTTTATTTCCTCTTTTTTTAAAAGGAGCTTTTTCGGTCGTTCAGGGGCATGATTAAAAACCGACGAATAGATATATTCTGCAATATGAAAATTTTTTACCCATACTTCATTATCTTTAATTTCTGCAAATGCATCAGGAAATGAAATTCGACCTTCCCGTACGGATTTTACTTCAGTTCCCTTTAGAACAAGTCCGCATTCGATTTTTTCTTCTACACTGTAATTAAAAAAGGCTTTTTTATTTTTTGCAATAATTTTTACGGGCATTTTTTCCATAGCTATATTATATCTATACATTTAATACTTGTCAACGATGGAATAAAATGTTATTATCCGATACTGAGGTAAAGATGAGTGCAAAATACCGGCAATATTCATATACGGCAAAGCGTAAACATAGGAATAAAATACTTTTTATAATATTTTTGGTGATTTCCATATTTTTAATACATACTCTTATAACGTCTTATTTAATAAAGACTTTTAAAATTCAATCCGATACAATGGAACCCGAAATTTGTAAAGGCGACAGAATCCTTGTTACGCCTATATACAGTAAGGAGAATTCTTTGGAGAGGGGCGATGTTATAATTACGGCTCCGGATTTCGGGCTTGAAACAGGTTTTTGGAAAAACACGCTAAATACCGTAATGGGATTTTTTACTTTTCAGTTCTTCCGTCCGTTTGATTTCCAAAATAACACAGCTTCAAAATATACGATAAGAAGAATTATAGGTCTTCCAGGCGATACTGTTTATATGAAAGATTTTATACTTTACATAAAAACACAGGATGCAGAACATTTTTTGACGGAATTTGAATTGACCGATAAAGATTATAATCCGGATATAATGGTTTTACCCAATAATTGGGATAAAGACCGGTCTTTTTCGGGTAACTATCCTCAAATCACTTTAAAGGAAGACGAGTATTTTGTTTTATGCGATAATCGCATAGCATCGGATGATTCTAGGATTTGGGGACCTATAAGGGGAGATAAAAGAATTTACGGACGGATTCTTTTTAGGTATTGGCCTTTTAATAAATTTAAAATTTACAAATAAATTTTAGTTTTTTAGGGATGAGAAAAGCAGGGCTTTATATTCACATACCGTTTTGCGTACAAAAATGCAGCTATTGCGATTTTTTTTCCGTAAAATGTAAAGAATTTTCGGATATTTTAGAGGGGAAAAAAGGGAGTATTTTTGCCAAACGTCTTATCGAAGATATTGAATTTCAAAAAGAAAAATATCAAATAGACGAATGGAATACGGTTTATATAGGAGGCGGAACCCCATCGATACTTTCCGAATGGGATATAGATTTTATATGTTCTTCAATTTTATGCAGGCAAAAAAATCTGCCTGCCGAATTTACTATTGAAGTCAATCCCGATGATATTACCGGAACATGGTTAGAAACGGCTGTTAATGCAGGAGTAAACAGAATATCCGTCGGGGTTCAAAGTTTTTCCGATGAAGTTTTAAAAGCAGAAAAAAGACGCGGCAGCCGTATAAAAACTATTTCCGCTATCGAAAAGATAAAAACTTTTAAAAATGTATTGCTTTCTTGCGATTTAATTGCAGGGCTAAAAAATCAAACCGAAGAAATTTTAAAAAACGATTTAAGAACTTTATTAAACTTTTTACCGCAGCATATTTCTTTTTATTCTCTTTGTACCGAAAAAAGACGGGAAGAGGATACCGAAAATTATATTGATTTACTTTGGCTTAAAGGAAAAGATATATTGGAAAATAACGGTTATAATCTTTATGAAGTGTCCAATTTTTCATATAAAAATTTATATAAAAGTATACATAATAATAAATATTGGAAATTGCATGATTATGGAGGAGTAGGGCCGGGTGCCTTCGGTTCGATTTTTTACGGTAAAAAACAGATTGGAACGGCAGGAGCTTTAAGGTTTTGCTCATGTAAAAATATAAAAAAATGGCTTTCTCCTGAAAATTTAAATTCTGTCTATGAATATGAAGATGTTTGCGAAAAAGAATTTATAGAAGAAACCTTGATGATGAATTTGCGTCTTACGGAAGGCATAAATAAAAAAGAATTTTACGATAGGTTTAACATTGAAATTAATGACGTTATAAAAAAAACTATTTTAAAATGGTCTAATGCCGGAAAAGCTTTTATCGATGATGATTTTTTTAGGCTTACTTCGGAAGGATTTATTTTTTTAAATTTTTTTTTAAAAGAGGCTTTTGAAGAACTTGATTTAAGTTTACATAATTAACTTGATTTTTTTCTTCATTTAATTAAAATAAAAAAGTAAAACTTTATAACAAAAGGCGGCAGTCTTAATGAATGAAATAATACACGGGTTTGAAATTATAAGTAAAAATCCGCTTCCGGAATTTAATGCAGTGGGCATTTATGCAAAACATAAAAAAACGGGCTTGGAACTTTACCATATTTTAAATGATGATGATGAAAATTTTTTTTCATATAATTTTATGACACACTCTCCGGACTCTACGGGCGTAGCTCACATAATAGAACATACCGTTTTATGCGGTTCAAAAAACTATCCGTTAAAAGATCCGTTTATGATCTTAGCAAAACAAAGTGTAAACACATTTTTAAATGCGATGACATATCCCGATAAAACGGTATATCCTGCAAGCTCCGTTGTGGAAACAGATTATTTTAACTTAATGGAAGTCTACGGAGATGCGGTTTTTTTTCCGAATCTTGATGAATGGGCTTTTAAACAGGAGGGGCATAGATTCGAAATAGATGAAAAAGGAAAAATGACCGTACAGGGCGTGGTATTAAACGAAATGAGAGCCAACTATTCGGACTTTGACAGTGTGATATACGACACCGCAAATGCTTCAATATTCGGCGGTAGTATTTACGAAAAAGATTCGGGGGGAAGTCCGCTTGAAATTCCAGATCTGACTTATGAACATTATAAAGCCTTTTATAAAAAATTCTATCATCCCGTAAACTGCAGAATATTTTTAATGGGAAATATTCCTACCGAAAAACAACTTAAATTTTTAGAAGAAAAATTTTTATCTCATTTTGACAAAGCGGAAAAACCGCAAAGCATACCTCCCATAACTAAATACGATGAACCTAAATTTGTTACTTCACCGGCTCCTTCAGGTGAAAGCGGAAATACAAAAAATACGGCTGTATTAACTTGGCTTTTTCCAGAAACAGCCGATACGGTAAAACTTATGGAAAGCTATCTTATCGGAGAACTTTTAATAGGACACAACGGAGCATATTTAAATAAAGCACTTATCGAATCAAAAATTGCGGAAGATCTTTATCCTTACAATGGAATAGGAAAAAGTATGAAAAACATAACTTTTATGTTCGGCATAAAAGGACTTGAAAAAAATAAATATGAAAACTTTAAAAAAATAGTATTCGATACTTTAGAAAAACTTGTTTCCGGCGGAATTGATCAAAAAGAAATTGAAACAGCCGTTCATGCAATAGATTTTTCTAACAGAGAAATAAAACGTAATTACGGACCTTTTGCAATTACTCTTATGGAAAGAGCTATGACGGGTTGGCAGCATGGTAAGGGACCGGAAGATTCTCTTCAATATATTCCTGCTTTTAAAAAAGTAAAAACAAAAATTAAAGAAGATAAAAACTACATACCGAATCTTATAAAAAAATATCTTATTGAAAATAAACATTATACTCTTTTAAATGCTTATCCCGATAAAGAATTTTGTAAAAGGCTTGACGAAAGTTTGGAAAAACGTGCCGCCGAATTCGATAAAACCTTAACAAAAGAAAAAAGAGAAGCTATGCTTAAAGAGCTGGAAATCTTAAACAAATTTAAAGAAACTCAGGACAGTATAGAAAAACTTTCTTTAATACCGCACCTTTCAAAAAAAGATTTACCGCCTCTTCCTACTGAAGCCGAAAAAGAATTGGAATTTATAAACGGAATTCCGGTAATTATACATCAACAACCTACAAACGGCATAGCTTATTTTGAACTTGCTTTTCCTATAGATAATCTTTCTAAAGAAGATTACAATTACATTCCGCTTCTTTCAAGCTGCATAACCGGAATGGGTACAAGTAAACTTTCTTGGAGTGAAGCGGCTTCTGAGGCAGCTAATTTGCTTGGAGGACTTTCGGCAGGTGCCGCCGTATTTACTTTAAATGAAAAAGCCGAAATTCCCATTCTGAATACCTCTTACAATTTAAACGGCAAATTAAAGTTGGAACAAATTGCAGGACGTGATTGGATAATAATTACAGGCAAAATGCTTGGCGAACTTATTCATTACGGAATAAATTTTATATTTAAGCTTTTAGCGGAAATTTCATTTGACGATACGGAAAGATTAAAAGATATAATTACTCAGCGTAAAAATGATTTTGAAAGTCTGCCGGCTTTGGAAGGAAATACTTTGGCTATGATTAGAGCTTCTGCATGTTTTTCGGAAAAAAATGCGAAAAGAGAAATCCTTTCGGGAATTACGCAAATTAAATTTTTACGTACACTTTACAAAAACATAAATAAAAAAACTGTCATAAAAGATATAGGTTTGCGTTTAAAAGAAATTTATTCTTCGATTTTAAAATCGGGACTATTTATAAATATTATAGGTACAAACGAAAATATAAAAGATTTAAAAAAAGCTCTGGAAGAAAATCTAAATAATTTTTCTGCTCCTGCACTAAAACAAAAAATTGAATTCCGAAATGAATTTAAATTTAATTGTCAAGAAAAAAACAGGCTGGAACTTATTCAGGCACCATTGCAGGTTGGTTTTGCCGTTTCCGTTTTTAAATCTGCGGCATTTGCTTCAAAAGAACATTCCGCCGAAGCTGTTCTTTGCAGATGGTTATCGACACCTCTTTGGGAAAAAATACGCAGTATAGGCGGAGCTTACGGTGCATATACTGTACCAATGAGCCTTGACAGTCTTTTAGCTTTTGTAACTTACCGTGATCCTAACCCCGTAAATTCTTTATCCGAATTCTTAAATTCGATAAATCAAATTTTTTCCGAAAATCTTTCCGAAAAAGATTTGGAAAAAATTATTACGGGAAGATATTCAAGAGAAATTATGCCCCAAACACCATCGGGTAAAGGATTTGCTTCTTTTAAAAACATACTTTGCGGTATTTCTTACCGCTTAAAAAAAGAATATGTAACGAATATGATAAATACGACGTATATGGATCTAATTTCTGCTGCAAAAAAACTTTCGGAACAAAAAGAGTCTTTGTCTTCAGTAATTCTCGCTTCGGAAACTTCCATTAAAAACACCGAGAGCGTAAATAGCTTTTTATCGAATAAAATTTATTCGGAAAAATTATAAGGACATATAAAATATGAACGAAAAAATTCCTTGCGTTATCGGAATTGATCCGGGTCTTCGAAATACGGGTTATGGAATTATATCTTTTTCAAAAAATAAATTTTTATGCTTCGAATTCGGAACTATAAAAACCAATCCCGAATTAAGCCAAGGAGAAAGGCTTTTAATTATTTTTGATAAGATTACTTCGATTGTAAAAAAATATAATCCTTCCGAGGCGGGAATCGAAACTTTATATTTTGCAAAAAATGTTACAAGTGCAATGGGGGTTTCGGAAGCCCGCGGAGTAGTTCTTCTTGCCCTTGCACAAAATGGTGTGCGGGTTTCGGAATATGCCCCAAACACAATAAAAAAAGCCGTTACAGGAATTGCTATGGCAGAAAAACAGCAAGTGCAGGAAGCGGTAAAACTTATTCTCGGCTTAAACAAAATACCCGAAACCGATCATGCCGCAGATGCACTTGCTGCCGCAATTACAAAAATTAATATCGGAGATATAGGAGAGAACAAACTGTATGTTTAATAGTATTACGGGCATACTCACCGGAAAAACTTATGAGTGTATTTATATTGAAACAAACGGAATAGAATGGGAAATTTTGGTACCGGCTCTTTCTCTTGATTTGTTCGGTACTGTGGGAAATAGAACAAAGGTCTTTACATGGCTTTATCACAGAGAAGATCAAATGCGGCTTTTCGGTTTTGTAAGCATTGAAGAAAGAAACCTTTTTTTAGATTTAACCAAGGTAGACGGCATAGGTCCTAAACAGGCAATAAAAATTATGTCCGGTCTTAATTGTGCTGCACTGCAGGAAGCTCTTGAAGAAGGCGATGTAGATAAATTGCAAAAAGCTCCAGGTGTAGGTAAAAAAACTGCACAAAAAATGGTACTTGCTTTAAAAGGAAAACTTACCGGCTTAAACGCATCCTCAAAAGACGGGGGAGGTAAAAATTTTGAATTTGAAGATATTGCAGCCGCACTTGTCGATATGGGGTTTGATAAAAAGAACGTTGTTGTCCGTCTTGAAGAAATTGCCGGAGAAATGAAAAAGAACGGACTTGATCCCCATTCCAATGAACAAGAATTATTCCGCAGAACAATAGTAAGTTTAAGTTAATATTTGTATAGAGCGTTTTCTAAAATCCGGCAGAATTTCTGCAAAAATCCGATAGGTTAAAATACGTTTTTTTGTATGGTTATCAATGGTTTGAAATAAAACCTTAATTATGCTATAATATCTTTGTTAAATTATGCCGATTTGAGGTTTTATGAAAGAAAAAAAAGAAATATATAAACTTTTGCATAAGGATTTAAACAGCCGTGCCCGTACCGGTATTTTGACTTTGCCGCATGGCGAAGTATTGACGCCTGCCTTTATGCCCGTAGGTACAGGAGCTACCGTAAAAGCAATGACAAAAGACGGCTTAAACGAAATAGGGTTTCAAATCATACTTGCAAATACATATCATCTTTTTTTAAGACCCGGAATTGAAGTTATAAAACAAGCGGGTGGTTTACACGGTTTTTCCGGCTGGGATAAAAATATATTGACGGATTCCGGAGGTTTTCAAGTGTTTTCGCTGTCAAAATTACGCAAAATTACTGAAGACGGCGTAAAATTTCAAAGCCACATAGACGGAAGTCGGCATTTTTTAAGCCCCGAAATTGCCGTTGAACTTCAAACCGGATTTAACAGCGACATTCAAATGCAGCTTGACATTTGTTCCGCATACGGAATTTCAAAAACCGAAACGTTATCCGATTTAAAAATAACAATAAATTGGCTTGATAGGGCTTTTAAAGCATGGCATAACAGTCCCGATTTTTATGACGGCTCTCTTTTTCCCATTGTTCAAGGCGGTTTTTTTGAAGATCTCCGTATGCAAAGTCTTGAATCGATTTTAAAATATGAACCTCGCGGAATAGCAATAGGAGGTCTCTCGATAGGCGAACCTAAAGATTTATATACGGAATACCTTGCCTTTACTGCAAAACATATACCGGATAAAAAGCCTGTTTATGTAATGGGGATAGGTACCCCCGACTATATTTTGGAAGCCGTAAAAAACGGAGTAGACATATTCGATTGTGTACTTCCATCGCGTAATGCTCGGAACGGAAGTCTTTTTACTCATTCGGGTTCCATATCTATAAAGCGTAAAGAATACGAATTTGACTTTAATCCTATTGACTCCAAATGCCGATGTAAAATTTGTAGGGAATATACAAGAGCATATTTAAGACATTTATTCCGCACAAAAGAAATATTATACTCAATGCTTGCAACATATCATAATCTTGCTTTTTTGCATAATATGATGAATGAAATCCGCATTGCAATTCAAAATGATTGTTTTTGTGAGTATTATGACAATTTTTTAAAAAATTATAATAATGGAGAAGTGTAGCTTTTAAAAGTTTACCAAAATTAAAATGAAATCGAAAACTTTGTTTAAACTTATATTTTTTATTTTTTTATTAACAACGATAAATGCACAAGATACTTCTAAAGAAAAAGAAGAAAGCTTATCCGATTATGATGAAAAATTATCTGTTATTAAATACGGCTTAGGCGACGATATTTTGGAATTGATAAAACAATTACAAAACGATGAAGATACCCGCTTTGATTCCGATTTACAGACCTTATTTTCCGAAACAAAAATACCTGCTGTACGGGAAGCTCTTTTTTCTCATTTTGCATTTAATAAAAACGAAATTTTAAAACCCGATGCTCTTATGATTTTGGAAAATAGATACGATTACCCTAAAGATACTGTAAGAGCCGCAATTTTTTATATTAAAGAAATTAAAATTACCGAAGCGTCCGAAAATCTAAAAACTATGTTAAAAGAAGATGCCCAAGATTTTGATGAAGCTTCAATTGCAGCTTTTGCAAAAATCGGAACTCCGGAAGATGCCGTATTTCTTTCGGAATTTTTTGAAAATGCAACATTTGAAGATGAAAAACACACTTTGATAATAAAACAAAATATTATGTTTGCCCTTGAAGAATTACATTATTCCGAAAACAGAGATTTTTTTAAACGCATAGTAGAAGATGAAGACGAAAATTCGATTATACGGGGAACTGCGGTTTCGGCTTTAGGCAAAGTAGGAAATGAAGAAGATATTGCGGTTCTTACAGCTATTTTTGAAGATAAAGATCCTTTTTTAAGAGCTTCAGCCCTAAAAGGACTTGCCGGTTTTAAAACCAATGAGGCAAAAAACGTTTTATTGCAGGGCTTTAAAGATTCTTATTATAAAGTAAGACTACAGGCAATTAAATCTGCAAAAGAAGAAAAATGGACTGAAGCCGTACCTTATATTTTATACAGAGCAAAAAAAGATCCCGAAGCGGTTGTTAAAAATGCAGCAATAGAAGCTTTATCCGAATTAAATGACACGGAAGCAAATACATGGCTTATTGAATCGTTTACTTCCGAAAAAACGGGAATTTCTTTAAAATGTAAAATTGCCGAATTTCTTTTAAAAAATAACTTTGGATTAATCTATTCGGAATTTGAAAAAGAAGCTTTAAAGGTTATCGAAGATCCCAAAAAAAAGCAAATATGTATAGAGTTTGGAAAAATAATTTCTAAAATAGAAAATGATTTAACTGTTTCGGTTGCACAAGCTTATCTAAACCACAAGGATCCTGTAATCAAAAGTTTGGGACTCGATATGTTCAAAAAAAATAAATATTCACAACTTATTCCTATTGTAACTTCCATTGCTCAAGATAAAAAAAGCGGTGCTTTGGGTAGGCGTGCAAAAAATATTTTGGAAGCGGCAGGTATTCAGGTTAATAACGAAAAAGCCGGTAATTCTTTACCGGCGGCTTCTTCAAATTAAAAATGGCAAACAGGTCATGGTCTTCCGAGGCTCTTGTTTTATCGGTTAAAGATTTTGGAGAAGGACATAGAAATGCGGTTCTTCTTCTGCCCGAAGTCAATAATCTTTGCAAGATTATTGATGCAGCCGTTTTCGGCGGACCAAAAAGCAAATTACGGGGTTTAATCGTCCCATATCATCGGGGGCAAATTTGGCTTTATTCAAACCCCTTAAAAAATTCAAACAAAATAACCGATTTTAAAGTAAGCGATTATAGAATGGGATTAAGAGAAAATTTAACCCGTATTTGGTGTGCTTCTTTTGCTGCCGAACTTGCACTAAAATTAAAAGGCAATATAGATTGGAATGTTTTAAATTTTTTTTTAACAGGCATTTCTATATCGTCCGAAAAGGAGTGTAAAACCGCTTTGCTTAGATTTTTATGGCGGACAATTAATTTTTCGGGTATTGCTCCCGAAACGGAAACTTGCTGCCGCTGTTCGACTAAAATCGATAACCATTATGCAGAAAAAAATGCTGAACGCAATTTAAAAGATTTATATTATCTTCCGGCTGAAGATGCTTGTGTTTGCCGAAACTGTATTCAGGAAGGCGAGGTTTCTTTTTATCTTTCACAAAAGAGTTTGTTGTATTTATTTGCAGTAAAAAATTTAAATCCCAATGTTTCACGGGAGTTTGTTCTTTCCGATAAAACTTATTCCGAATTAAAACATTTTTTGTTTTATCTTATCCGGTCAGCTATAGGAAAAAATTTTAGAACTCTTGAAGCAGGTAGCTATATTTTTTAAATTTATAGCTTATTCGTGCGGAGGGTTTAATACCCTGACGCTTACGTCGTAACGAAGGGTATTAAAGCTGACTGCAACCACCTTATGAGAACAACAACCCCGATGCTCGCGTCGGGGTTGTTGATTTACATAAGACTAAACAAAAAACCCCGAAATTGATCGGGGTTTTGTTGATTTTAGTTATAAAGTTTGCCGAGCATTTTATTTATGCTGTCCTTTGCGTCGCCCAATAGCATTGCGATGTTGTCCTTAGGCTCGTACAGAGGATTGGGTACTCCCGCATAGCCGGGCTGGAGGTCGTAGTTGCAGATGATAAGCTGCTTCGCCTTTTCCACAGCCAAGACGGGCATTCCGTAAATGGGAGTGCCCTCCGCAGTGTTTGCTGCAGGGTTTATAACGTCACTTGCACCTATGACTATTGCCAAATCCGCTTTTTCAAAGTCGGGGTTTATAGCATCCATTTCGTAGAGTTTGTCATAGGGAATGTCAACCTCGCAAAGAAGCACGTTCATGTGCCCCGGCATTCTTCCCGCAACGGGATGAATTGCAAAACGCACTTTTTTTCCCAAGCCCTCAAGTTTGTCGGTAAGCTGTTTTACCAAGCCCTGCGCCTGCGAAAGAGCCATTCCGTAACCGGGAACAATGATTATATCCTTAGCTTCCGTAAGCCATGGGGAAATCTTCTCCTCGCTGTCTGCCTTTTTTGCAGGGTTTTCGGAGGATTCGGCATTGCCTTTTACGCTGCCGTTCTCACTGCTTCCGTAAAGAAAGTCTAAAAGTTTTGTTATGCTGTCCTTTGCGTCGCCCAATAGCATTGCGATGTTGTCCTTAGGCTCGTACAGAGGATTGGGTACTCCCGCATAGCCGGGCTGGAGGTCGTAGTTGCAGATGATAAGCTGCTTCGCCTTTTCCACAGCCAAGACGGGCATTCCGTAAATGGGAGTGCCCTCCGCAGTGTTTGCTGCAGGGTTTATAACGTCACTTGCACCTATGACTATTGCCAAATCCGCTTTTTCAAAGTCGGGGTTTATAGCATCCATTTCGTAGAGTTTGTCATAGGGAATGTCAACCTCGCAAAGAAGCACGTTCATGTGCCCCGGCATTCTTCCCGCAACGGGATGAATTGCAAAACGCACTTTTTTTCCCAAGCCCTCAAGTTTGTCGGTAAGCTGTTTTACCAAGCCCTGCGCCTGCGAAAGAGCCATTCCGTAACCGGGAACAATGATTATATCCTTAGCTTCCGTAAGCCATTGCCGGACATTGCACTCAGCCGTGCCCTGCGTTTTACCGCTTGATGCTTCCACCTTTTCTTCAGGCTTTGCATTTACGGTATTTTCAGTTGATTGTGCAGGCTTCGGTTTTGCCGCCTTGCTGAAAAGAATATTTGCAAGGCTTCTATTCATGGCACGGCACATAATTTGAGTGAGTAAGAGCCCCGAAGCTCCGACTATACCTCCCACCGAAACAAGGAGTACGTCCTTTATCGCCATACCTGCAATGGCGGCTGCAACACCCGATGTGGAATTCAAAAGAGAAATCGTAATCGGCATATCTGCTCCGCCTACGCGGATTGCAAAGAATATTCCGAAAAGCAAGCTCAAAATCAAGCCTGCTGTGGTAAGAACTTCAACCGATAAAAACTCAAAACTGCCCAACGGCTGAATTGCAAGAACCGCAACAAAAGCCATCGATCCTAGAAAGGTTATAAGGGTAAATGCCTGATGAGCCGGAAGCACTACAGGCTTTTGCGGCAGTAGTTTATGGAGCTTGCCTGCGGCAATTAAACTTCCCGAAAAAGTTAAGGCTCCAACCGTAAGGGCAAGCCCAGCTGCAATGTCGACAAAAACTGGGGCTTCATATCCGCTTGAAAAAATAGTTAAAACCGCAGCTACAGCAGAAGCCGCTCCGCCTAAGCCGTTAAGCAGTGCTACGGTTTGCGGCATGGTTATCATTTTAACTTTAAAGGTTAAAATAAGCCCTATTGCAGTTCCTATTGCAAGCCCGGCCCACATCACCGAAGCGGAAAAAATATTATACTTATAAAGAGTAAGACAAACCGCTGCCAGCATACACAGAGCACTGAAAGCGTTTCCGAACTTTGCAGTTTTAACCTTACTCATTAAATTGATTCCCAAAAGCACGCCTAAACTGAGAATTCCGCAAACAATGTAATACAAATTATCGCCCATTTAGACCTGCCTCTTTCGAACCGCTTTTAAACATTTTAAGCATTCTGTTTGTAAGACCGAAACCCGCCACCACATTTATAGTTGCACAAACAACGCCTATGCAGCCGAGTATCTTGCTGCCCGTTGTAACAGCTAAAGCAGTAGAAGTCATCGTCGCCAAAATCGTAATACCCGAAAGGGCATTCATTCCCGACATAAGCGGTGTGTGCAAAAGACTCGGCACGTTTTTAATAAGTTTGTAGCCTATAAGGGTTGCGGCAACAAAGATAAGAACTAAAATCAGCTCAAGGCTCATATACCCATAGCCTCCCTTGCGCCCTTATGAACAACTTCGCCGTTTATTGTGGTAAGAATTCCTTTTACAATATCGTCTTCCATATCTAGGGAAATTTTTCCGTCTTTTACAAGATACTTTGTCAGGTTGTAAATATTGTGAGCAAACATCCATGTAGAGCTTGAGGGTAAAAGCCCCGGAATATTTTTTATACCTACAACATGAACATTATGCTTTTTAAGCACCTCTCCTGGAGGTGTAATTTCGCAGTTACCGCCTTGATCTATTGAAATATCGACAATTACCGAACCTGGTTTCATGGTTTTTACCATCTCTTCCGTAATGATTACGGGGGCGAGTTTTCCCGGAACAAGGGCGGAAAGGAAAATTATATCCATATCCTTAATATGAGGAGCAAGCATTTCTCTTTCTTTTTCCAAGGTTTCTTTTTTAAGATGAAGAGCATAACCGCCTTCGCCTACGGCTTCGTTTTCGGGAACTCCCAAATCGATAACCTTTGCACCGAGGGACTGAGCCTGCTCGCGAGCCGCGGGACGAATATCCGCAGCATAAGTTACAGCTCCAAGCCTCTTTGCCGTAGCAAGAGCCTGTAAACCGCCTACACCCGTACCGACAATTAAAACATTCATCGGTTTAATCATACCGACTGCACAAAAAATCTGCGGTATAAAACGGGGCAGTAAGTTTGCCGCAATCAGAATTCCTTTATAGCCTGCACATGTACTCATAGAAGTAAGAGCGTCCATATTCTGAGCTCTGGAAATACGCGGAACACCGTCCAGTGTTAAAGAGATAACCCCCTTTTTCGCCATATTTTTAACCATTTCGTGGTTTACGGGAGCCGCAGGGTGAATAAAGGTTATAAGATACTGTCCTTCATGCATCATATCTATTTCGTGACAGCCCGTTTTTTCATTAGGCAGAGGTTCTTTTACCTTTAAGATAAGTTCCGAATCGGCAAAAAGCTTTTTAACATCGGTAACGATTTCTGCTCCGGCTTTTTGGTATTCTTCATCGTGAAAATAAGAACCTTCTCCGGCTCCCTTTTCTACCAAAACCTTGTGTCCGTCCTTAATCAACAAGGCACATGTTTCAGGCGTTGCCGAAACACGGTCTTCCCCATGCATAATTTCCTTAGGAATTCCAATAACCATAAATAGGCCTCCTTGAGAGTACAAATGTTTATATAGTCTGATTTTGCACTCTTAATTTTAATTCATTATATCATAGCAAAACTTTGTCGTCAAGAATAGTTTTTTACAATTAATCGGATTTGAAGATAGAAGCAGTTTCTTACTTTATAATACTATTGACAAAAAGCCTCTATAAGTGATATTCTACCCTTTATAATAAATTATTGCATTTAGAGGTTTATATGGCTAATACAAGAAAGATTGGAGCATCGGTAGGCGGTATTATTATTTTAGTGTTGGCAATAATTGCTTTTGCTATAGCTCCTATGTTCGGTCCCGAATCCGGTACTGCTCCTACGGTGTTAGGTAAATGGGGTAACAAAACTATAGATAATAGTCCTACATCGCCGTTTATTGAACAATACGGCTTTTTGGATAATTATGTCAGACGGCAAAATATGTATCCCGAAGATAATAAAAATAGAGAATACTTTGCTCATCAAGTAGCTTATATAGGTTTTAGAAGTGCCGTTGTACAAACAGCAATTGAGGAAGAAATAAAAAATACGGGCTTTACGATTCCCGATTTCAGATTAAATAAAGAATTGATAAATTATTATCTTGATGAAGAAGGTTCTTATTCGGAATTAAGGTATACGCAGACTTCCGAAGATGTAAAACGCAAGTATATAAATCAAGTCGAAAAATCTATATTAAATATAAGATACCTTGAAGACCTTTTCGGAAGTGCTTCGGGGTATGGTCTTAAAACTTCGGGAAAAGAGGCTTCTTTTATTCAGGATATGGTAAAAAAAGAAAGAAGTTTTAAATTTGTATCTTTTTCTTCCGGTATGTATCCTGCTTCCGAAGTAATTGCATACGGTAAAGAACATAAAGACCTTTTTGTTTCTTATGACTTATCTCTTTTATCCTATCCGACTGAAGAAGAAGCAAAAAAAATGCTTGCTTCAATAAAATCGGGAGAACCTACTTTTGAATCGGCTGTAATTTTAAATACTTCCAAAACACTTACGGATGATAACGGAAAAATAACCTCTGCTTTTAGAACCGATATAAACAGATATTTTCCCGACAACGAAGATTTAAAAACGGTTTTGGAATTAAAACCTTCGGATTTAAGCCCTGTCGTAAAACTTTATAATGGAACATTCGGAATTGTAAGATGTGACGGAAAACCGTCCGAACCGGATTTTGAAAGTGAAAATGTTATTTCGCAAATAACTGCTTATATAAACAGAAACGACAAAGGGATAATAGAAGACTATCTTTTAAAACTTGCGGAAAAATTCTCCGAAGACGCAAAAGTAAAAGGTTTTGAAAAGGCTGCAGAAGAATTTACGGATACAAAGATAACCGTTAATACGTCTAATTCTTTCGGTATAAATTACGGAAATACAAATATCTTACAACCATTACCGAATCAAGGAATTCTAAGAGCCATAACCGAAAACGAAAATTTCTTCAAAAAAGCCTTTGCACTAAAGAATGGCGAAGTTTCGGCTCCTATCTTGGTAGGTTCCGATCCTGTAATCTTAACTTTAAATGAAGAAAAAGATGTTGATGAATATACTTTGGATTCTACAAAAAAAGCATATTATGAACAGGCAAAATCATGGTTTGCATATTACAATTTAGCAATGCTAATGACCATTCAGGGAATGACTTATCCCATACCTGTTGCTCAAAAAACTTTCCTCGATTATGTGTATAAAAATCCGAAATTTATAGATAACTTTGATAAAATTCTAAACTAAAGGTTTAGATTCATTTTAAAGTATATGAATTACTCGATAGAAAAACCTAAGCTAACAGATACAGGCTTAGGTTTTTCGGTTTTTTATAAAGAAAAATATCTTTACTCAAAACGGGACCCTCAAAAATCTATACTAAATCTAATCGAAAATACGGAAATTAAAGAAGGAACTCTTATATTATGTATTTCTCCCGTCCTCGGTTATGGTCTAAAAGAACTTTTACAAAAAATGCCTAACAATACTTTGGCTTTGGCAGTAGAAGCCGATGATAATTTGGCAGAAATTTCAAAAAATCAAATAGACAAAAATATTTTTAATTCCGATAAGATAGCATATATTAATTCTAACTCCATACCCGATTTTTTAAAAAAGGCAGAACCTTTTATTAAAGAAAAAAAACTAAGGCGGATATTACGCCTTGATTTTTCGGCAGGAGCTTATTTTTATGATGATTTTTACAAAAAAATAGAAATCTTTACGCAAGATTATATTTCTCGTCATTGGATAAACCGTTTAACTTTAATCCGGTTCGGAAGAAATTATGCCCGGAATATTTTTAAAAATTATCGTAGGATAGAAAAAACATATAAGAATATAAACTTTTTGCAAAAAAATTATGTCGATAAACCTATACTCGTTTTGGGAGCCGGAACTTCGCTTGATATTACCGGCGATTTTATCATAAAAAACCGCTCCAATCTTTTTATTTTAAGCTGCGATGCTGTTTGTTGCGGACTATATCCCAAAATAATACCTGATGCAGCTGTAATTCTTGAATCCCAATATTGGATTCAAAAAGCATTTATAGGTCTTGCAGGTTCCGGTATACCGATTTTTGCAGATTTGACTGCAAACCCTAAAGCCGTTTTTTGCACGGAAGGCAGTATAAGTTTCTTTTTTACCGAATATTTTTCTCATCCTTTCTTTGATAAAATGCAAGAACAAAATATTCTACCTTTGCAGTTTGAACCGATGGGTTCTGTTGGTTTGAGTGCTTTAAGCATTGCAAAAAAAATAGCCTTAGCTGATGTTCCCGTTTTTCATACAGGTCTTGATTTTTCATGGAAAAACGGCTTTACTCATTCAAAATTCGGCTTTCAAACCGTTTCCGCTTTTTCCGAAAATACAAAACTGCAACCATTATATAACCCTCAGGTTATATTTCCCGAAAAACTGCAAAAACTGAAAGGTAAAAAAGATAAACAGGAATTTTGTTTTTCTTCTCCGGCATTAAAAAACTATGGAGATATTTATAAAAATGCTTTTTCGCATGTCAATAATTTATTCGATCTTGGAACTGAGGGATTATGTATAGGTTCTGTCCAAAAAACTTTTGAAGAAGCCGAACAAATAATCAAACACTATATTCAAAATAAAAGTTCTGCTCCAAAATATAAAGAAGATGCAAATTTGAATATCGAAGGTATTTCATCATTTTTATCTTGCGAAAAAAATAAACTTACGGAATTAAAAGATATTTTTACAGGCAAAAAAATTGCGGAAGATAATTATACAAAAAGACTTATAAAATCCGCCCCTTATCTTTATTTTCATTTTCCCGATTATGATAAAATAAACATTACGGACAGCAATTTTTTAAATAGATTAAGGATAGAAATAGAATATTTTTTAAAAATATTAAGTTAAAACGATTCGGGGTATGATTTTTTACTTTTGGAATTTTCAATAATTATTTTGGTTATAAAACAAGATTATGCTTGAAAGATTTTTAATCTTATGATATTATAAGACGTATCGGAGGAAAGTCAATAATGGCAAGTATGGTAAACCGTAATAAAAAAGTAACAACCGAAACTGAAGAACTTTTTAAATTGGTAACATTTCAGCTTGGAGAAGAGCTGTATGGTGTAGAAATCATGGACGTTGATCAGATTGTACGTGTTCAAGATGTAAGACCTATACCGAATGCGCCTTATTATGTTGAAGGTATTTTTAACCTTAGAAGTGAAATAATACCCGTAATAAGTCTTCATAAGCGTTTCCATATAAAAAAGGCTTCTTTAGATGAAGGGGACGAATTTTTAGGCGGTTTTATAATTTTAAAGATTGAAAACAATAAAATCGGAATTATAATAGATAGAGTTGCCCGTGTTGTCGATGTAAAGAAAGAAGAAATTCAGCAACCGCCTCAAATGATTGCCGGTATCGGTGCCGAATATATTCACGGAGTTGTAAGAAAAGATCCCGGTTATCTTATTATTTTAGAGATACACCGATTGTTTAATCCAAAAGAATTACAAAAATTAACTAATTTTTAATATAAATGAAAATACCGGTATATAGCTCTACTATAAGACGTTCCGAAATGGATGCCGTTCTTACCTGTATGGTTGAAGAAAAAATAGGTCCCGGAGAAATGAACCAAAAGCTTATTAGGCTTGCTTCGGAAATTTTTCAGGCTTCCGGGGCTGCCGCTTTTAGAAGTCCGGCTATAGCTTTAGCCTATGCTTTAAAAGCTCTGGATTTAGAGAAAGGTTCTTTTATAATTATTTCGGCATTGGCACCGTCTTGGCAATATGTGGAAGTAATCCGGCAGGGATATAAGCCTATTGTTCTTGATGTAAAGATCGACAATGCACTTATGGATTTTGAAGCAATAGAGGCAGCCGTTCATTCGGGCGGAAAACTTATTCTTCTCCATGAAACTTTGGGTTTTTTACCGGATATGGAAAAAATACTTTCACTCAATGTACCGGTGATAGAAGACATATCTCAAAGTGCAGGCGGCTCTTATAAAGAAAAACTTGCAGGCAGTATGGGCGTTTTTTCTATTTTGGGATTGGAAGAAAAAGACATACTTACAGGCGGAGGCGGAGCGGTGCTTCTTGCTCCCGAAAGGCGGACTTCAGTAATTCTAAAGAGAATATATGAAGAAGCTCCCGTTACCGACTTGTTGCCCGATATAAACGCTTCTTTGGCATTTGTTCAGTTAAGGCAGATGACAAAAAATATGGATTTACGCAAGGATATGTATGCTCTATACAGCCGCTCTATTATGCAGGGAAAACATAAAACAGTAGCCGCTTTTGAAGATTGTATAAATCCTATTTATTCTTTTCCGGTAATTCTTAATTCCGGTCTTTCTGATGTACAAAAATATACTTCTAAAAAAAATATTGAAATAGAACCTGCTTTTAAAGACTCCGTTGTGGATTTTTTAAAAGAAGAGCAAGAACAATTGATCAATGCAACCTCGTTGCTGCTTCGATGTATTCTGTTTCCCTTATATCCGCGTTTGGGAACAAAAAAATCTGCCGAAATTGCAAAAGTTTTGGCAACCTTACCTTGATAATTGCTAAAATGAAAAAAGCTTTAATAGTCGTAAGTACCGATAAGCCCAAAGCAAAAGAACTTATCCGTGAAATAAAAGCCTTTTTAAAAGAAAAGTCCATAAGCTGTTTTGTATATGAGTATACGGGAATTACCCATTCGGTTAATTTTGAAGATTCTTATGATTTTGCAATAAGTTTAGGCGGTGACGGTACCGTTTTATTTACGGCAAGATATTGTGCTCCAAAAAAAATCTCCGTATTTCCTGTTAATTTAGGACATTTCGGCTTTATAGCAAATATTGAAGGCAAGGAATGGAAAAAAGCACTTATCAAGTTTTTGAGCGGAAAAGAAAAACTTCATGAACGGCTTTTACTTTCCGCTTTGGTAATAAGAAAAAATAAGAAAATCGGCATATTTGAGGCTTTAAATGATATTGTTGTTTCGGGTGCCGGAATTGCAAAACTTATAAATCTCGAAATTTCATTTAACGGTATTCCTTTCGGAACATTCCGCTCGGACGGGGTTATAGTTTCAACACCTACAGGTTCGACAGCATATTCGGCGGCTTCGGGCGGTCCTATTTTGGATCCCGATGTTTTTGCTTTTGTTCTTACACCTATTTCACCTTTTTCACTTTCAAACAGACCATTGGTTTTGTCTTCATCAGGCAAAATGATTATTAAAGTGTTACCTATGAGAACTAAAGATACAATTTTATCTGTAGACGGGCAGGAGCTTTTTTCTCTTAAAGAATATGATGAAATAATAATAACCGAATCCCCCAACCGGGTTAAAATGGCAGGCTGTTCACCGGATAATTTTTATAAAGCGTTACAGTCAAAATTAGGCTGGTCGGGTTCATCACTAAATTAGACTTTACGGAAATGCTGCTGAAAATTAAGTTTGGGTTTTATAACTCGTCAGTTTCGCCGCAAAGAGAGCTGTGAGGTCTTAAACAAATTGAATGAAGAAAGGGATTTGTAAGGACGGCTTTATCGAGAAACAGATTAATTTTTTATGACATATTTTTCGTTGATATAAAAATAAAATTCGGGAAATATGTAAATTATTCCTGCTTGAAGGGATTCGAAAATTCCGATACAAAGATAATGGTTATTCAAAGTTCTGATGATGATGGCATTTCTTCTGAAAATAATTATAAACAGTTTTATAAAAAATTCAGAAATAACAGCCGATTCACTTTTATCGAGTATGATAATAGAACACATTCCGGTGCTAAAAGGCAGTTGTTATTCGTGCGGAGGGTTTGATACCTGACGTTTTATGTCCACTAAAAAATGATGTTGCGATAAAAATGTACATCCTTGTACATTTTTATCTTCTTGCCGTTAAAACTATCGCCATCCATTGCGGTACTGATACTCATTATAATATCAAGATTTAATTAAAAACTCTTTATCAGCTTTGCTGATAAGGTATTTCTGTCCGGAATCTAATCCTACAAACAAGGTTTTAGAGATACCGATTAGTAATTTTTAATTTAACGCCATAAAAATTCGGGATAATATCCTTCTTTAATTTTTTTTGCCAGTTCCGATTTTACGATTTCCCTGTCTTCAGGATAGGTCATGCCGAACCATCTTTCGGTTGTAGTATACACTTTTATACGACCCAAACCTTTTTCTATAAGAGTTCCGGCTGCTTCAGGCAGTAAACATTCGGCTTTTTCGCTTTCGGCATATTTATGAATAAAATTTTTAAAATATTCGTTAAAATACCCGAATACTTTAGGTGTAAATCCGAAAAGGTTCATGGATACGGCTTCTTTTCCGGAAAGTTCAATTTCGGAACCATCCAATACTGAAATTATTTTTTCCGTATCTCCACGTTTTTGATAAGATATATTTGTATTTTCTTTTATTCCGGATAAATATCCGCTTTCTACCGAACATACGCCTCTGGAAACCGAACCTGAACGGCTTAGTGTTTTTTCCAAAATATATCCTACCATTGCATGTTCTGTAGAAGTGTTTGCTAGTGTTGAAAGATGAGTTGCTATCGTCATATAAGCGGCTCTTCCGTAATAATCATCAGCATTGATAACGGCAAAAGGCTCTTTAATTTTTTCTTCAGCACAAAGAACAGCATGAGTTGTTCCCCAAGGCTTTTTTCTATTTACAGCTTTATTTAATTGCTCGCTTGTAAGTAAATTTTCCATAGATTGAAATACATATTCGGCATTACAGTTTCTGGCTATTTTATTAAAAAAACGTTCTCTAAAATCGGCTTCAATATCTTTTCTAATAATAAAAACAACCTTACCGAATCCGTTATTCATTGCATCGTATACGGCATAATCCAATAATGTTTCATCGTGAATTCCTACCGAGGCAATTTGTTTAACTCCCCCGTATCGGCTTCCCATGCCTGCTGCTAAAACTAAAAGTGTAGGTTTCATTTGTTGTAATGCCCTCCTAAATAATTTTCGGCTAATCATTACCGATTTATATAATAATTATATGAATATTATCGGCATGATTTTAAGACTATTAAATCTATAAGTTTAAAATCTCTTTTTTCTTTATTTGTGCGGAGGGTTTAATACCCCGATGCTCTGCGTCGGGGTTGTTGATTTAAATTATATTTTTGAAAAAATTATAATGAGATTAATTGTAGATCGATCTGAAAATTTTGTTGAATTTTATTTGAATCTTTTGTAATGCAGATACTGTACAGGCAAAGTCGTTACAGTCAGTATTTCAATTAATAGGAAGGAGATATGACTTATGTCAGAGTGGGAAATTGAATCTCAAGATGAAAACTCTATCGTATTAAAAAAAGTTTCAGCAGTTTCAACAGGTGAGGGAGGGGCTTTAATTTTCATCTGGCTGATAGTACAATTAATTGAATGGGTTAAAAAAACTCCTTTTATATAATCAGTATTGCTGTAATAATTCTTGTTTGTGCAATTATTTGTCTGATTATTTTTTTTAAATCTGTAAAACCTAGTTTTAAAATTGCGGTAACCATATAATGATATAATAGGATATGTAAATTCAAAATATTTATATGTGGAGGAGTAATTTTTTCGATAATATTTAACGGCTTTGCTGTTATGATTTTAAAAAAGAAAACAGAATCGGATTATTGCATTATCCAAAGCTTATTTTAATTTATGAGTATATTTTTTAGTTTCCGGTACCCAAACAGGAGATTAGTTAATAAAACAAAGCCGCCAGCCTTTATGCTACAGTTTGACGACCTTTTCGCTTTTTTAGCATTCCGTTTTCAAGTATACTTGACTTAAAAGCCCTTATTTTTGTACAATACCGTCTATGAAAATTTGGATTAAATACCTTATAGGTTCCGCATTAGGTATACTTTTGGCTATTGCAGCTCCTACGGATAGCGAACTTTTTAATTCTGCGATTGAATTTGCTTCTAAACTTGCAATTCAATTCGGAAGATACTCTTTATATCCTGTTCTTTTTTTCGGATTTACGATCGGTATTTATAAACTTAGAGAAACAAAAACCTTACTTAAATTCGGTATTTCCATTTTTGCATTTATTATATTTACAGCTGTTTTAGCTTCTATTTTGGGACTTATTTCGGTGATAATTGCAAATCCCTCACGAATTCCTATTTTTATTGAAGAAACCCAAAATATAGAACCGCTGGGTATAAAAGAGGCTTTCTTAACCTTGTTTCCTTCAAGTTCATTTACTGCTTTTATAGACGGTTTATATATTCTTCCTTTATGTATTTTTGCAGGTTTTGCAGGGGCAGGCTGTGCAGTAGATAAAACAATTTCAAAACCCGTATTAACTCTTTTTGATTCACTTTCAAGAATTGCATATTCGGTAACGGCATTTTTTGTGGATATGTTATATATAGGTTTGATAGCTCTTTCGGTTAACTGGTCTGTTAAATTTTCAACTTTACTTTCTGCAAAATTTTTTAACGGATTGATAATCCTTTTGGTAATAGATTTTTTTATAATAGCTTTGGTAATATCACCGCTTATAATAAAAATATTTTGTACAGATACAAATCCATATAAAATTCTTTATGCTTCCATAGCTCCTATCTTTGCAGCTTTTTTTTCGGGCGATACGAATTTAACAATTACGGTTCTCTTGCGACACATAAATGAAAGTTTAGGTATAAGGCGCAGAATAACATCGGTAAGTGTTCCGATATTTTCGGTTTTCGGAAGAGCCGGAAGTTCTATGGTTGTAACTATAAGCTTTGTTATGATTTTACGTTCATACTCAAGTCTAGGAATAAGTTCAGGGGATATGGTTTGGCTTGTAGGAATATCTTCGTTGTTTTCCATGCTTTTAGGAAGATTTCCTATTGTAGGAGCTTATGCTTCTTTAATTGCTATATGCGGAATTTACGGTGATGGTTTTGAATCTGGTTTTTTAATTTTAAAACCGGCTGTATTTTTTATAGGCTCCATAGCGGCGGCAACCGATACCGTAATAGCAGCGGCAGGTACTTATATAATCGGATGCAGATCAAAAATGGAAAGTACGAGAGAATTAAGGTACTTTATTTAAAAACACAGCAACGAGAAAACCTCTAAAAATAGAGGTTACGTTTGTATTTAAAAGCTTTAAAGCTTTTTAAATAAATTCATTGTAATGTAAGGAAAAATAAAATGAAATGTATTTTTTTGGGACCTCCGGGAGCCGGAAAAGGAACCTTGGCATTTGAAGTTTCTAAACTGTATAAAATACCGCATATTTCGACCGGCGATATTTTTAGAACTGCAATTAAAAATCAGACGGAATTAGGCAAAAAAGTTAAGTCTGTTATCGATTCCGGAGCTTTAGTAAGCGATGATCTTACAATTGCTTTAGTAAAGGAAAGGCTTGACAAGGATGATACAAAAAACGGTTTTATTCTGGATGGTTTTCCAAGAACGATTGCACAAGCTGATGCTTTACAGAAAATTGAAAAAATCGATTACGTTATCAATTTCAATATTTCTGATGAAGATGTTATAAAAAGGCTTTCGGGAAGACGGATATGCTCATCTTGCGGACAAAGTTTTCACATCGATTTTATAAAACCTAAGAAAGAAGGGATTTGCGATTCCTGCGGCTCAGGGTTGATCACAAGACCTGATGATATGATTGATTCAATAAAAAAACGGCTTGAAACATACCGTAAGGAAACGGCACCGTTGATCGATTATTATTCCGAAAAAAATATGAGCATTGAAATAGATGCAAGTCCGTCATCGAATGAAATTCTAAAAAAATTTGAAGAAATATTCCCTCACTAAAAAATATACCGGTTAAATGCAATATTTTAACCGGTTTTTTATTCGTGCGGAGGGTTTAATACCTGACGTTTTATGTCCACGCTCTGCGTCGTAACAAAG
>CAUTTN010000008.1:0-27059 GCA_963541225.1 uncultured Treponema sp.
CAAATAAAGTTTTGCCGCACATCCTGTGCGGGATTAATCCGTCGCAACATTGCGAATAGAAAATATTATAAAATTAAGAAAAGTCAATAATAGTGCAGACCCTAAATTCCCTAAAATGTAGTTTAAGCTGCCGGTTTTGATCAACAACCATAATGCAGAGCATCGTGGTATGTTGTTCTCACCGATAAACGAGTTATTAAACAAAAAATATCCTAATCTTAAAGAGAAAGGTTTTTATATACAGGCACTTTTAAAAACGGTCTTTTCAAAATCGGGAATTTGTAGTATTATCCTTTAAATGAAAATAATTATAGTAGGCGGCGGGGTTACAGGAACGGAATTAGCCCGCAGGCTAATACGTAAAAAACATGATGTTACTTTGATTGATAGAGATGAAGATGTTGCCCGTCATGCTGCAAACAGGCTGGACTGTATGGTCGTGCAGGCAAGCGGAAACGATACACAGATTTTATTGGATGCCGGCATAAAAAAAGCGGATGCTCTTGTAGCCGTAACCGATTCGGACGAACTTAATATGATTATCTGCGGTATTGCAGAAAGTCTTACACCGAACGTTGTAAAAATTGCAAGAGTACGCAATGAAGATTATGTAAAAGCTCTTAATTTTACGGACGACCACACTCTCGGAATAAATGCACTTGTATACCCGGACGAAGAAGCCGCACAGGCGGTAATCCAAGCTATTGAACACGGAGCGGTAAGCGATATTCTTTCTTTTGAGAATTCCAGTTTTGAACTTACCCGTTTTAGTGTCGGAGAAAAAAGTACCCTCGACGGTTTAAGTGTTTTCGATATTCATAAATATACCGACGTTCCTTTTGTTGTTGTTTGCGTAGAACAAAACGGCAAAAATAAAATTCCTTCGGGTAATACTATTTTAACGGCAGGAACCAGAGTTTCTATATTAACAAAACCTGAATATATCAAAAAATTCTATGAGCTTTCGGGATTTGAAACCGAAGAATTTAGAAAGATAGCTCTTGTCGGAATGGACAGGATAGGAAAAAACATTGCCGAATATCTTTTAAAAAATGATTCGAATAAATCGATACTTGCAAAATTATTTCCTTCAAGTTTTAATAAAAAATGGAAAGTATCCATAATCGAAAATAACGATAAAAAGGCAAAAGAAGTTTCTTCCGAATTCCCCAAAGCAACCGTTTATAGAGCCGATGTTACCGACGAATCTTTTGTAGACGAAATTGCTCTGGATACCTTTGATCTTGTTATTTGTGCAACTCAAAATTACGAATTTAATATGATAGCTTGTGCATATTTAAAAACTTTGGGCGTATATAAAACTATTTCGCTTGTTGAAAGTTCAGTTTTGGAAAACGTTGCATACAAAATAGGCATAGATGTTGCAGTTTCTTTTAAAACCGTTGTTGTAGATTCCATTATGAGCCATCTTGTAAGCGAAAATGTTACAAGTATTCATACAATGGGTGACGGTAAGTTGGAAATAATCGAATTACATATTTCAAGTTCCTGTAGTGTTTTGGGAAAAAAACTAAAAGATTTTTCAAGGCACGGAGTTTTTTTAATCCTTTTAGTTACAAATGCCGAAGGCTGTTCTATTCCTACGGGAGATACGGAATTAAAAGAAAACGATAAAATAGTATTTATCGTAAAGTCGGTTTCAAGCGATGAAATAATAAAAATGTTCGGAGGAAATTAGTTTTAAGCATGAAAGTTTTCCTTTATTTTAGAATTATTTTTATGATTCTCGCAATAATTGCAATAAGTTTTTTAATTCCTATTTTTGCTGCTTTGTATTTAAACGAAT
Organism: uncultured Treponema sp.; assembly: GCA_963541225.1. Taxonomy (GTDB): domain Bacteria; phylum Spirochaetota; class Spirochaetia; order Treponematales; family Treponemataceae; genus Treponema_B. The sequence goes on from CAUTTN010000008.1 coordinate 1,808, forward strand.
TACAGGTTATTCCTTCTTTTTTAATTCCGATGTGTGCAGTGTGTTTGATAGCAGCAATTTTCTTTTTTATAAATAAAAATAAAAAATTGAAATTATCTACGGCAGGCGGTATTATTCTTGTTGCAGCCGCATGGATAGGTGCCGGAATATTGGGAGCTTTGCCGCTTTATCTTTCAAATGCTATTCCGAATTTTGCAGATGCTGTTTTTGAATCCGTTTCCGGTTTTACTACTACAGGTGCAACTATTCTTACCGATGTCGAGGCTTGTCCCGTTTCGATACATGTTTGGCGTACTCAAATGCACTGGCTGGGAGGAATGGGAATTGTAGCTTTAACCGTTGCTCTTTTTCCTCTTTTAGGTGTAGGAGGTTTTAGACTTATTAAAAGCGAAACAACCGGTCCCGACAAAGGAAAGGTTACCGCAAAGATAACCCATACTGCAAAAGCTCTTTGGTTTATTTATTTGGGAATGACTATAGCCCAAACTATTCTTTTGATGTTTGCAGGTCTTTCTTTTATAGATTCTATGTGTCATACATTTGCTTCTTTGGGAACAGGCGGATTCTCTACAAGAAATGCCAGCGTCGGTAGTTTTAATTCTACTGCGGTTGATATAATTTGTACTGTTTTTATGTTATTGGCAGGCGTAAACTTTAGTCTTTATTTTAGACTTTTTACGGGACATTTTGAAGATGTTTTTAATAATTCGGAATTAAAAGCCTATTTAAAAATAGTTTTTATTTCTTCAATAATGATTGCTATTTCGATATATCCATTATACGGTTTAAAGGACAGTTTAAGACACAGTTTTTTTCAGGTTGCTTCAATAATAACGACAACAGGTTTTTCTACGGTAAATTATGATGCATGGCCGGAATTTGCAAAGACCGTATTGTTTTTTTTGATGTTTATAGGAGGCTGCTCCGGCTCCACAGCAGGAAGTATAAAAGTTATACGCTGGCTTATTCTTCAAAAGCAATATCATATCGAGACAAAAGGACTTTTACATCCTCATGGCGTTTTTAGTATTCAGCTTAATAATCGCCCCGGCCGGAAAGATATTGTTTACAGTGTGGCAGGTTTTATTTTTTGCTATTTTCTTTTAACGGTAATAACCGCTTTTGTCGCCGTTGCAGACGGGGCGGATTTGTTTAGCGGATTTACGGCATCGTTAGCCTTGATAGGAAATATTGGTCCCGGATTCGGAAGTGTAGGACCGGCAGGAAATTTCGCATTTTTTTCGCCGATAGTAAAAATATTTTTTTCGTTTATAATGCTTGCAGGTCGTCTTGAGCTTTACACAATGATAATTTATTTTACACCCGGTTTTTGGAAGAGGTAAAAAGTTTGCAGTCTTTATTCGTGCGGAGGGTTTAATACCCTGTTGCTTGCGTCGGGTTATGTTGATTTACTCTAAAGTTTTAAAGGTGCCGATTTATATTTTTAAAAATATGCTATTCTAAAATCGCAGACTTTAACAAAACCTAATTTTTCGTAAAGTCTTTGTGCAGGATAATTTTTTACTTTTACAAACAAAGCTGCTTTTTGTTTATGTTCTTCGCAATTTTTTATTAGGCTGTGAACTACGGCGGCTCCCACTCCTTTATTTCTATAATCTGAAATTGTATACACGCCTCCTATCTGCTTCCAATAAAATCCCGAAGCATTTATTAAGGCTTTTGCAATAAACTTATTTTCTTTTTTGGCGATTATTAATAGTCCTTTTTTAATTCTTGTTTTAAGAAGATCAAGACACATACTATATGAGGGTTCCTGTCCATCAGCCAAAACTTCAATACGATTGTATTCCATTTCAAGGGGGCATATTTGTTCCGCTTCTTTTAATGAGGGTTTTATTATTTTAAATTCGGAATTTAATTTTCTGCAAGCCTCTTTATAAAAATCGGTTTCGGACAGTTTATTTAATGCAAGCAATTTATAGTCTTCCGACCGGGAAGGAGTTTTATCGAGATATTTTTTGACTGCATTTTCCAAAACAATCGAATTGTTTTTTTCTCCTACAATGCAGGTAATATATATATCTTTAAGAATATCCGTACACAAATATTTTAAAACACTTTGAGGAATTATATGAGGAAAACAATGCAATATAACAAAACCGGCGGAAATCAATATAATCCCTATAAATTCTTTACCGGTTTTATTTTGCGAAAATATGATAATGCCTTTTAAAAAAGCGGAAAGTTTAATATCTTCATCAAAAAATTTTTTTTGCTTTCTAAGACAGCCTGCAAGATTAATGCACATCTTTTCATAAGGCAAAATATTTTTAATTGCAATATCTATATTTTTTTTTGTTACAGGCTGAACAAATAAACTCACTTTATTCTATCCCGGATATAGGCACTTTACCTTTAGCTTTAAAATCGCCGCAAAGAACTGCAAAAGCAGCCGTAAAGGACGGAGGCGAATAACTATAAGCTGCAATTACGGTTTGTACTTCCGGTACTTCTACAATATGTACAGGCGATAAAACCGATATAACTATATATTTTTTTTGAGGATATTTTTTTATCATATTTTGTAATACACTTAAAGAATATTTGTCCGAAAGACAAAAGATTATAGTGTCGAATCTTCCGGCATGGTAAACTGCCGTTTGCAGCTCTATTATTTTTGCGGTGGGAAAGCGTTTAAGCCCTGCTTTAAAAAAATCGTAATATCCCGAAACAAACAAAATTTGTTCTTCGTTTTTGGGGCGGTACGGAATATCGGCAGTTCTTACGGCAGTTACGGCACGGGCTGCAAGGTTTAAAAAAAATGGTTGACCTTCTTTATCGGGTAACTTTAAATTTACTTCTTCCGGTACGGGGAAAATAGGCACATGATTTTCACTTTTAAAATATTCGAGTTTTGTATAAATAATTCTAAAAGCCGCATCTTTTATTCTGGATTTAAATTCGGCATTTGTTTTAAGATATTGAAGATTGTCTTTCCAAAAAGCCTGATAATGATACGGTGTAGTGGAAGATTCTATTATATCGTTTCCTGCTTCCAGAGCCATACGCACGGCTTCGGCTACACCGCCGGCATAAGTTATGGCTCCATACATCATTATGTCATCGGTAATGATAAGCCCCTTAAACCCCATCTCTTCACGCAAGACATCATTTAAAAGATATTTCGATAATGAGGCAGGTTCGCCGTTTGGAGAAACGGACGTAAAATTTAAATGCCCTGTCATAATTACAGGAATTCCGGCATCTATCATCTGCTTAAATGGAACAAGTTCTCTGGTTCTCAATGTCCTTTCCGATATTGTTATTTTAGGAAGCCGTCCATGGCTGTCAATAGCCGTATCTCCGTGTCCCGGAAAATGTTTTGCAGTTGTGAGAACTCCTGCAGCACGGCTTCCATTCATAAACTCGGTGCCTAAAATACCTGCCGCTTCAGGAGAATCGCCGAAAGACCTGGGGCCTATTACGGTTGACAAGTGGTCTGTATAAAGATCTATTGAAGGTGCAAAATTAAGATTTATTCCCAAAGTTTTAAGTTCTTTCGATATATAATAGCCTGCATAATAAGCATCTTTAGGAATACCGGATGCTCCTATCGCAAGATTTCCGGGAGTTTCGGAGGTCAAACCTTTTACGTGTCTAACCCAACCGCCTTCTTGATCGGTCGCAACAAAAAGAGGTATGCCGAACCTGCCTCTGCGTGCAATTTTTTGCAGCATTAAAATGGATTCTGCGAGTTTACGCGAGTTTTGAGTATTCCAGCCGAATATTTTTATACTGCCTAAACCCGATTCTTCAACCCATTTTACGAGTAAATCTCCGGGAGCCTGCCCCGCCCAGCCGAACATAAATGTTTGTGCCAAAAGTTCTTCATCCGTCATATTTTCGACTATACTTAAAGCCAATTCTTTGTGCGGAACATCATCGTAAAAATTCGGCAGCTTTTGTTGAGAATAAATATCGGCACAAACAAATACAATAAAATTTATCAATGTAAAGTATAAAATATAAGTTTTTTTCATGTGAGTCAAAAATTATTCAAGCCAATAAACTTTATCGGGAGCTTTTTCGGTCAAAAAAAAGTTTTCGTATCTATTTGAAGATTCAACTCTTACATCATCGGGAAAATAAGCGGAATGCAAAAACCAGACAATATCCAATAAATCTCCAAAACAATCCGAACAAGAATATCGATAATAAATCTGAATATCATCATCTTGAAGAATATTTTTAAGAACAGGATCCGTTTTAGTATAAGGATCAATAGCTTCCCTGATATTACTTCTTAAACCGCCGTACCATGCATGAGTTACCGATAATAAATTAAGCCGTTTTTCTTTATCCATTTTATATAATTCATAAACACCGGAAACAGCCGGAACACCGCTATTTATTTTATATTTATCTGCCTTTGTCAAAGGAGACCATGTTAAAATATAATGAATTTCTCCTTTAAATGTCTGCCTTGTAATTACGGGTTTCATCTCAAACATATCGTTAAGTATACAATCTTTTTGTATAAATTTCTATATGCAGGAACGAGTTTTACCACAGAGTTTTTTATACAAAAACCCGGCAAGTTAAGATTATTAATTTTATTTATAATCAACAACCCCGACGCTTGCGTCGGGGTATTAAACCCTCCGCACAAATAAATAAAATTTTTATTAAGTTCTTAATGACTTTTTTCTGTATTTTTTGTAAATTAAAATATAGTACAGTTTATTAACTGTATATTATAATAATTATTGAGGAGTTTTTATGAAACAATCAATCAAGTTTTTTGCTTTGGCTGCAATTATAGCCATTTTTTTTACTTCTTGCGATAAAAAAGAAGAAAGTAACGCTGCAAACGGTATGGAAAAAAGCAATACAGTTTCCGAGTCCGAAAATAAAGGAAAGTCTCCTATAGTTAAGTTTTCTACTGCGGATTTAAACGGAAAATCCGTTACTAATGAAATATTTGAAAAATATGATGTTACTTTGGTAAATATTTGGGCTACATGGTGTCCTCCCTGTAAAGCAGAACTTCCGGATCTTGAAAAAACATATAAAAAGTATTCACAACAAAACTGCAATGTTATGGCAATAACTATGGATGTAAGTGCCGAAGAACCCGAAATGCTTGATATGGCAAAAGACATCTTAAAGGATTCGGGCTGCTCATTTTTAGGTTTACAAAATTGCAATGATTTTGCTCAGATAATTTCCGGGCTTCCCGGAGTTCCTGCTTCTTTTCTTGTAGATAAAACCGGTAAAATTATAGACGGCTCTTTCCATGTAGGCAGACTTGACGAAAAAGGTTTTGAAGAACTTTTTGAAAAAGGTTTAAAAGCAATAAAATAAGGTTTTAAACAGAGAACAACGCCGAATTTAATCCCCTTAATTTCGGTGAAGAGAGTTTGCGGATTTAATCCTCCGCACAAACAAAAAAGCCCCGAAAACTTTATGTTTTAGGGGCTTTTTCTTTTAGAAAATTATTTCTAGAAAGGTCGTTCGGCTAAATATTTATATTCCTGCCATCTTCGTTTTGCTTTAATTACTGCCTTATCAAGAAGCATTTGAGCCCTTGCAGGATCGGCATTCTTTAATGTCTTAAAGCGAACTTCTTTGTACATAAAGTCGGCAAGATTGAAATCGGGTTCCTTGCTGTCAAGCTGGAAAGGGTTTTTACCTTGTTCGACAAGACGTGGATCGAATCTGTACAAAGGCCATAAACCGCAAGAAACAGCTTCTTTTTGGTTGGTCATACCCTTTGTCATATTTATACCGTGGTTAATACAATGACTGTAAGCGATGATAATCGAAGGTCCGTCATAGCTTTCGGCTTCGCGGAATGCTTTGATTACCTGGCTCATATTTGCCCCCATAGAAATATGGGCAACATAAACATAGCCGTAGCTCATAGCCATCATACCAAGGTCTTTTTTGCTTATCTCTTTACCGGAAGCGGCAAATTTTGCAACCGCACCTATAGGTGTAGCCTTAGACATTTGTCCGCCCGTATTGGAATAAACTTCGGTATCCATAACAAGAACATTGATGTTTTTACCGGAAGCAAGAACATGATCTAAACCGCCGTATCCGATATCGTAAGCCCATCCGTCACCGCCGAGGATCCAAATAGAACGTTTTATGAGATGATCGGTTAAAGAATCCAATTCCTTAGCTAAGGGTTCGGATGATTTTGCAAGCTCTTTTTTCAGCTCATCGACAGATTTTCTCTGATCTTCAATTGCAATATCATCTGCCTGAGCGTTATTGAGAATTCTGTCGATAACAGCTGCAGCAATGCCTTTTTCTTTTACTTTTACGGCAACTTCACGTGCATAAACTGCAAGTTTATCACTCGTAAGTCTCATACCGTAACCAAATTCCGCAGCATCTTCAAACAAGGAGTTGGACCATGCAGGACCTCTTCCGTCGCATCTTTTTGCATAAGGAGTCGTAGGCAGGTTTCCGCCGTATATTGAAGAACAGCCTGTTGCATTTGCGATAATTGCTCTATCGCCGAAAAGCTGTGAAAGCAATTTTACGTAAGGAGTTTCACCACAGCCTGCACATGCACCGGAGAACTCAAACAAGGGACGCTTCATTCCTATACCTTTGGGTGTTCCGAGATTAAGTTTTGTAGTATCGGGATCGGGAATATCGCGGAAGAAGAACTTCCAGTTTTCGACTTCGGTCTTTCTATTCTCTACAAAACTTTCCATGTTAATGGCTTTGATTTCGGGGTTTTCTTTGGACTTTGCAGGACACTGCTGAACGCAAAGACCGCATCCCGTACAGTCTTCAGCCGAAACCTGAATAGTAAACTTGGCATTTTCAAACTCTTTGCCTTTGTAGTTGCAAGATTTAAAGTTTTCAGGAGCATTCTTTAAAAGAGAAGAATCATAAGCCTTCATTCGTATACAGGCATGAGGACAAACCATTGTACATTGACCGCACTGTATACAAATTTCGCTTTTCCATATAGGAACATGTTCTGCAATAGCCCGTTTTTCGTATTGTGTTGTTGCAGTCGGGAAAGTTCCGTCATCGGGAATTTGGCTTACCTTTAAGTTATCGCCTTTTTGTACGGCAATTTCGCCTAAAACTTTTTGTACGAATTCGGGAGCATCGCCTGTAATTGCAGGGTGCATTTTAAGAGTGCTTGTTGCAGATTTAGGATAATCGACTTCCTGAACACCTGCCAAAGCCATATCGATCGTCGTAATATTTTTTTGAACAATTTCGGGACCTTTTTTACCGTAAGATTTTTCGATAAACTTCTTAATAAGATCCACGGCTTCAGATTCAGGCAAGATTCCGAATATTTTAAAGAAAGCAGTCTGCATAACAACGTTGATTCGGTTACCCATACCGGCTTGTTCTGCAATTTTGATTGCATCTATAACATAAAATTTAGCTTCTTTTTCGATAAGCTGTTTTTGAACTTCTATAGGAATTTTACCCCAAATTTCTTCCTTGCTGTAAGGAGCATTTAAAAGGAATGTTCCGCCTTTTTTGAGGCTGTGGAGCATATCGTAGGTTTCAAGATAGCTGAATTTATGGCATGCAACGAAGTCCGCATTTGTAATTAGGTAGGGCTTTCGGATTGCGTGTTTTCCGAAACGCAAGTGAGAAATTGTAAAACCACCCGATTTTTTACTGTCATAAGAGAAATAGGCTTGAGCTTTATTTTCGGTAGCTTCACCGATAATCTTAATCGAGTTTTTATTTGCACCGACTGTACCGTCTGAACCCAAACCAAAGAACATAGCCTGATGCATATCTTTATCTTCAAGTTTAAAGTTAGGATCGTATTTTATGCTTGTATGAGTAATATCGTCATCGATACCTACGGAGAAGTTGGATTTCTTTTCACCTTCCAAATTATCAAAAACACCCTTGACCATAGCCGGTGTAAATTCTTTTGAACCTAAACCGTATCTTCCTCCTATAATAACCGGATAATGAGTGAAGGGACATTTTTTTGCAGCCTGCATTTCGCCGATGGCTGTCCTTACATCTTCATAAAGAGGTTCACCGAGAGAACCGGGTTCTTTACATCGGTCAAGAACTGCAATACCCTTTACCGTTGCAGGAAGAGCTTTTACAAAATGTTCTGCACTAAAAGGTCTATACAATCGAACCTTTAAAACGCCGTATTTTCCGCCTTTTGAATTAAGTTCATCAACGGTTTCTTCTACAGTATCTGCACCCGAACCCATCAAAACTATTACGAAATCGGCATCGGAAGCACCATGATAATCAAATAAATGATAATGTCTGCCCGTAAGTTCTGCATACTTATCCATTTGCTTTTGAACAATTTCGGGAGTTGCAAGATAATATTTATTTACGGCTTCCCGTCCCTGAAAGTAAATATCCGGGTTTTGGGCAGTACCTCGAAGTTCGGGGTTCTCGGGAGTTAAACCGCGTTTTCTGTGAGCTCGGACAAGTTCATCACTAACCATTTTTCTCATTACATCATAAGAAACTTCTTCTATTTTTTGAATTTCGTGAGAAGTTCTAAATCCGTCAAAGAAGTGGAGGAAAGGAACTCTTGCTTCCAAAGTTGCCGCATGGGAAATAATCGCCAAGTCCATAACTTCCTGTACGGAGTTGGATGCGAGCATTGCCCAGCCTGTCTGGCGGCATGCCATAACGTCTTGATGATCACCGAAAATAGAAAGAGCACTGCAAGCAATAGCTCTGGCAGCGATGTGGAATACAGTACTGGTAAGCTCACCGGCAATCTTGTACATATTCGGAATCATTAAAAGAAGACCTTGAGATGCCGTAAATGTAGAAGAAAGAGCACCCGTAGTCAAAGCTCCGTGTACCGCACCTGCGGCACCGCCTTCAGATTGAAGTTCTACAACATCGGGAACAGTACCCCAAATATTTTGTCGTCCTCTTGCCGAATATTCATCGGAAACCTCGCCCATAGGGCTTGACGGTGTAATAGGATAGATGGCAATTACTTCACTTAAAGCGTGAGCAACGTGACCTGCAGCGGTATTACCGTCGATCATTACAAGTTTTTTTTCTTGGCTCATAAAAACCGTCCTTATAAAAGTATTTTAAGGCTATATTCTATTATAATTTTTAGGTAAAAGTTATCTGAAAAAGCATACTGCACGACTATAACGGAAAATATCCTCAATTGTTAGAATATCATAGATTAGATATTTTTTCAAGTAAGCATATCAAAAATTGTGTTTGCAAACCGGAGAAGTGCTGCAAACGGTTTTACACGGCTTATTTAAGGAGTTATTGCGTGTTATGCAGGTGGATTTTTATTCGTGCGGAGGGTTTAATACCCCGACGCTAGCGTTGGGGTTGTTGATTTGGTTTTAAAAGTTTTGCAATTTCGGAATCGAAACAGGTCGCAAATTTTTGAACTTCTTTCTTTCCAAAAAACGATGTTTTTTCAGGACTAAGTCCGTTTTCGTGCAGTTCATACATAAAATTCCTAAGAGATAATACGGACTTAATATTATCCTGCGTAAAACAGGTTCCCCGGTCATTTATAACTACGATTCCTCTATCTACAAGTTGTTTTGCAAGAGGTATATCTCTGGTAACTACGATATCGCCTTTTTCCGCATTGTATATAATATATTTGTCGGCAGATTGAAGTTCCGCTTCGGTTATAACCATTTTTGTAAATTTGTTTTGAGGAAAAGGAATGGCACGGTTTGCCGTAAAAACTGCTTCCGTCTTTAATCTGGCAGCGGCTTTACAGATAATGCTCCTTATACGGACAGGACAAGAATCCGCATCTACAAAAATTCGCATAAATTAAGTTGTTTTTGTGTCGGAGCTGCAAGCATTGATTACCTGATCTATGTTTTCGATCATTTTACGTGCAGAATTTTCAATTTCAAAATTATGACTTATAAAATTATCAGGATCGGCATTTTTAAATTGCTCTTTATATAGCTCATCAACCGTTAAAATACCTGCAATTATAGCAGCCCTCAGAGGATCTGTTACAGAAGAAGTTTCTTCTACCTGCCTTACGGTCTGAGTAAAATGCTCGTATATTTGCTGCAAGTATTCATTGGTTTCATCAGCTTGAATTGCAAAGGAAGTTCCCAATAAATTTATATTTAATTGTCCTTTGCTCATCTTATTTAAAATATATCCATTTGTTTGGATACATCGGGATTTTCACCCAAAACGTCATCCAAATCTCTTTGTAAATTTGCCGATTCAGCCTCTTTTTGTTCTTTTTCGCCTGATAGATTATCCGTCGCATTTACAATACTTTCTGCTTTGGAAACAAGTTTCGATGTCTGACTAACTTGATCCTGAGGCTGCTGTCCGTTAGTTTCAGCCTGAACAGTAGATTCAGACTGCATTTTTTCATAAACAGAGGATTCAAACGCACTTAAATGATTAAGTGCGTTTACTATCCCTTGCTCGATCTTTGATTGATCATCTTTAAGAATTATAATCAAATTCTCCAACTCAGAAATACGTTTGTTTTTTTCTTCGACTTCTTTTTTAAGAGAATCTTTTTCCTCTGAAAGACTTTTTATCAAATTCACAGCCTTTTCTACCTTGCTTTCAAGAAGTTTGATCTGATCGAGATTTACCATAATTAGGCTCCCAAAGCTTTTTTCGATGCTTCAACTACTGCTTTAAAAGCAGCAGGATCTTCAATAGCCATATTGGAAAGGGCTTTTCTGTTAAGCTGAATACCGGCTTTGTTAATTCCGGCAATAAAGCGTGAATATGTAATTCCCTCAGCTCTTACGGCAGCATTTATTCTGCTTATCCATAAGGTCCTCATATCGCCTTTTTTATCTTTACGACCTACGTAACTATGAACTAAGGCTTTTCGGACGGCATCTCTTGCCGCTTTAAAATTCGTACCCCGTCTGCCTCTAAAGCCTTTAGCAAGCTTTAAAATGGCACGTCTTCGGGTTATTCTTCTATCACTGCTTGTCGACCTTGACATTTTTAACCTCCATAAAATTTAATTACCACAGATATTGCAAAAGCTAACCGTATGGTAATAATTTTTTGCGTATCTTCATACTGTCTGCTTCGGATAAAATTCCTGCTTTTTTAAGATGACGCTTCCTTTTTTGAGCTTTTTTAGTTAAAATATGAGCTTTGTTCATTTGCTTATACTTAACTTTTCCGCTTGCAGTCATGGAAAATCTTTTTCCTGCAGCTCTTTTACTCTTCATTTTAGGCATGTCTTACCTCCAAAATATTTGCAAAACTATTTCTTTTGCTTGGGAGTCAATGTCATAGACATTCTCCGTCCTTCCATTTCAGGTTTTTTCTCAAGAGTATAGGCTTCTTCTCCGCCTATATTCTCCAAAACCTTGTTTAAAACTTCGTAACCAAGCTCTGTATGAGCCAATTCGCGTCCCCAAAAACGCACGGTTACTTTTACTTTGTCGCCCGAATCAAGGAATTTCTTCACATGAGCAGATTTGAATTCGAGATCATGATAATGTATCTTAGGCTGCATTGTTATCTCCCGAAGAGTTTGCTGCTTCTGATTTTTCTTGGAGTCACGGAGCTTTTTCTCCATTTGAAAACGATATTTACCGTAATCTATAATTTTGCAAACCGGCGGTTTGGCTGTAGGAGCAACTTCCACAAGGTCAAGTCCGGCTTCAGCAGCCTTTTTCATTGCTTCAACCGTGGAAACAATACCTTCTTGTTCCCCATTCATACCGATTAACCTAACCTCTCTAACCCGGATATTTTCATTTATCCGCAAACCTTTTAGTTCCGCCAACGATTCTCCTCTGCACCATTTCCTAATTGTGCAACTTAATAAAATTCAGACTTGATTATACCTAAAAGAAAAAAAATAGTCAAGTATTTTTTTACGGGGGCTATATCTAAAAAATATTTTGCTCTAAAATAATTTTCCATAAATCAATATAACGGAACCAACCGTAAAGATTTTGTCTGTCAAAACATTAATTTTGTATTTTCCTTAAAATATAAATCTCTATATATTTAACTTGTATATGTAAAGTTTTTGTTATATAATACCAATTAAAATTTAGCGAAATTTATATTTTTTGGAGAATTATAATGAAAAAAATAACGGCTGTTTTTATTGCCATTTGCTGTAGTGTATCGTTATTCGGATTTTCGAATTTTTCGCTTGATGCGGGTTTAGGCTATATGAATTATTCTTTATTTACAAAATATAATCAGGAAAAATTACATACTTTAAATAAAGAGTTATCCGAACATCTTGCATTAGGAGGAACAGGTATTTTACAATATCACAGCCCTACGTCGACAGATATTTATAATGCATTAAACTTAGGGCTTTCTTTGAAATACGGTTTGTTCTATGCAAACCTTAATATAGGCTTACCTTTTGAACAAATCCCCTCAGGCAAAGATCCTCTGGGAGACAAATTGAAAGAATTAGGTGCAACCAATAAATTAAAAAATTCCGTTATTACCGATCTACAGTTAGGTGGCGGATTAACCATTCTAACACGCATACCTTTAACTATTTTTGTCGGGGGAGCTGTGGCCTTCGGTTACATAAGTACAAACAGGAACTTGCCTATAGAATTTACAAATAAAATAAAAGATCATCATGGAAAGCCCGTACAAAGTTTGATGGAAACAAGGACGGTTTCAATGCTTGGCTTAGGAGGTGATATTGCATTAAAATACTATTTTACAAAACGCATAGGAATATGTTTTGATGTAAAAGACAGTATTTATATAGTTCCTATGTCTAACCAAAGATATTATACCGGAAAAGATAGTCAAGGTTATCCGTTTACTTACCGTATTACAAGAGAAAAAAAAGACGATATCGGATCGTTGGTAAAATATACTGTTGCAAATAATCTTACAATAAGGTTAGGAGTTGCTTTTAAATTCTAGTTATAAAGCATTTGGAACTTATTCGTGCGGAGGGTTTAATACCCCGACGCTTGCGTCGTAACAAAGGGTATTAAAGCCGACTGCAACCACCTTATGAGAACAACATACCCCGACGCTTGCGTCGGGGTTGTTGATTCGATTTTTAAAAAGCAAACCGTTAAAGAGCTTGAAAAAAATCCGAAAAAATGTATCATAAAGCATAATACTTAAATTGGGGGTATTTATGAAAAAAAATAGTAAAATTATCATAGGCATTTTTGTGACAATAACTTTATTGTCGTTTGCATGTAAATCTAAACCGGAACCCGTTCCGCCCGTAAAACCTGCACCTAAACCGGAAAAAACCGATCCGGAAACAAAAACAGATCCGGAGACAGAAGCTCTTCTTGCAGAATTAAAGCAAATTGAAGACGAAGACGGAAGATTAAATGCAGCACGCTTAGAGGCTATAGATCTTAAAGCAGATACTGCTTATCCTGAACAATTTTCCATAGCCGAAAACATAGCAAAAGAAGCAGTCGGATTAGTTAAAAACGGAAAACTTAAAGAAGCCGTAGCTAAATATAATGAGGCGATTGACCGTTATAACACTCTTTCAAATCTTATGAGAATTACAGCAATTAAAACCGAAATAGATGAATACGGTTTTGCTTCTTACAATCCTTCCGTTTACGCTGACGGAGAAAAACTTTTTATGAGTATTATAGAACATTACGGTACCGATTATAAAACGGCTAAAGAAACATCGCTTAACTGTATTGCAATGTACGAAAAAGTTTTAAATTCGGGGTATTACGAATTAGCAAAAAAAATGAGAGCAACAGCTTTGGAAGCAAAGTCGGATTGCGATTCCATAAAAGTTGCACGAAGCAAAACCGAGGATTATAATAAAGCTGTCAGGCTTTTTAATGCCGGACAAAATCATTCCGAAAATCAAGATTATAAAAAATCTTTTGAGGCTTATAAATATTCGGCAGAAAATTTTATGCTTTTATATAATGACGTTCTTTCAAAACGTACAGCAGCAGAAAAGGCTATTGCAGAAGCAGCTGCCAAACAACAAGAAAGTGCAGAGCTTGCTCTTGAAGCCGATAAAGAATCTCCGTTAACGGAAGCAGGCGAAGGCTTCGACAATTCAGATCTTAATTTGGAAGATAAATCAAGTCCTATAAGCAATGAAAAAGTAGAATCGATAGATACCGGAAATACATCGGAAAGTAAAAAAACTTCCGATAAAACGGAAAAAAATAAGAATGAAAACTAAAGGAATACAACATGAAAAAAGTAATTTTAAGTCTAATATTGGCAGCTTCGATGATATCTCTTTTTGCGGTATCTTATGACGATAACGAATTCCAAAGGAAGAGTCGGGCATACACGGAGTTAGCAAACCGAGCTTATGATGACGGCGATTATGATGCCGCTATAGAATATGCAAAACTTGCAAGCGAATACGCAAGACAATCGGCAGAGTTTATTCAGAAGATGCTGGCAAGAACCGAAGCCGAACAAGAAATGAATAGAGCCCGCACCCGTTTTACATGGGCAAAACAAAACGATGCAGAAAAAAGATACCCCGAAGCATACTCAACTGCCGAAGAGGCTCTTTCATCAGGCTCTCTTGCCTTCGATAACGAAAATTATGATGTCGCCGTCGTTTATGCACAAAAAGTAATGGAAGTTTTATCGGTTGTACAAGGTAACGAAAAAGATGACTCAAGCCTCGCGGAACTTCCGGCCGAATACAGGGTAAGAACTTGGCGCGGTGAAAGAGATTGTTTGTGGAATATTGCTGCAAACAAAGCCATTTATGGTAATCCGTTTATGTGGCGGAAATTATATGAAGCCAACAAAGGAAAGCTTCCAAACAATGCCAATCCGGACTTGTTGGAACCGGGTTTAATTTTAAAAATTCCCAGTTTAAATGGTGAAAAAAGATCGGGTCTATATGATCCTTCAAAAACATATAAAAGTATACCTAAAAAATAAATCGTCCCCCCCCCCCACCGGTAAGCAGTGGGGGATGTTGTTCGCAAAAAAAGCATCTTACAGCTTAAGATGCTTTTTTTATTCGTGCGGATGGTTTAATACCCCGACGCTTGCGTCTGGGTTGTTGATTTACGAAGATTTAAAAACGGTTTATCGGAAATATCTTTTACTGCTTACCTTTTTTACTAAAACCTTCTACACGGGCTGAAGCCTCAACTGTAACGGAGCTTGTTTCTCCCCTTTTTAAATATCGATACCCCAAACCTGCAATCATAGCCGCATTATCTGTACAAAATTTTAAAGACGGGAAAATACATTTTAAATTTTTTTGTTCAGCCAATTTTTCGCGCAGTTTTGAATTTGCGGCAACGCCTCCTCCTGCAACAAGGACTGTTAAGCCTGTATCGTGTACGGCAGCAAGAAGCGGCTTTAACAAAATTTTAATAGCTCTTTCTTGAAAAGCCGCAGCTATATTTTCAGGAGTTTTATCATACATGGGATTCCAAAAACGATCAAGCTGATTTATAACTGCCGTCTTCAATCCTGAATACGATACATCGTATTTATGTCCTTCCTTATGAATTATAGGCATCGGAAAATTGGCAGCTTTCGTATTTCCATTCTTTGCAAGTTTATCGATTGCGGCACCGCCCGGATAACCTAAGTTATAAAATTTGGCAACCTTATCAAAAGCTTCTCCGGGTGCATCATCAATTGTTGTACCCAGCACTTCAATATCATCAAAATTATTAACCTTGCATATTATGGAATGACCTCCAGAAACCAAAAGTCCAAGATACGGATATTGTATATCATGCTCCAAGTGCGAAGCATAAAGATGTCCCAGCATGTGATTTACGGCAATAAAAGGTTTATCTGAAGACCATGCAAGAGTTTTGGCAAAGGTCAAACCAACAAGCAGAGAACCTAAAAGTCCGGGTCTGTTTGTTGCCGCAATTCCGTCTATTTTATCGATAGTTAAACCGGCATCTTTTAAACTCCGATTAACTACCGGCAAAATCCATTCTATATGTTTGCGGCCGGCAATTTCGGGAACAACTCCCATATATTCCTTATGAAATGGAATCTGGGTAGCAACTACATTGCTTAAAATTTTTTTCCCATCCTCGACAATAGCCGCTGCTGTTTCATCGCAAGATGTTTCTATACCTAATATTTTCATTTATATATCCTCAATAAAAACTTTATTCTTTCTTTAGTTGCGAAATGGTAGAAAAAACAAAACCTTCGTTTTCCAGTTTGGGATACATTTCCAAAAGCAGTTTTGCGAGTTCCACAGTAAACACATGTCCTATCATAATTGCATTTCCTTTTTCTGCGGCGACCTTTAATCCTTTTATGATTTGTTTTTCCATATAATCGCGTGTTTTTTTGTTATCGATAAAAACAGCTCTTTCCCAAATAGGAAAATTCAAAGAAGCGGCAACTGAAGGAACAACACTGTCTACATTTGTTCTCGAATCCAAAAAATAAATTTCTTTTTCCATGCATAATTCAAGCACGGCTTTCATCGCCATTTCATCAGCGGTGATCATAGAACCTTCATGATTATTCATTCCTGCAATGGGAGAAAGTTCTTCAATGTTTGATGATACTATTTTTTTTATGGTTTCGGCTTCCATACCCGGCTTTACGGCACCTGGACCTGGATCAATGTTTACGTTTAGTGCCTGCATGGGCTGATGTAAAATTACTTCTTTCCCTGCATTGCGAACCATTTCGGCAGCATCTTTTGATAGAGGTAATTTAGGCAAAACCGCAATTGTACAAGGAAACGGCAGATTTACAAAATGCTTTAAATGCTCAAGATTATGCCCGGCATCATCAAAAACAAAAATCAGCCGTCCTTTTTTCGGCAGTTCAGGCAGCTCCGGGATTGGAACATTTTTTCCCGACTCGTAATTTTTTTCGGTGTACAGACTTTGTTTTTCATCGTCTTTGATTTGTTCATTTTCGATGTTTTTTAAAATTTTATTATCCGTAGTAATTATTTGTTCTTTTTTATTTTCTTTTACATCGGCGATTATTTTTTTTTCAGGTTTAGCAAAATCGGTTTTTAATTTTTCGGTTTCAGAAAGTTTAGATAAAGTATTTTCAATATCGCTTTCTCTTTTTTCTTTTTCCAAAACATTCTTTTGAACATCTTTTACTTCCGTGCTGTTTATTCCGGCATCATTTTTTACGGCAGGTATAATAAATAAAAAAACGGAAAGCATTATTATACAAACTGCAAAAAAGCCTGCCGCAAGTCTTGCATAATTAAAAGAAGTTCCGGATTTTTTCTTATTTTCTTTTGTTTTGGATTTTTTTGCTGCCGTTTGATTTTTCTTTTTTACCGGCTCGGTTCTTTTTGCCATTGTAAAAAGATAATCATAATACAATTCTTTGTCAACATATTAAACGACGGATTATTTTCAAAGCGGCAATATGAAAAATATCTAACCAAGTTTTTTAACGATGTGTCGTATTTTTTTTCGGTATCTTGACTAAGTTTTTAATTTGTTTAATAATGAGTTTTCATAAAATCGGTAACGGTAATTTTAAAAACTTAAACTAAAATAATCTTTAAAAATATAATAAGGATCCTTTTATGAAAATTTGGTTAGCTAATATTCAAGTATGGCTTTCGGCAGACCCGATAAGGCAAGACATTTTTTTGTTTGTGGCAGTTTTATTTGTTTCTTTTATTTTATATAAAATTATAAAAAAATTAATAAGTTATTTTATAAAAAATATTATTGTAAAAATAATCTCCAAAACTAAAGTCCGATTTGACGATTATCTTTTTAAACATGTACATTTGGAAAGAGTCGCTCTTTTTATTTATGTTGCAGGCTTTAGTTTTTTATCGTTAAAAATGACTTATGCGTCTTCGATTCTTCAAAAAATTGCAAGTTTGATTGTTATATGGACTATAACAAAACTGCTTCACGGATGTTTGGACGGTCTTGCTGCTTACACCGAAAATGAAAATCGTTTTCAGGGGAAGCCATACCGAAGTTATATCCAAGTTTTTATTTTGATAATTTATATTGCTGCGGTAATAATAGCAGCCGGAACTATAAGCGGAAAATCTCCTTGGGCTTTACTGAGCGGAATAGGTGCAATGACGGCAGTTTTACTTTTAGTATTTAGAGAAACCATTTTGTCTTTTGTCGCAAGTCTTCAAATTTCTTCTTACGATCTTGTAAGACGCGGCGACTGGATTTCCGTACCTAAGTATGACACCGACGGAGATGTAAAAGAAGTAGCTCTTCATACAATAAAAATTCAAAACTGGGACAAAACAATTTCGGTTGTTCCTACTCAGGATTTACTTCAAAGCGGATTTAAAAATTGGCGCGGAATGCAGGAAACGGGAGGCAGAAGAATAAAACGCTCTATTTTTCTTGATGTATCTTCAGTTAAATTTATGGATAGAGAATTAAGGGAAAAAACGGGAAAAATAAATTTATTAAAACCATATTTTGAAGAAATAGAAAATGATATTAATGCTCATTATTCGAATGATACGGAGCATCCGCTTAATGATAACCGGCTTACAAATGTAGGAACTTTTAGAGTGTACGTTACAAAATATCTTCAAAGTTTAACTACATTAAGAAAAGACCTTACATTTTTGGTAAGACAGTTAGAACCCGGTCCTACAGGAATACCTTTGGAAATTTATGTATTTACTGCAACAACGGATTGGGGAGAATATGAAAATATTCAGGCGGATATTTTTGATCATCTCTTTGCAGCTGCAAGCGAATTTGAATTAAGACTTTTTCAATATCCCGTATCGGGAAATTTACCCATAGGTATTTTGAAATAAACCGTTTTTCAATTAAGGCATCTTTCTAAAATATTATAAATTCCGGAAGATGCCTATCGTTAAAACTATAGGAACTTTATGATAAAAACTAATTCTAAATTTTTAGGTTCGTTTCATTTTTATAAAAAAGCAATCACCATTGCCGTACCGATAATGATCCAACTTTTTATACAGGCATTAATTTCTCTTATAGACAATTTTATGGTAGCCGATTTAGGCGATTTAAAAATGAGCGGCGTAAATGTTGCAAATCAAATTATCTTTGTATTTATAACGGGACTTAATATTCTTTGCAGTGCCGGCGGTATTTTTATGTCGCAGTATAACGGCATAAAAGATAGCCGTGGAATGCGACAGGCTTACCGCTTTAAACAAATACTGTGTTTTGTTTTCGCTTCCGTTTTGTTGCTTATATGTATTTTAATTCCGGATTTGATTTTAGGACTTCTGGTAGAAAAAAACTCGTCTAAAATTGAAATTGTCGGAGAAGCAAAAATATATACAGGCATAATTATTTTTACATTTATACCTATGGCTTTTTCTACAAGTATTTCTTCATCATTTAGAGAAATAGGAAATGTAAAAGTGCCTATGTATATCGCTTCAATTTCCACATTGATAAATACTATTGCAAATTATGTTTTAATTTACGGGCATTTCGGAGTACCGCGTCTTGAAGTTGCAGGAGCAGCGTATGCAACGGTTATTGCAAGATGTGCAGAATTGATTATGTTTTTAATTTACATAAAAAAAACCGGCCCTATGTTTTATGTAAAATTAAAAAATATTTTAAAAGTAAATTTAAAAATATTTAAGGACATTTTCAAAAAATCGGTTTTAATCTTTGTTGCAGATATGTCATGGGTGATAAGCGAAATCGTTGCAACGGCTGTGTATAATAGCAGAGGAGGCGCAGAAGTTGTTTCGGGAATGTCGGCAGGATGGACAATTGCAAATTTATTTTTCCTGGCTTTTCCTGCAATTAATACTTCAATAGGTGTAATTGTCGGCGGCACGTTGGGTAAAAATGAGCTGAAAGAAGCCCGCCTTCAAGCAAAATGGCTTCTTCACGGGGCGGTAATCGCAGGCACCGTAACAGGTGTTTTAGAAGCGGCTTCAATACTTTTGATACCTATTTTTTTTGGAAGACTTTCCGCTGAATCGCAATATACCGCTAAGATGCTTTTAATTTTTATTGCTGTCTATATGCCTATATGGTGCTACCAAAATGCACAGTATGCAGTTGCACGCTCAGGCGGAGATGCAATTATGGGAGCATGGGTCGATACTACAGTAAACATCTTTTTATTTATGCCTGCAATGTTTTTGCTTTTCGGTTTTACGACATGGTCATCACCGGTGATGTACGGAGTTTCAAAACTTACAAGTGTATTAAAAGCATTCCTTGCATATCGCCAGTTAAAAAAAGAACGCTGGGTAAAAAATCTTACGGTTTGATTTTTTAATTTACAAAATATAAAATACTGTAGTAAATCAACAACCCCGACGCAGAGCGTCGGGGTATTAAACTCTCCGCACGGATAAATAACCTCAATGCAAATCGGTAAGGCAGTTTGTAATCGGTGATCTAATTCCCTAAACTTGTCAGGTATTAGTATACAAATTAAATTGCTACTTTATAATAAACATCACTCAGGTCTATAGCCGATACTCGAATGAAACCTCACATTGTTCTCATAAGGTATTACAGTCTGATTTCATCTTCTTTTATCAGCATAAGCAGATAAAACCGATAGATAAACCAAACTCCTACAATTGGGGAATCATAAAATTCCGAAACCTGTTTTATTTGCACTTTCATAATATCAATGAGGATATTTATCATATACATGAAGCCGGTTATAGCATCTTGTTTTTACGATTCTATACCGCGTCTTGCCTGTACACCTTCATTAAAATAATGTTTAATCATTTTCATTTCGGTTACAAGATCAGCAGCTTCTATAATTTTTTTATTGGCATAGCGTCCCGTTAAAATTAACTCTACGCTTTCAGGTTTATTTTTTATGATATGTAAAATACGCTCAATGTCGAAAAGTCCATACAATAAAGCTACATTCACTTCTTCCATTATTACAACATCATACTCGCCCGACATGATAATTTTTTCAATTTTATCAAGACCTTCATTTGCCCTTGCAATATCTTTTTCGCTTGGATCGTTATGAACAAAATGAGCTTCTCCATATTGTTCTATTTTTAAGTTGGGCAAATATTCCGGAGCTTTAAGTTCGCTATAATTCATTCCTTTTAAAAATTGCCCTATATAGACTTTATATCCTGCACAAACGGCTCTTAATGCAAGACCGAATGCTGCCGTGGTTTTTCCTTTACCGTCTCCCG
The DNA here is from genome assembly GCA_963541225.1 of uncultured Treponema sp. GTDB lineage: Bacteria > Spirochaetota > Spirochaetia > Treponematales > Treponemataceae > Treponema_B. The sequence continues at coordinate 22,854 of CAUTTN010000008.1, forward strand.
TATAGACTTGAACATAACCTTTTTTCATTTATCCTCCCGAATACCATTAATTTCTCGTTTAAGTAATTATAGCAAGTTTTTTTTAAAGAAACAAGCATTTAAGTAGTGCAATGAATTTAAGACATTTAAAAATAAATTTTTATAGTGTTCTTTTAGCAGTAAGTCGCTTATAAGTAAGTTATACTTACCCGTTTCCCTTAGATCCAATTTGCAGTATCGCTATAAAGCATATACGTCCCGTTCATTCCTTATCGTACACTCCGTCATTATGTTGACGGACTAACCGTTATTATGCTTACAGCCTAACATTCGCTTAACCTGCAAACGGGCATAATCCCGTTTGTCAGCGTTGAAGCGGGTGTTAGGTATTATATATAAACATTTTAATTAAATAACTCTTCTTGATTTATGTTATATTTTATTTTAAATATTTTATCTAATATTTCTATTGTCCATTTTTCTAATGTTTCTGATACCAATTCATGAGGTGTCATTACTTTTCCACTTTTTGATGTTCCGCTTTTCATTGTTAATTCATCAGATGTAATTTTAAACTGTTTATTATCTAAGTCCATTTCAACAATATAACAAATTGCTAAATGTCGCCTGCTCCGTTCATTATCATCTGTATATATTAAGATAGGATCTGTTGCGCATATACTAACCGATTCATTAATTTCTTCTTGAATCTCTCTATGTAATGCATTCTGAATTGTTTTAAAAAAATCATCTGTTACATTATCTTCATAACGTACATGACCTCCGATATATCCGAGCAATTTATCTTTTTCAGGAGAATTCTTATCTGTTGTTTTTGCATTCTTTTTCACTACAAGTAATTTATTACGCGATTTATTAGTGATAACAGCAATTGGAATTGGCTGTACAGCTTTTGAATCCTTTTCAACTTCACTCCTATTTCCAAAAAGTAGTTTAGTCTCTTTTAAGCTAGAGAGCAAATTTTTATCCTGTAAAACTTCCATTGGTATATAGCCAATCTTTTCATCCATCAATTCAATCAAATTCTGAAGTACTAATTTTGTCACCATATAATTAACTTTGTTAGGATTACCGGATAGACCCTCTTTATCGGTTTCTATTTTCTTAACTTGTCTATAATATCGTGAATATTTTTCTAAAACTTGATCGATAGATATATTATAACTCTCTAGAACATCTTCCCTCATAATTGATCCTCGTTTTTCTGTTAGAAGAGCAGAGTATTCTCTTTCTATTGATGTTTCCGGTTTTACAACGAAGACATAAATCAAATCGATATTTCTTTTCCATATATCACTGTTAATAAATGTTATTAATTCTTTAAAATTTTCATCACTGAGATATGGATTTTTGTTTGAAGGATTGGTATTTAGCCAGTTAAACCAACAAAGTGCATCGAAAATACCTCGATCGGCAATAATTATGTCTATTTTTTCTTTTCCGTGTTCCATCTTTTCCAACATATCTGCAATTACCGAACATAATGTCCAAATATTAAAATTGGGATGAGTTTTATTTTGAATAGGGCAAACTCCAGCTCTTTCAGTTAATACAGCCGTTTTTAAACCATTTCTTCGAAAGAACATACTTAATGAATTTATTGTTGTTGATTTTCCTGATTTTGGACTACCACAAAACTCAATAAATAACGGGCGACGTTGAGTTCTTGAGCTTTTAAGTTCTAAAACTTGTTGAACTAATTTCTCAAGTTCTTCTATTATTTTTGATTTACCATCAGAGATTTTTTCCATATTTATTTACTCCTTCTATTATAATGTTCTCTTTTTTAATTTCTAACAGAGTTATAATATCACCCGCTCCAAATCCGGCAATAAATGATAACATCATACCAAGAAATACATAATTAACATTTAAATTTTGTTCAGTAATTTGAATAAATGAGACACTTAATCTCATTCCAACTAAAATAAACAAAGAAAAACATATTGAAAAGATAGGTCTGAAAATGAAATAAACTAACACGCCTATATTTTTTATATCATCATTTTCTTGACATTTTATTGATTCACTAAGAAGTCCTTTATAAAGCTTCCGTATATAAAATATCGTACTACCGATTAATGCCGAACCAATTGCACCAAAAATAGAATTTCGCGTCACGTTGTACTGAGAAGATGATGAATACACAAACACTATTATAGTAATCAAACAACCGACTATCAGCAAAATAGAAAAATAAATAAATAATCCGATAATATGATTTTTTTTAATGGATAATTCTCTCATATTAATCTCCTTTTGTTTTGCAAATATAGCAAGTAATAAACCTAACCTAGATTGCAAGGCAATTTGTCACCGTTAAAGCGAATGTTAGGTTTATTGTTATTACTTCCCCCCTCACTCTTCCTTAGTAAGCACCGACCTTACCATCTCATCACTTTGTGAATCAAGCGGGAAATTTAGACTAAAGCTGTTTCTTTCATCATTTATGTTGATGGGATATGCCCAGTTGATTGTGCGAAGTCTGGGTATTTTTGATCCCTTAAACGCAACGTGTAATTTAAACATTAACCCGCCGGAAAACTCATCCCGTGTATAGGAGTATGTACCGGTTCCTTCTTGCACTATCTCTTTTCCGCTTTCATCAATTGATCTAACCTTAACTGCACATTTAGATTTTTCTCCAAACTTCACTTCGTAATAGTCTTCAAAGCTATCTGTGGAAACGCTACCTTGCCAAACTCCAACAAAAAAGTTTGGGACAGGCATTTTATCCACACAGTCCAGTGCGAAAAGAGGCAATTTTTCTTCATAATCGCTCCAAAAGTTTAGTTTCATTTTTGCAGAATGAAGTACCTTACCTGTCTCTACATCAACCATTCTAGCTGTTACATAAAGGGGACATCCCAAACCTGCAATACTGCCTACTATAATACAATCTGCTCCAAGACCTTTTCCAAGTTTTTTTGCACTTTTAAGGTCAATATATGGATTTGCCTGAAAAGAATACTCAGAAAAGACTTTGTCAATACTTTTTCTTTCCACAACAGTAACTTCGTTAGTTTTTACAAGCTCGTGAATGAGTAGGTCTGTCATCATGCCAACCTTGTCTGCAAAATCCGGGTCTTCACAATCAAAATCAAAAACAGCAACAACTTGGGCTTCTAGGTTCAAAACTAGCAAAATACATAATGCAATGCTAAAAAAATACTTTTTCATTTTTTGCTTTCCTTAAAATTCTTGCCAGCTTACATATCATCTTCCTCTGAAAAATAAAACGCTCGCACCGCACGTAGGCTATAAGTATAATCTGTAAATTGTAGCCTCTCATAACCATTTTTGAAATCTATCGTATGCATATAACTACGATTACCATCTTTTTGTGAAGATGACAGATATTCACTATCTCCTAAAATTTTCCCTGTCTTTCTCAAATTTACATAAATCAATTTAAGTTCCTCTTTTGTTGGCAAATACCAATCTGAATAACCACCACCACGATAGTTTTGACACATTTCTTTTGCCTTATAAAATGTTCCTTCTCCCAATAACCCGCTACACTCAAAAGCTTTATCACCTTCAATATAAAATACAAGACCTCCACCAGGTCCTATATCTCCTATTTTAAAAGGTGCGAGTCCATCAATCATATTTTTAGCAAATCCAATTAGAACATCTGGAATTTCGCTTAAATCTTTAACTTCTGCCTTTGAGCTGGAAAGCAATTGTGCAGTTTTTGCTTCAATCAACGTAGCTGAAATATAAAACTTGTTTCCTAGCTTCATAATTTTTCCCCTGCTTATAACTTCAGCATTAATTGCATTTCCTAGTTTTATTGTTTTTGTTGCATCAGACCAATCGCTTCCTTGAAATTTAAGCTCTGCCAATAATTTACTAAAATTAGCTCTGTCTGTTACAACTACTTTGCCTGTTGCCACAAGCTCAGCAATATAAAGCTCAGTTATTGTCTCTGCTTCATCTTTACTCACAGCATTGCCCACAACATCAAAGGTGGCAACAGCAACTGTTTTTTCTGCAATTGCCAGCGTAGAAACAATACAAACCAAAAATAAAATGGAAAATAGTTTTTTCATCTTAACCTCCTATTTCTTTATTATAAACTATTTTAACTGCTTATTCAATGCCGTTGTAGACATACCTGCCTGGCTTCAGGCAGGTCAACCTAACTATCATTACGTTGACGGACAGTCCTGCATTATACTTACAGGTTGACCATCATTATGT
>CAUTTN010000009.1:0-26227 GCA_963541225.1 uncultured Treponema sp.
GCAACCACCTTATGAGAGCAACATACCCCGATGCTCTGCGTCGGGGTTGTTGATTCACCACTCAATTTTAAAAATGTCTTTTATTCTCCGATAATATTAGGGTATCAAACTTATAAAAAATCTGATTATAAATTATTATTTTTATGGGAGAAAAAATGGCAAAGTGGCTGGAACTTACATTTAACCTGCCCTTGTATCAATCTTTTACATATAAGAACACGGAAGAAAACGGCGAAAGTTTAATAGGTAAAAGGGCAAGCGTTAAATTCGGTTCAAGGAATCTTACAGGCTGTATAATAGGGGAATCCGATGAACTTCCTAAAACATTGCCTGTGTCTGAAGAAAAAATAAGACCGATAAACAGGATTGTAGATAAGGAAGCCGTTTTCGGAAAGGCTCAAATAGAACTTGCCGCATGGATTTCCAAATTTTATATTTGCAGTTTCGGCGAAGCACTTTTTTCGATTTTACCGTCGGGTAAGCGTGAGGTTTCTTTTGAAAACCTTGATCTTTTGGAACAAGATTTGAAGGTCTGCAATGTTCCTCTTTCTGACGAGCAAGAAGACGCTGTGGAAAAAATTTCGTCGACGGATACCCTTGATTTTTTTTACCTTTACGGGCTTACAGGCTCAGGCAAAACGGAAGTTTTTTTACGCGCTGCCGAAAAAATAATAAAAAAGGGTAAGACCGTTATTTATCTTGTTCCAGAAATAGGGCTTACACATCAGGTAATAAGCGAGGCGGTAAACCGTTTCGGGCAGGGGGCTGCCGTGCTTCATTCGGGACTTACGGGAAGCGAAAGACTTAACCAATGGATGAGGATAAAACGCGGAGAGGCTTCGATTGTAATAGGTGCACGAAGTGCAGTCTTTGCCCCTGCCGAAAAAATCGGCTTAATTATAATAGATGAAGAACATGATGCTTCTTATAAGTCTGGTTCTTCGCCCCGCTATCACGCAAGGCAAACCGCCATGTATTTGGCTTCCAAACATAAATGTCCCTTGGTCATGGGTTCTGCAACTCCCTCGCTTGAAGCGTGGAACATGATACGTGCGGGAAAGATTCATCTTCTTTCCCTTACAAAGCGGCTTGCCGGAGGCAGTCTTCCCAAAATTGAAGTTGTGGATATTTCCGGTTCCAAGGGAGCCTTAAGTGCAAGGCTTATAGAAGAAATGCGTAAAACAAAGAATGAGGGCAAACAGACAATCCTTTTTTTAAACAGACGCGGTTTTTCTCATTTATTCAGATGTAAGACTTGCGGTTATGAAATGCTGTGTAAAAATTGTTCCGTTCCTATGACATTCCATAAAAAAGATAATGTTATGAAATGCCATTATTGCGGAATGCAGGCAAGACCTCCTTGCTCATGTCCTGAATGTAATTCCTTGGATATAGGTTATGCCGGAGTAGGTACCGAATTTGTAGAGGAAGAGGTTTGCAGGACATTTCCCGATTGTACCGTAACAAGAATCGATACGGATTCCGTAAACGAAAAGAAGAATTTAAAAACCGTTATCAGAAATTTTAAGGCGGGAAATATTGATATACTGCTAGGTACTCAGATGATTGCAAAGGGGCTTAACTTCCCTAAGGTAAGACTTGTCGGAATTATCTTTGCGGATACAGGGCTTCAAATGCCCGACTTTAGGGCTTCCGAAAGAAATTTTTCTCTTATAACGCAGGCAGCAGGCAGGGCAGGCAGGTTCACTTCCGACGGTCTTGTCATTATCCAAACCTTAAAGCCTACGCATCCATCGATTGTATGTGCAAGAAACTACGATGCCGATGCTTTTTATGAATATGAACTTTCTCAAAGAAAGCTTTTGGATTTTCCGCCGTTTAAGCGTCTTGTAAGACTTGTTTTTAGAAGTAAAGACTTAAAAAAGGCGGAACTTGCTGCTGAGGGGGCTGCGGATATTTTGCGTTCGATTCTTTCTTCCGGTGCCGATATAATGGGGCCTGCGGAATGTCCGCTTTCTTTAATTTCCGGTAATCACAGGCGGCAAATTCTTTTGCGGTCGGATAATTTTTCTCTTATTCAAAAAGCTGCGGAAAAATTTATTCATGAGTATAAACCGCTTGCAGGAATTTATGTGGAGGTCGATACCGACCCTATATCTTTGCTTTAATATTTTAGTAAAGATTTTATTCGTGCGGGGTGGGGGGAATCCCAAGATGCTCTGCGTCGGGGTTGTTGATTTAGTTTATAAATTTTAATTTCTCGATGTTCTCTTGCATTAAAGCTAAGCGGTTTGAATCCGGTTGCGGTATCTTTTTTTAACCAACAACCTCGCTGTAAAATGGCTAGGTTGTTGGTTACCGATAAAAATAATTTTTTCAATTCTGCATCTTAAAAAGTTTTTTGAAAGGTATTATATAGAAAATTTCTTTTTCATTTGGCTGAACATATTTGCGATACGTTCTTCTTCTGCTTGTTTATCGGGTTCATGGTATTGAACTAAATCGGGCGGAATCTCATCCAAAAATGGAGATGGGGCCGTTTCGCAAAGACCGCCCTGTTTGCGTCTTGTTCTACAGCTTGTAATAAAAAGTTTTTGTTGGGCACGTGTTATTGCAACATAAAATAAACGCCTTTCTTCTTCTACATCGCCGCCGTTTTCTTCTACACTTCGGGCATGAGGAATTAAACCTTCTTCAGCTCCCGCTATAAAGACAACCGGAAATTCGAGACCCTTTGAAGCGTGAATGGTCATTACATTAACCTCGCCTTTTTCTTCTTCCGTGTCGTCCCTTGTCAAAAGCGTTATCCTGTTTAGGTAGTCATAAAGACTTGCGTCCCAATTATCGGGGTTATGTTCCCAAGTGTCTATCGATTGTAAAAGATTTTCGATGTTCATCATTTTAAACTGTGCGGCTTTTTCGCTTTTTTGAAACTCGGTTATAAGATATTCATTGTAGTTTATTGTTTCGATAAGTTTTCTCACCTTTTGCGAAAGCCCTTTTCCCGATAAAAGTTGAGAGCGGAATTCGGTTACAAGATTTGCAAAATCTTGTAAGTCCGCAATACCTTTTCCTCTTATGTCTTCAGTAGGTTTTTCGAGTAGGAGTGCGATGGCGGTTTTGATTGAGCATTTGTTTTCGGTGGCGATTCCCGATAATATTTCTACCGTTTTTTTTCCTATACCGCGCCGCGGTGTATTTATAATTCGCAATAAATTTATATCGTCATCGGGGTTTGCAATTACACGGAGGTAGCTTATTACATCTTTTATTTCTTTGCGCTGAAAAAAACTTGTTCCTCCGGACATACGGTAGGGAATGTTTACATCCAAAAAGGCTTCTTCAATAGCACGCGTTAGGGTATTGGCTCTTATTAAAACACCGAAATCCGAGTACTTAAAAGCTTCTTTTTCTTTTAGGCTTAAAATCATATCGGCAATAAAATCGGCTTCTTCTGCTTCATTTTCCGGAATAAAAATCTCTATCGGGCGACCTGAATCTTTTTGAGACCAAAGAGCTTTTTCTTTGCGGTTGGTATTATGGGATATAACACCGTTTGCTGCTGCAAGAATTGTTCCGGTGGAACGGTAATTTTGTTCGAGTTTTATTTCTGTAAGTTCCGGAAAATCTTTTTCAAAATTGCGGATATTTTCAAAACTTGCTCCCCGCCACGAATAAATGGACTGATCATCATCGCCTACCACGCAGACATTTTTATCCGCAATCATTTTCATAAAATTATATTGTTGAGTACTTGTATCCTGAAATTCGTCAACCATAATGTACCTGTACTTATTCCGGTATTCGGCAAGTACTTCGGGGCATTCTTTAAAAATTTTAATGGGAAGCATAATTAAATCGTCAAAATCTACGGCATTGTAAATTTTCAAATTTTCTTGATACTCTCTATAAAGTTCCCTATAAGAGCTGTGTTCGTCTGTCCAATTTTTTCGTCCCATTTTGATATTTGAAAAAAGAATACCGGTTTTGTAAACATCAAGACTATCTGCCGAAAATTTAAGTTCTTTTCCGCATTCTTTTATCAGCTGGGTTCTGTCGGTTTCATCATAAATACTGAAATTGGATCTCCAGCCTATTTTTTCTATATGAGAACGCAAAACTTTTACCCCAAAAGCATGGAATGTGCTGACAGTTAAATTTTGAAGTTTTTTACCCGTAAGAGTTTTTATTCTTTCTTCCATTTCGCGTGCAGCCTTATTTGTAAAAGTTAAAGCCAAAATTTGAGATTGCGGAATTCCTTTTTCCAACATGTGTGCAATTCTAAAAGTAATAACCCGTGTTTTGCCGGAACCGGCTCCCGCAATAATTAAAACGGGACCTTCGGTAGTTGTAACCGCCCTATATTGTTCCGGATTAAGTCCTTGAGTAAATTCGTTCATAGGGGTGAGATTATATCATATTTTGAAAAAAAAATCTTTTTTTATAGACCGTCCGTATATTCTTTTTTAATTATTCCAGTAATAACATTTTACGTAATTCCGTCCGCATTTGCTCTTGTTTTTCTGCAATCTTTATTGCTTCTTTTGCGGGTATAAATGTTTTATCTTCCTTTAAAAGGTCATTCCAAATATTTACGGCTTCCCGATATTTTCCGGCATTAAATTCTTTTAGACCTTCAAAATAAAGTTTTTTTATATTTTGAGCTTTTTCTGCACGTCCCCGATCTCCCAAAAGGAATTTTGCCCCTATACTTATTCTGTTTATATTCGTTATTTGACTTGCCAAATCCAGAGTATAGTTGGCACATATTTGTATATTCGGCAGATTAACTTCTCCTCCAAAAGTTATGCGGGGATTACCGCTTTTTATTGCAAAACCTGAAAGGAAATTAAAATATTTTGTTATGGATAGCATAAACCCCGTACTGAATAGGGGAAAACCTGAAGCCTTAATATTTTTTAAATTAATAGTTTGATTTACATCTACTGAAAACAAAAATATAGAAAAAGGTTTATATGCAAACCCCATAGATATATAAGCCGGCGGAATATCGCCCCTTATCGGTGTTCCGAAATTTTTAAAAGCAAGCCCGAAATAAAAATTGGGTTCATCGTCATAAAATCCCTTTAGAACATTTGCCCTTAAAATTAAACCCAAATCGCCTAAAACGGCATAGGCATTTTGATTTGCCGCATTTTTTCTCTGCACGGATTTTTTATCGGCGACATTATCTTGTCCCGAAAAAGGAGGCATAGCCGTTATTCCCGTCTTTAAATTAGCGCCTATGGTAAGCCCTTTAAAATCATAAGTACTCAAAAAATTATAAGAAAAATTCCCTATCAAAAAAGTTTCGCTGTAAAAACCGGATGCCTTTTTTTCTCCCAAAAATCCGTATTCCGTAAAAGGTATATAAAAGCACCTCAGAGCGGTTCCCCAGCCGAAGTTATCCGTTCTTTGACTATAGGCAAAAGTTTCCAGTTTTGAGTCTGCAATCCAATTATTGTGCAAAATACTTATTTCCGTATTTTTTATAATGGCACTGCCTGCCGGATTTGCCTCAAAAAAGCTTGAATCGTTGGAAAGTGCAGTAAATGCCGAAGCCAAGCCTTCAAATCTTCCCCCTGCCGGTATTAAAAGAGAACGGAATGCTGTTTCGCCCTCATTTTTTTGTATAAAAATATCAAAAGCTTTTGAAACCTCAAAATAAGATTTTGAAACATCTGCACAAAAACTGCTAAAATTTAATAAAATGAGGAAAATTAATAAAAATAAGGCTTGAATAAATCTTCTCATATACGTACTATTATATATAAATTTCGGCATTTTTTTAAGTGATTTTTAACTTTTTTAGAGAATTTAATTGAAAAATAATGCAAAAATGCCGAAATTTGATATAGGGAAAATGTGCGTAAGTAAAGCATAGTTGTTAAGCTGCTTATTTTAGGCAATCGGACAAATATTTTGAAGTTAAAAATAATTTTTACTGCATTTTTTATTTTTTTTATCTCAATACAAGGTATTTATTCCAAAGGTTCTGCGGATAAAGACTATTCTCAAGCTAAATCATATTTAAAAGCTAGAGATTCGCAATCTGCAATAGAGCAGGTTTTAGATGTTGTTGAACCTAAACCCGAAACTATGGAATACGGAATAAATATTACCAGAAAAGCTTTGTCTATGCAGCATAAATTTCAAGACAAGTTCGATGAACTTATGAAACTATTATATGAAGATCCTGAAAATAACACAAAAAAACTTGCATTAATATATGAACTGGAAAATATTCAGGCAAATATAGACGATGAAATGCAGTTTTTTTTAACTCATTTGGAAGTATCGTCTTTATATGCCGTTTACCGTGTACGTTTTAATCTCTATATGGAAGAAGGAATAGCTTTGATAAAAGAACAGGAATATGTGCGTGCTTCCGAAACTTTTACAAAAGGCTATTCTATATACAATAAAGAATTCCAGGAAATATATGAAGGTACGGAACTTCAACACTCGGTTAATTCGGAACTGGATAATGTAAAAGCTGCTGTACAAAAATATGAAAAAGCTTATTCAAATTTTTTTACAAATATTAAAAATTACCAACGGACGGCATCATCTGAAAGTTTTAACCGTGCGGATCAAGAGCTTGAAAATATAAAAAACAATTTAAACGAATTGCGGTCTATAACGGAGTCGGTTGTAAAATCGGGACGGAATTTAAGAAAGATATATTCCGCAGAATCGAAAAGAAATAAAAAAATTGATGAAACTATTTTTCCTTTTGCTTATAGGCTTACAATGGGTAGAGATTCTGCAAAAGAATATGAAGGTGTTGAAGGTGCCATGGAAGCAGGTATCTATAACAATCTTAATTCCATTGTTAAGATGCATTGGGATGAAATAAGATTGTTTTGGGATAAGTTTTGCAACAATTTTGATTTTAAAAATAATTTTTCGCCGGATAAATATATATCCGGAATCGATTTAAATCTTAATGCTTTAAAAAAAATATATGACGCAGCAAATACAAATTCCGATTCACGGTTTAAACAAAATATAGGTCCGGAAGCCGTAAAACACAGTACGATCAATTTTTTGAAAGAAAACATAAAAGATACAAAAAATATTTATGCAAAGTATTTGGAATTAAAAGAAAACGAAAACATTGTAGATAGCAGGTATAAAGGAAATATTGAAGATTTACGAAATTTAAAAAATGAACGTCTTGTAAAATTGAATGAAGGAGTTGCCGAAACAAAAAAACTTATTTCGGATGTAGAAAAGTATAACAGAAATATCGATTTTTATAAAGCGATGGAATATGAAAAATCCGCTTTACAAGGAAAACAAAAACAGCTTTTAAAAAAATTGCAAAGTATGCAGTTTGATTTTTATAATCAGCTTGTAGTTTTAAAAAACTTGTCTGGAGAAAAAGCCCTTGTATCGTTGCAAAAAGATTATGAAAATTGTCAAAAATATCTTGCAAAAAATAATCAAGACGACGATAAACAAAAAAAAGATAAAAACGAAAATAGTGAAGACGGCTCTCTTTATACTGCCGTTTTGCAGTTGAGGGAAATAAAAAAACATGTGGAAGGCGATATAAAAATTTTAGAGAAATTTATATCGGAAGTAAACGGTATAGATAAGTCATTGGTTTTAACCGAATCGTTTTCGGCAAATAAATCGGGTATAGAAAATACGGTTCAAATGCTGAAAGAGCTTGATCAAAAAGTCGGTAGTGATATGGCTTCGGGAAATGCCGCTCTTTTAAAAATAAAGCTTGCAAAAAATGAAGCTGATTTAAGGTTTGAAGAGGCAAAACGTAATTTGGCAGCTTCTGCATTTTCGGCAGCAAGAAAAAATCTTGAACTTTCCCGTTTAAAAACAAATGCGGCTTTGGCTCTTGAAGATAATGCCGAATATAAGAAAATGACCGATGAGCGGCTTGAAAAACTCGGAAAAGAAATCAATGATGCAGAAAATATTGTAGTCGTTAAAGATGTAAGACGTTATCTTCAAGAAGCAAAACGCGATTATTTTAATTCGGAATTTCAGTATGCAGAAGATAAACTTATAGCAGCAAAAAATAGATGGGCTGTAACAAATGTCTCCGAAAACGAAGAAGTAGAAAGCTGGTTAACTATAGTTCAGTCGGCAGGTTCGATAAAAACAGAGAGAACTGTTCCCGTTTCTGCTCCTCTTTATCCGCAGATGATGCAGCTTTTAAATAATGCCTCCCAACTTTATTCCGATGCCGTAAAAAAAATTAACAACGGAAAAAGGGCGGATGCAATGCAGGATTTAAATCAGGCTAAGGAAAATATTAAATCCGTTTTGCTTGTTTATCCTTCAAACGGCACAGCGGGACAGTTAGGTTTAAAAATAGACAAACTCATAGATCCCGATAATTTTAGTACACAATTTGTAAGAAGAATTTCGGGCATAAGAACAGGATATAGAAATAATCCGCGACATGCTTATAATGAACTTCTTAACCTTTACGGAATAGATAAGAATTTCCCGGGTATAGTATCTTTAAAAGACGAAATAGAAATATATATCGGTATAAAAGTTCCTCCTCCCGATTATAAAGCTATTTCCGAATCTGCAGAACTTACAAAATCCGCAAAACAGATATATGAAAACAGAAATTCTTTGTCTATAGCTTCTTCGGCTTCTATGTCGGTTGCGGTAGAACAGCTTGATAAAGCTATAAGACTTGATCCTAATAATACCGAAGCTATAACATTGAAAGACGCAATTCAAATATATATGGGAGGTTCTTCTACTGTTGTCCTTTCTGCAGAAGATGAAGCCAGATACCAACAGGCTGTTACCGAACTGCAAAATGGAAATAAAATTATTGCTTCCGCTTTGATTCGGCAACTTTTACAAAAGAAAAGTGCCGGAAATTCTGCTAAAGTTTTAGAGCTAAAAAAGAGGATAGATGCCCGGTTATGATAAAAATTACAGCCGCTCGATTTAAGTTTTTTTGTATTTTCTTATTTGTATTATGTTTTTTATCTTTTAATTATTCTGAAGAATTTTATTGGGACATTCCGAAAAAGATAAGTCCGAAAAACGGACAGTTTTTAAAATCAGCATATAATGATAAAATTTCCGCCGTTGCATGGGAAGAAGCAGTTATCGACAAAAACGGTAAAACTGCAATCTATATTTCGGCAGCAGTTTATGCAGACGGTAAATGGATTGTGCAGGAAAGGATTTCGGATCCTATATATTACGTAGAAAATGTGCCGTCCGTAGTTTCTATTGCAGTAGCTAAAAATAATAATATTTTAATTACGGCAATAAAGAACCGTAATACAATAAGTTTTTTTAAAAGCACCGATGAAGGTCAATCTTTTATACAAAAAGATATAACCATGCAAATAAACGATTTACTTTCTCCGTATCTTTGTGTCAGTGCTTCAGGTAAATATTTGCTGTTTGTGTCGCACGGAATAAATGAAAAATTTTCAATCTTTTCATCGGTATCGAATGATGGATTTGAGTGGTCGCCTTTTTCGGAATTGGAAATTGAAAAAACTACCGACATAGCTTTTTTGCCTGTGCATGTTGCTGTAGCAAGAAATGACGTGATTGTTTTTCAGGCTGTAGATATAAAAGATAATAGACGAACTTATAGTTTGTTTTCTTCTTATTCTTCGGACGGAGGTCTTTCATGGTCTGAACCTGTGAATCTTACTCCCGATTTGAAATTTCAAAATCAGCGACCGGATATTTTATATTTACGAAAAGAAAAAAGAATCGCTGTTGTTTGGGAAAGAAGTCCGTATCAAAGCAAAAAGAATGAAGCCGTTTATGCAACACTTGATACTAAAGGCGGAGATATTTCGGAAATTGAGGAAATCCCGAAGCAAATAGGTTCCGTATTAAATCCTAAAATTATCTTGCACAATAAATTACCTTTTATTGCATGGACATCGGATAATTCAGGACGGGGTAATTTGTTTATAGCCGTAAAACAAGAAGGTGAGTGGAAAGTTGAACGTGTAAGAACTTCCGAAGATGCTATTCTTTTTGTCTGTCCTGTTTCTTTAAATAAGCATATTCAATTACTATGGCAGGAAGGTAGTATTGCCCGTAATATTATGTATGTATCACCTGATGATAAAATAGATAAACCCAAATTAACTCCTGTAAATTTTGGAACTATAACTTCTGAAGGAAGACAAAAAATAATAATAAAGATACATTTTCCTTATGACTCTTCAGGTGTTGCAGGATATTCTTATAAATGGTCAAAAGATGCTCCTCCCGATTTTGTGGAACCGCAAATTCAAAATTTATCTACGGAAGCAACTTTGGTTTATGAACCTGAGGAAGACGGTCTTTGGTATGTAGGTGTTAGAAGTGTGGATTATGCAGGAAACTGGTCCGATATAGCCGTTGTTTCTTATGAACGGGATATAGTTCCTCCCGAAGCTCCAAAATTCGATTTATTTGCATTGGACAATAACGGATTTCTAAAATCCAATACTTTTGCCGTTAAATGGTTTGAACCCGAATTTGATATTAACGGAAAACTTGAAACGCAAATTAAAGGTTTTATTTGGAATATTGATTATGTCGATAATATTCAAAATTATAAAATGTATTTAAAAAATTCCGGTTTATCTTCCGTTAGCGATGAAGATGTACAGAAATTATTAAAAAATAAATTTAAAACAAAGATTATAGCTTCAAATATTAATACCGTAAAATTAGAGCAGCGTTTTAATAATTACGAAAACGGCGTTTACGCCTTTTCAATTGCCGCAGTTGATGATGCAGGAAACATAGGAGATGTATCTGTAAAGTATTTTGCATTAAACAAATATAAACCTTTTACATACGTTTCAAATATAGAATTTGATCAGGCAAAGGACGGACTTGTTTCTATGTCGGTTGTAGGAAGAGGTTTTTTCGATGGCGGAAAGATTACAAATATTTATATCGATAAAGATGGTCATCCGCCTTACGATTTAGTATTAACGGAAAATCAATTCGATGTATTAAGCGACCGGTTAATATCTAATATCAAAATATCCGATTTGGAAAAAGGTAATTATCGTGTGGGTCTTTTTCATCCCCAACGCGGAGTTTATTTTACTTCTAAGCCGATAGGTATAGACGATTATGGAAATGTAAAATTCGGTGATTATGGAAGTTTATATAACAGTGTCCGCAATTGGAATGCGGTTAAAGATAAAAGAAGTATTTTGGATATAGTTACCGTTATAATAATTTTAATATGTATAACTTTTGTTGTTGTTATATCAGGCTTTATAATCAGAGGCGTTTTAAAAGAAGCCGGAAAAATTAAAAACGAAGTTAACGAAATATTAAATGGAGGACTTATGGGCGAAGATAAGAAACACAAAGTAAAAGTATTAAAAGTTAGAAGCGGCGGATTGCGTTTTAAATTTACTTTGTTTATTGTATCACTGATAATATTTGTAGTTCTTATATTGTCGAATTCTTTAGGGATTCAATTTTTGGAGCAGCAAGAAACTCTTTTAGTTGAAAGTCTCGCTACGCGTGCAAACATATTTTTGGAAAGTTTAACTTCAAGTGCCAAAGCTTATCTTCCTTCCAAAAATGTATTGGAGTTGGGGCTTTTACAAGAGCAAATATCTTCGTTCGATGAAGTCGAATATATTACCATTACGGGAACGCACATGCAAAACAAAAAAACAGGATATAATTTTGTATGGACTTCCAATGATTTAAATTTAAAAGAAAAAATAGATACTCCCGAATTTATAGTAGGAGAATCCGATTTATATATACCGGAACTTAAAGCAAGTTACGAATATATTGATTCATTAAATAATGAAGCAAAAAAAAGGCTGGGGGAGCTTATAACGGGAATAAGTTCTCTTACAAAAGATGCCATAGAAATAGCTCTTAAAACGGATAAAGCTTCTATCGATAAGAGAAATGATATCCAAGCGGTAATAAGACAAATGGAAGAAAAAATGAATATACAACTTTCTGCTTTAAGTGCTAAAGGTGAAGGTTCATATCCCGAATTTAATCCGAAAAAATTATCCAGAGATGTAACAGACTTCTTGTTTTATAAACCCGTTTTTTATGGTCAGTCAGGTAATTCCGAACAATTTGTTCACGGGATGGTATATTTAAAAGTATCGACTAAATTATTATTAAGTCAAATTGAAGAAGCCGAGTCTTCTACCAGAAAAACGATTCTTTACTTATCGCTTTTATCGACAATCATAGGTACCATCGGAGCATATATATTGGGATCAATTATTATTTATCCTATAAAAAATCTTGTATCGCATATTGAGCTTATAAATACTACGGAAGATAAATCCCGTCTGGCAGGTGTTAATGTTGCTGTAAGAACCAAAGATGAAATAGGAGTACTTGGCAAAACAATAAATGATATGACCGAAGGTCTTGCCGCAGCGGCTGTAGCTTCTAAAGATTTAACGCTTGGTAAAGAAATACAAAAACGATTTTTACCTCTTGATGTTGACGAAAGCGGACGAAAGTTGACATGCGGAAAACTTGTTGACGGTAATGTAGAATTTTTCGGTTATTATGAAGGAGCTAAAGGTGTTTCGGGAGATTATTTTAATTATTTAAAATTAGATGACAGATATTATGCAATTATAAAATGTGATGTTGCGGGTAAAGGTATTCCGGCGGCACTTATCATGGTTGAAGTTGCAACTTTGTTTCTTGATTATTTTAAAGATTGGAATGTAAAAAAAGACGGTATTAGTATAAGCTCCGTTGTTTCAAGAATAAACGATTTAATAGAATCCCTTGGATTTAAAGGGCGCTTTGCAGCCTTTACACTTTGTCTTTTTGATACTGTTACAGGCGATGTTCATTTTTGTAATGCAGGAGATAATATAGTAAATATTTACGACTCTGCTTCAAAAAAAATGAAAGAAGTAACATTGACGGAAGTTTCTGCAGCCGGCGTTTTCCCGACATTTATGATAGATATGAAAGGCGGCTTTAAAGTAGAAACCGTTCATTTAAATTCGGGAGATGTGTTATTCTTATACACTGACGGAATTGAAGAAGCTAAGCGTTTATTTAGAGATGAGTTATTACGTCCTATTGTTTGCGAAGAACCGGGATTAGCACAAGATGAAGAGCATGAAACTCATACTGTAGGGCAAGACGGGGAAGAACTTGGAAAAGAAAGAGTTTGCAAAATAATAGAATCTGTTTTTACCCGTAAACCATACAGTCTTACAAAATGGCATAATCCAATACCTAATGAACAGTTTGACTTTGATTTTACTAAAGCTGACGGTTCGCTTGAAGATGCGGTTTTAGGTTTGGTATCTGTAGAAAAAGTATTCAGAATGTATCAGGACTCAAATGCTGTGGATACCGATTCCATTATAGTCGACAAAAAAATAGACTTGTTTTTAAATAAATATTTTAGACAATACCAAACATATTGCTGTAACCGCAGACCTAATAACGAATATAATGAATATTTATATTACACAAATGTAAAAGAAGATGAACAGTACGACGATTTGACAATCCTAGGTATTAAGAAAAAATAATTTATGAGAAGTATGCTTAAAGTAGAAAATCTTACTAAATATTACGGTAGAGGCAAAAATAAAATAGCCGGCTGCCGTAATATTTCTTTTGAATTGCGTAAGGGAGAAATTACATCTCTTTTGGGATTAAACGGTGCCGGTAAAAGCAGTATAATAAATTGTATTTCCGGATATACAATTCCCGATTCAGGAGATGTTTTTATTGCAGGTTATTCGGTGCTGAAAAATCCGCAAGAAGCAAAAAAGCGTTTGGGGATTTTATACGAACAAACGCCTCTTTATCCTTTAATGAATGTTTTGGAATTTTTAAATTTTACGGCGGCAATGTATGGAATGAAACAAGAATCGGCAGCAGAAGCCGTTTTTTATGCAATTGAATTTTGCGAACTTGAAGAAGTAAAAAATAGACCTATAAAATGGCTGTCAAAAGGATTTAAACAACGGACAGGACTTGCACAAGCTCTTTTACATAATGCTCCTCTTATTATTTTAGATGAACCTACATCAGGTTTGGATGCGATACAGCTTAAAACTTTTGAGACAAAAATACTGCAAATTGCAAAGGAAAAAACAATTTTAATTTCAACACATGATTTACGGCAAGCAGAAAAATTATGTTCAAACCATATTTTAATAAATAAAGGTTCCATAATTGCTTCAGGCAATCTTTTTGAAATAAAAGAAACTTTGGTAAATGCCGGTTGTAAGTTTGAAGAAAATACTTATGAAAAGGTATTGGAAAGAGCTTTTAGTTTTTTTGCGGGGATAAATAAAAATGAATTCGGAAAAAGTATATTTGAATAAATTGTTATGCACTATAAAACTAATTGGAGTTTTAATCAAAAAAGAAATATGCATTATGTATAAAACTTCGGTTCCGTATAGTGCTGCAATAGTTTTTATTTTGGGAGCAGGACTGTTTTTTATCGGAAGCGACTATTGGTTTAATGCAGGGCTGTCGGATTTTAGAGCCTTTTTTTTTAATATGCCGTTTTTATTATGTATAATAATTCCAATGCTGACAATGAGTTTATGGGCAGATGAAAAAAAACAGTTTACGGATAAATTCCTGTTTTCTTTTCCGGTGAGCATAAGATTAATCGTTATAGGAAAATGTTTAAGTCTTGTTTGTATTTGGTTTTGTATTTTGGTTTTAAGCACTTTTATTCCTATTTCCGTTTTTAATTTAGGAAGTTTTGGGAAAGGTGCTTTTTTTATTTCATATCTTGCAATGTTTTTTTTTGGTATGGGAATAATTGCCGTATCTTCGGCTCTTTCCTCTTTTAGTAGACACGCTTCTATTAATTTTTTATTTTCATTTTTGACCGTTTTATTTTTTACGTTTATTTATTCGGTTATACAAAAGACTTTACTTCCTCCTGTTCTTAAAAATATTTTTAAATATATTTCTTTCTCTTCACATTTTGAATCGGCAGCCAGAGGAATTTTCGATTTACGCGACTTTGTATTTTATATTTTGCTCGTATTATTTGGAATAGAGTTAAATGTTTTTATAATTTATGAGCAAAGGAATGCAAAATGAAAAAAGAGTATAGATTACAGTTTTTGCTTTTTATTACGGCTATTATTTTAACCGCTCTTATTTCATTAAAAATATATTTTAGAATCGACATGACAAAAGAAAAAAAATATACGCTCTCCGTTTATACGAAAGAGTTTTTAAATGAATTAAACAGTACTATTGAAGTAACATGGTTTAAAAGCCGGAATGCCGATTCGTTTTTTCCGTCATTAAAATATCTTGCCGATATGCTTTTGGAATATAAAATTCATGCAGCCGGGAAATTTGCCGTTACCGAAAAAAATGTTGAAACTCTTTCGGAAGGTGCAATAAATAAATTGGGACTTATTCCGCGTCAGATAGAAACTCAAAACAATTCGGCTTCTACATTATTTACTATTTATTCGGGATTAATGATAGAATATAAAGGGGAAACAAGGCTCATCCCTTTTATTGACGATATAGATATTTTAGAATATGATATAGCACGCTTTATATCGGATATAGAATCGGTTTTGCAAAAAAAAATATATGAAAAGACTGTAGCCGTTATTGCTCCTCCCAATTCGCTTGAAGCAGAATATAGTTATGTAAAGGCTTGGCTTGAATACGCCGGCTTTGTCATAGTTCCTATTACTTTACCTATAGAAAATATATCTCCCGAATTGCCTCTTTTAGTTTTAGGTTCGGATTACATAGATGTTTCTTCTGCTGCGGCTATAGATGTTTTCTTACAAAAAGAAGGAAAAGCCGTATTTTTTGTTTCCGGAAATACGATTGATGTAAAAGGTAATTGGAAAGCAACTCCTAAAATAAAAGATTTTGTTCTTAGTATACTTGCAAGTTATGGTTTTTATATTAATTCGGATTTGATTTTAGACTTATTCAATTTTAGGATTACAATGTCCGGTGCTGCGAATACCGGAATTAAAATGATAAATTATCCTTTTTGGATTCAAATACAAAATAACAATATCGAAAAAAATAACCCGATATTTTCGGGTTATAAATCTTTACAAACTTTTTGGCCGTCTTCTATTTTTATCGATACCGATAAAAATAAAAATTTAAAAAAATTAGCGGCTGCGAGTGTAAATGCCGTAAAAATGATTGAATCTTATAATACCGATCCTTTTGGAAATCAATTAAAATTACTTGCAGATGGAGAGAAGGCTTCTTATACGTTAATTGCCGGTTATGAAAA
The DNA here is from genome assembly GCA_963541225.1 of uncultured Treponema sp. Taxonomy (GTDB): domain Bacteria; phylum Spirochaetota; class Spirochaetia; order Treponematales; family Treponemataceae; genus Treponema_B. The sequence continues at coordinate 16,211 of CAUTTN010000009.1, forward strand.
ACCTTCCCGTGTACTTGTTATAAGCGATGAGTATATGATAAGTAATGCAATAGATTATACAGGCTCTTCATATAATTTGGATTTTTTAATAAATTGTTTAGAGTATGTTACCGGAAAAGACGATTTAATTTTTCTTAAAAATAAAAAACACACTGCCGAACCTTTTAAACAATTTGATAATAATGCCGAATTTAATTCTATTGTTTTTAGAGCAAGGTTTTTTTCCTTTCTTGTTTTACCGTTATTTATTTTAGGTGTCTGGGTGTACATATTTATTGCACAAAGGAAACAAAAATGAAGCTGCAAAAATATTCTTACATATTAATTTTTTGTAATATTTTTTTGATCGTGTTTTTTTTAATTTTAAATATACCTGCCGTAGAAAAAGAAATAATACATGATTCGCTTATTTTAAAAAACGAAATAGATAGTATTGCAGAAATTATAATTAATATTCCCGATAATGATTTGAAGGCAGGCTTTAATATAGTGCATTTAATAAAAAAAAATGACGGATTTGTTTTGAATGCTGCCGGAAGAGAATATAAAACAAAAAAAGAAATTATTGACAGGTTTTTATTTTTGCTTTCCGAAAAGCAAATTTTTTTGTTTGTAACTGATGATGTAAAACAATCTTCTTCTTTCGGTTTTAATGCGGATAAAACTGCACAGATAAAAATATTTAAAGACGATAAAAGTTTAATAGGAGAATTCGTTTTCGGTAAACAAAATACTCTAGGTTCGGGGCGTTATATAAGAGCCGGCGGAAGAACTAAAATTTTTTTAATGCCTGATATAATCTCACCTTTTTTAACTTTACATTCCGATTTTTGGATTAATTTGCAGAGGTATGAAAATTTTTTTTCAGGATACCGGGTTCAAGCTTTACAAAAAGACAATGTTTATATAATACGTTCCGCAGAAAATGAAAAAGATTTTTTTAATTTGGAATTATTTTTAAAACAGTTTTCTTGTGTCGATATTTTTCCGGCTCTTCCGTTGACTTCATCTCATACAGAAAGTTTTATCCTTTTTTTGGATAATAAAGAAAAAATAAAAATAGAACTTACGCCGATAGAAAACGGCGATTATATTTTATCCGACTCTGTTTCGGAAAATGCTTATATAATAAGCGGATATACAAAACGGCGTATTTTGGAATTACTCGGTAAATTAAGTTGATAATTTAAATTTTATACGTGCAGAGAGGGTTCAATATCTTGCTGTTTTACGGATAGGCTTTCAGATAGGGTTATTTGCCGTTTTTTTAATTATGGGAAACCCATAAAAATCCAACAAGTTATTTATAAAATAATTTAAAACCGATAGTAGGTATTTACCGATGTTTTTTCATTTGGTATTTTTCCGTTTTGACTTAATTTTTCCTCCGCAAATGATGGAAAAGTTTTTTCTGTTTGTGAACATTTATGAGTATTTAATATCTTGACATCTATCGCCGTATAAGATAATATTATAATCGCTGGTAATGTTAAATTATTAGTTCAAATATATTTTTTTCTGTTTTATCACAGAGGAGGAAAATTTATGGATATCAACAATTATCCTGCAGAACCTTTTCGTATTAAGGTTGTAGAGCCGGTTAAAATGATCGGCAAGGAAGAAAGAGCCAAGGTTGCAAAAGAGGCGGGGTATAACACCTTCCTCATTAACTCGGAAGATGTTTATATCGACCTGCTTACGGACTCGGGTACAAACGCCATGAGCGATAAGCAGTGGGCTGGTATGATGATAGGCGATGAAGCCTATGCCGGAAGCCGCAACTTTCATCATTTGGAAGCAACCGTTCAGGAAATCTTTGGTTTTAAGCACTTGGTTCCCACCCATCAGGGACGCGGAGCAGAAAACCTTTTGTCGAGAATTGCCATTAAACCCGGACAATACGTTCCAGGCAATATGTACTTTACCACCACCCGCTATCATCAGGAAGCAAACGGCGGTATCTTCGTAGACATCATCAAAGACGATGCCCACGATGCCGGAAAAAGAGTTCCGTTTAAAGGCGATATAGACCTCGGCAAGCTTGAAAAACTTATAAACGAAAAGGGTGCTGAAAACATAGCTTATGTTTGTTTGGCTGTAACCGTTAATCTTGCAGGTGGTCAACCCGTTTCCATGAAAAATATGAAAGATGTACGTGCTCTTACTAAAAAGCACGGTATAAAAGTTTTCTATGACGCAACACGTTGTGTGGAAAACGCTTACTTTATAAAAGAACAGGAAGCGGGATACGAAAATAAAACCATAAAAGAAATAGTACACGAAATGTTCAGCTACGCAGACGGTTGTACCATGAGCGGTAAAAAAGATTGTATCGTAAACATCGGAGGATTCCTCTGCATGAACGATGATGATCTTTTCCAAGCTGCAAAAGAATTCGTTGTAGTATTCGAGGGAATGCCCTCTTACGGCGGAATGGCCGGGCGTGATATGGAAGCTATGGCAATCGGTTTAAAAGAAGCCTTGCAGTTCGAATATATCGAACACAGAATAAAGCAGGTTCGCTATTTGGGCGAAAAACTTCTTGAAGCAGGGGTTCCGATTATCGAGCCTGTCGGCGGACACGCGGTATTCCTTGACGCAAGACGCTTTTGTCCTCACCTTAAGCAAACCGAATTCCCCGCACAGGCATTGGCAGCGGAACTTTACATCGAATCCGGCGTACGCAGTATGGAACGCGGAATTGTTTCGGCAGGACGTGACCCTAAAACTCGCGAGAATCACGTCCCCAAACTGGAAACCGTACGCTTAACAATTCCCCGCCGTGTTTATACCTACAAACACATGGACATTGTAGCGGATGCAGTAATCAAACTTTACAAACACAAAGAAGACATCAAAGGCTTAAAGTTCGTTTACGAACCCAAACAGCTTCGCTTCTTTACAGCAAGATTTGAACACATCTAAGCCAATACATTTTTATAAAACACAAAGCCCTTAAACGCATGTAAGCGTCAAGGGCTTTTTTTAATCGAAAGGGTAGGGGGATAAACCGACGGCAATCCTCTGATAGTTTACGGTGAATCTGTAGATTTTTCAATAATGACTAAGGCTGCTGCAAATTCTTTTTCATGAGTTAAAGAAATATGTAATTTATCCGCCCCTATTTTATTAAAGGCATTTAAAGCCGAACCTGTAAGTTTAATTTCAGGTTTACCGTTAAAATCGTTTAGTATTGCAATATCTTTTAAGCGTATGCCTTTAAGTCCTAATCCCAAAGCTTTTCCGAAAGCTTCCTTTCCTGCAAAACGGGCAGCCAAAGAGAAGCAGGTAAAATTACCTTTATTATTTATTTGTTCTAATTCATTTTTATTAAAATATTTTTCCAAAAGCCCTTGATTACAGGTCCATTTTTTAAAACGGGAAACTTCGGCAATATCGATTCCTATTCCCATAATCATTAATCGACCTCATCTAAATTATCAACGTCTTTAAATTTTATTTCTACCTGAATATTTTTAGGTTCGGCATTTACAAGTTCCAACTTTCCTGGAACTACAGCCTGTACCTGAAAATTATAAATACCCGGCTTTAAAATATTTGCACAAGAAACTTTTAAAACATTTGCCGGAGGTTTCCATGAGGATAAAATAGAAGAAGATCCTTTGACCGTCAAAAATCCTAGAGGCGGTTCCGATACTTCCAACGTTTTATCAAGGTCTTCAAAAAAAACACTTAAATTTTTATAAGTTTTAGTTTCCGCAATTTCTCTTATTTTAACGGAATACGCTATTTTACCTGTTCCTATAACGGATACCAAAGAATTTGTCCGCGAAATATCAACATAGCCCGAAAAGCCTGTTTTTCGGCTTGCCATCTGGATATTGTTTGTAAATATATCGTTAATTTTAGAAACAACAGAAACCGGTCCGCTTATTTCAACCGATGAAGGATCTAATCCAGTTTCATAAATTTCATAACCTTTAAAAGGAGAACCTTTTAAAGAAAGTTTAATATCTACTCTTTTTGTAAGACTTTTTTCCAATTTTATATCCAACTCTCCCGGGTCAACTTTAATTTCAAGAGGAGTAACGTTTGCTGCAGACCCTTTTAATTTTGTCTGAACCGAAACATGATAATCTCCCTCAGTATCAAAGACAGAAAAATCCACAAAAGCTATTATATCGTCTTCTCTTATAGGTGCAATTAAAGAAGACTCACCCCAAACGGAAACATTTACCGTTTTAGGTAAAATTACGGTAGGAACCAATTCCCCCGAATTTTCTATTACAAGAGGAACGGAAAAATATTTTTTTTCAAGAAGACTTCCTTTATAAAACTGTACCAGAATAATGGCAAAAACAAAGCTTAAAACTTTTGCCGGCCAATTTTCTATAATAACTTCTAATATTTTTTTAAATTTCATTTTTTAATGCCTCCACTAATTCGGCTTGTTCTTCTGCAGAAAATTCGCTTCGGATATTTAAAAGTTTTTCAAGCTGTCTTACAATTTCTTCCGTACTTAAATCATAATAAAGTTTTGAATCATACGCAAGACTTAAAGCACCCGATTCTTCGGACACAACCAGCACAACAGCGTCAGTTTCTTCCGAAACTCCCAAAGCTGCTCTATGTCTGGTTCCAAATGTTTTCTTTATATCGTTTTGCTCCGATAGAGGTAGAAAGCAGCCTGAGGAAATAATCTTTCCGTCCTGAACGATGGTTGCTCCGTCATGCAAAGGTGTGTCATGTCCGAAAATAGTAACAAGAAGACTTGAAGAAAGATCAGCATTTATTTTTGTTCCTGTTTCTGCAATATCTTTCAGATTATTACGCCGCATAAAAACAATAAGCATTCCCCGTCTTTTATCGGATAGAATTTCGGCGGCAATAAGAATGGAATCTATATGAGAATGACCGGAATGTTTACCCAATCTTAATAAACTGCTTTGTCCTATTTTTGAAAATATTTTCCTGAGCTCCGGCTGAAAAATAATTGCAACACCGATTACAAGACCGGGAGCTAAGGCATTTAAAAGCCAAAGAATGGTATTAAGTTTTAAAATAAAAGCTATTGCATAAATTACCAAAGTGAGTAAAGCACCTTTTACAAGCTGTAAGGCTTGAGTTTTAAGTAAAATTTGATAAGCCTTATAAATTACAAAGGAAAGTAAAAAAACATCTAAAGCAGGCTGTAAATACCGCCCATAAAATAAAAATAAATTGCTAAAAAATTCCATTTATCGCCACTCCCAACATAAAATTACGGTAGAGCATGGGCTTTTTGTGTTACAATAACTTTTGTAAAAAACTTCTCCGCCGCTTGAGCAATATGCTCCGAAGATACGCCTGCAGCCGCAAAAATTTCCGATCGTGTTCCTTGAGGAAAAAACATATCCGCAAAAGCAAGAATCTCCGTGTTTTTATTTTTTAAAAGATTGCTTAAATAAGCCGAAATCCCTCCTATTTCGACTCCGTCTTCTATAAAAATAATATGTAAATAGTTTTCCGCAACCGATAAAAAAAAGTTCTCGTCTACCGGTTTTGCAAACCGTATATTATATATATCGGAGTAAATACCTTTATGAGCAAGTTGATTTGCAGCATCTTTTGCTTCTTGATACATTCCTCCGGTACATACCAATAAAACATTACTTTTATCCGAATTTCTAATTAAAACACCTCGTCCTGCAATAATCGGTGCAGAAAATTCTTCAGTTTCCTTAGGGCAGGATGCTTTAGGATAACGGATAAAAGCAGGCTGATCTTGCAGCAAAGCCCAGCCCAGCATTAGATCAAGCTCTTTTTCCGAAGCAGGGCATAAAATCGAAATATTCGGAATAGGACGTAAAAGCGAAATGTCGAAAAGTCCTTGATGTGTTTCGCCGTCGCCCGGAACAGCTCCTGCTCTGTCTAAAGCGAAAATCACGGGAAGATTTTGCAGTGCCGTATCGTGAATGATTTGATCTACAGCCCTTTGCAAGAAAGTACTGTAAATTGCAACAATAGGTCTTATACCCGTAACTGCAAGCCCTGCAGCAAATGTTACGGCATGTTCTTCGGCAATACCCACATCAAAAAAACGTTCTTTAAATTCGTTACGAAAAGCAGAAAGTCCGGTACCGGCTTCCATAGCGGCAGTTATCGCCGTAATTTTATTATTTTTTTCGGCATAGGATAAAAGAGATTTACTAAAAGCCTGAGTAAAGGTCAAAGATTCATTTTTTTCTACTTTTCCGTTTTCAATATTAAACGGTCCTATACCATGAAAACTTTCAGAGTCTCTCTCTGCAAAAGAATAGCCGTGTCCCTTTTCCGTTTCTACCAAAATAACTGAGGGACATTTTAGTTTTTTTACATTTTTTAAAATTTTTTCTAATTTTTTTGTATTATGTCCGTTTAAAGGTCCTACATATTTAAACCCCAAATTGACAAAAATATTACTACTGTAAAAAATACCTTTCATACCGTGCTTTAACCGCCATATAATATCATGTATTTTTGCTCCGATAAAAGGAATAGAATCGACGGCAGTATCTAAAAAGTATTTAAACTGCTGATAACCGGCATGGACGGTAAGGCGGCTCAAATATTCGGAAATAGCTCCGGTATTCTTGCCTATGGACATTTTATTATCATTAAGAATAATAATTAAATCATTTTTTAATTCACCGGCATTACAAAGAGCTTCAAAAGCCATACCGCCAGTTAAAGCACCGTCGCCTATTACGGCAATAACCTTTCCATTGTCATTATTAAGCCTTTTACCCTCCAAAATTCCCAAGGCTGCGGAAATTGAAGTGGAAGCATGTCCGGTATTAAAAGCATCATGCGGACTTTCCTCCCGCTTTGGAAAACCTGAAATTCCGTCTTTTTTTCTTAAAGTAGAAAAGCGTTTATATCTTCCCGTAATCAGCTTGTGTGCATAAGACTGATGTCCTACATCCCACACTATAGAATCATCAGGACTTGAAAAAACTCTATGTATTGCAAGAGTAAGTTCTATTACTCCGAGGTTACTGGCAAGGTGTCCGCCGTTATTTCCGACAACATGTAAGATTTCCGAACGAATTTCGGAAGCCAATCTTCCAACCTCTTCGGTGGAAAGAGTTTTTAAATCTTCAGGACCGTTTATCTTGCTCAATAATTTTTGGTTCACAGTTTTTTTCCTAAAATTCAAAAAAAAGGGACTTTACAAAACAAGTCCCTTTCTTATCGATCGAAAGTTATTTTAGTAATTGAACAATTTATTTTTTGTTCTTATGTCTATTCTTTCTGAGCTTTTTCTTTCGCTTATGTGTGGACATTTTCTTTCTTTTTCGTTTTTTACCACAAGGCATTTCGGCACTCCTTAACTATAGTATGAGGGTTATAATAGTACAAAAATATGTATTTTGTCAATACTCAAATCTCTTATTTTAACCTATTTTATAACAGTTTTAAAAAAATATATTTTTTTGTAAATTTAAGTCGTTTTTATATAAATCGCCGGTAATAAAATGTAAAATACTTTTAAAATTTTTAAAAATGTATTATAATATATTAAGGGCATTAATTAAAAAACTTAAAATACCGTACTTTGGAAAAATAATGAATATTAGCGATATAATTTCTACCGACATTGTAGTATTAAATAATGACGAAAAAATCTTAGTCGAAAATGCTTTTGAACGCTTAAACGGCAAATATAAGAATTCTGTTGTGGAACTTTCAAAAAAACTCCTTGATTTGGAAAGGCTGTCAAGTGCAATCTCCCGATTTCCATCGATTAAAGAAACAAGCGTGCTTGCAGGGGAAACAAGATCGCAAAAAACTTTGATAGAAAATCTTTGTAAAACGCCAACCGATTCGCGTATGCTTTCCATGCCTACAAAGGCGATACTCGGTCGGGGTTTTATAGTTGCAAAATTTCATGTTTTTTCAGCTCTTACAAAAATTGCGGCAAAATCTCTTTTTCCTAAAAAAGAAATAGAAATACTCCGCAATGCAACTTTAAATATAATGTTTACTATAATGTCCGAAGATGTTTATATATCCATATTGGACAGTAATCTTTTAAGTAAGGAAAAAAGAAAGGACGTTGCCGATGCCTTAACCCATCTTTGGGAACATAGATTGGATCAAAATATAACGACTTTTGCTCCGGTTTTGACGGGGGTTTGGTATGCAAGGGATAAACTTGCTCCGGTTTTCGGAACAATGATGGGAACAAGCGAGTTATTTTTGCTTTCTACAAACTTAGACGAAAAGTGGCAAAAGTTTTTGCTTGAAAAATTACCGCAAAAGGTAATAGGTCAGGCTTTAGAGGAGTTTTTGTTTGGAATTTCTTATGAAGATATTTTGTTTGTAAGAGAACAATTATCCAAAAAAGGAGTACCCGTCATAGGGCGGGACGAGGTTTCCGGTCTTCTTAAAAGAGATTTCGATTTTTCAAATACAGACCCTCGTCTGTTTTATGCTTCTTATGTCGAGAGACATAACAATGCAGGAGCCAGAAAACGGCTTAATATCGAAGGTCCTAAAAATACTCTTGAAGATTATTATATAAGTTTTTTGTTTGAAAATAATATGCCTGTAAAACAGACAAAGAAAGTATAGTAACCGCTAAAACGTTTTGTTTTAGCGGTACCGTTTTTTTAAGGGTTTACTTCATTTCCGTTTGAATCAAGATAATAAACGGGAATGGTTACTATCGTTTTTCTTTCATCTCTGAATTCGGTTTTAAAACTGCTTGATATAATGTCATAGTAAACAGCCTTTGATGTTTTTTCTCCGTTTGAAGTCCAAAAACTTCTGTTTGCAAACGGAATAATTTTTTCGGCTTCAGCTCTTGAAGGCAGCCAGCCTCCTACCGAAATGCAATAGAGGGCGGCATTGTTGGATATTGTGTGTGCTTGAGAACTAAATTCGTTTTTAAGATAAAGAGTATTTACTTTTCCTCTTCCCATTCCTTCAGTCATATTTTTATCGCTTAAAAACCTGCTCGAATCATTTGCCCACTGTATGGGTTTTGACTCACTGCCTATGGCTAAGTATTTCCAACCGTATACATTATCCCGATTGACCCAGACAATAGTTTTACCGTTTATGCGGCTTCCTACGTCCAACATGGGTTTATGAGGCTGAGGTTCCGTTTCCTCTATTACCATATTATCCAGTAAAAAACATCCTTGCGATAAGACCATCACTAAGACCAGCATGGTAAAAAAAATAAATCGTTTTTTCATTTTTATCTCCATAAAATGTAAATATATAGGGAATAAAAAATCCCTATTATTAAATATATCACATCTAAATCAAAAAAAACAATCTTTTATAGGTGTAAAAATAAATTATCGGAAAAGAATTCGTCGCTTTTTATGAATGTTACTGTCCAAATTTCTGATGTAAGGCGTTTTCTACAATAGTAGGAACCATACCTGAAAGGTCGCCTCCGAAAGAAGCCAGTTCTTTGATTGAACTTGAACGCAAGACAAAGTACTTTGGATCGGGTAGTAAGAACATTGTTTCAATATCTTGATTTAAGCCCTTATTCATTAAAGCCAAATCGAACTCATAAGAAAAATCCGAAACATTTCTAACGCCGCGTATTAATACCTTTGCATCTATCTTTTTGGCATAATCTACAATCAAGGACTGCCATGTAGTTACTATAATGTTTTTCTTATCGGAAGTAAGTTTTTCCAACATTTCTTTCCGTTCTTCACCTGAAAACAAATAATTTTTATTGTTATTTACTGCAATTACGATATGTATTTCATTGAAAATATTTACGGCTCGCTCTATTACATTTAAATGTCCGTAGGTTGGCGGATCAAAAGAACCCGCAAAAACAGCTTTTACCATATTTGCAAGTTTATCATTTATAAAGTTTTTTTTCAAGTTAATATCGGTATTGAAAAAAATATCTTTTCAGGTTTTTAAAATTCGTGCATTTCGATTTCGGTATTGACATAAAATTTTGAACCTGTTATTATGTTAGATGGTGCTAAGTTTTAGGAGGTCTTAATTGTTTAGGTTTATCATAAAACGAAAAGTATATTTTGTGCTTTTTTTTGT